>NZ_JBQVMV010000017.1:0-73876 GCF_052435475.1 Aliihoeflea sp.
GTAGAGCCCGTTGGGGCTGGCGAAGGGCAGGCCGTTGTCGCTGCGGATCGCGGCTGGCAAGCCACGGTGCCTGAACAGGCTCACAAAGGCCTCGATGACGGGCAGCTCCTTCGTGCTCTCGAGGGCTTCGCACAGAAGGATCATGCGCGAGGCCTGGTCGGTCACCGTCAAGGGGTGACAATAGCGGCCGTCGCCGGTCTTGAACTCGCCCTTGAAATCGGCGCACCACAGATCGTTGGAGGCCATGGCCTGCGACAGCGGCGTGCCCGTCGCCTTGTTCGCCGCCCGCCTCTTGCGGGCGCGGCTCACGAGGCCGTGCCGGTCGAGCACGGCATGGACCGTCGACTTGGCGGGAATGCGCACGTCGCCGGCCAGCTTCCTGACCAGCAGCTCCCGTATCTTGCGGGCGCCCCAGTGCGGCTTGCCCTTCTTCGTCTCCACGATCAGCCGCTCGATCTGGTCGGGCAACTGGTTGGCGTAGCGCACCGGACGCCGCGAGCGGTCGGTCAGGGCATCAAGCCCTTCCTGCCGGTAACGGTCCCAGATCTTGTAGCCGGTCTTGCGCGAGATGCCGAACTCACGGCACACCTCGCTCATGCCCTCGCCGTCCAGAAGACGGCCGACGAAACGAACCCGCTCGTCCATAACCGAACACTCCTTCCACGGCATCAACACCTCCCGCAAAGCGAAAAGTGTTACCCATGTGTCCGGTACAAAACGTCACCTATGTCTCAGGTCGTTCAACACACCTCCACATCCACACGCCGCCCCAAAAGGGCGGCTTTTTGCGTTGGGGCTCTGCGCTATTGCATCCAATTGCAGGCACTCGGGGTAGGCTTCGGGGCGTGGGCGGTATATTGCACGTGTGCATCTTCCTTCTTTGGGGGAGGGCGAAGCGATTGCTGTGACTGCGAAGCGGGAGAGACGGACGAGATGGATTTGGGAATCAGGGGCCGTACGGCCATCGTTTGCGGCGGGTCGAAGGGGCTCGGGCGCGGGTCGGCGGAGAAGCTTGCGGAGGCGGGCGTCGACATCGTGCTCAATGCGCGCTCGGCCGAGGCGCTGGAGAAGACAGCGGGCGAGATCGCGGAGCGTTTTGGCGTCAAGGTGACGACGGTTGCGGCGGACGTGACGACGCCGGAGGGCCGCGCCAAGCTGCTCGAGGCGGCGCCGGCGCCGGACATCCTCGTCAACAATGCGGGTGGTCCGCCTCCCGGCGTTTGGAGCGAGTGGGGCGAGGACGAATGGCAGAACGCCATCCGCGCCAACATGCTGACGCCGATCCACCTCATCACGGCGGTCCTGCCGGGCATGATCGAGCGCAAATGGGGGCGGATCGTCAACATCACCTCCGGCTCCGTCAAGGCGCCGATCCCGGCGCTCGGCCTTTCGGGCGCGGCCCGCAGCGGGTTGACCGGCTTCGTCGCCGGCACTTCGCGCCAGGTCGCGCGCCACGGCGTGACGATCAACAATCTTCTGCCCGGCCAGCACGAGACGGCGCGCATCGAATCGCTGATGAACAACACGGCGAAGCAGAAGGGCATCACGGTCGACCAGGCTCGCGAGGACGCCTATGCCGCCAACCCGGCCGGCCGGTTCGGCACGACCGAGGAGTTCGGCGCGGCCTGCGCGTTCCTCTGCAGTGCCTATGCGGGCTATATCGTCGGCCAGAACATCCTGCTCGACGGCGGCTCCATCAACGCGACGCTCTGACGTCGCCCGGATGCGGCCAGCGCGGCCGCATCCGTTTCCTCCAGCTTGCCGCGCCGGGGGCGACCTGATCTAGTCGGGCATCGCCCCGCGCCCGCAAGGAGGCCTCATGCTGCGTTCCAAGCCCGTCCCGATCGACGCGGTCTATGTGCCGACGGCGCGCAAGAAGACGCTTCATCCCGAGACGGCGCGCGCGCTGGCCGAGGACATTCTGGAAAACGGGTTGAAGACACCGATCCAGGTGCGCGAGGATGGCGCGCGCTACGTCCTGGTCGAGGGGCTGCACCGGCTCGAGGCGATGAAATTTCTCGGCGAGACGACGATCGACGCCTATCTCGTGCAGGCGCGGCGGCACTAGGGCCGGTCGGCCGGCACCGCGGGCGCTGTCGCCGCAATGCGCTTGACCCGCTCGCGCCACAGAGTGAAGAGGCCGGCGGCCATGACGATCGTCGCGCCGACGACGAGGTTGATGCTCAGCGCCTCGCCGAAGACCAGCAGCCCGACCGCCGAGACAAACGGGAACTGGAAATAGGTGAAGGGCTGGACGCTCGACGCGTCGGCGACTTCGTAGGCCTTGATGAGCAGCCAGTTGCCGGTGATCGCCAGCAGGCAGAGCGCGCCGATCCAGCCGGCGTTGGCGGGCGCGATCGCTTGCCAGTGCCACAGGCCGAGCGGCGTGATGAGGATCGCGCCGAAGACGCCCGTCCAGAAGAAGCTGACATTGGCGCTGTCCTCGCGCGCGACATAGCGCGTCAGGAGGCTGTAGCCTGCAAAGAGCGTCGCGCAGGCGAGCGGCACCAGCGTCCACGGCGTCAGCACCGACGCGCCGGGATTGATGATGAAGAGCACGCCGACGAAACCGACGATGATCGCCGACCAGCGCCGCCAGCCGACCTTTTCGCCCAGGAATGGCACCGAGAGCGCCGCGATGATGAGCGGATAGCAGATGAACACCGCATGGGTGGCGATGAGCCCGATGCCGACGAAGGAGAACATGATGAGGCAGATTTCGCTGATCAGCAGGACCGCCCGCAGCGCCTGGAGCTTCGGGAAGGCAGTGCGCGTCGCCGCTGCCAGGCCTCCGGCCGAGCGGGCCGCCCACATGATCGCGAGGGCTGCGAAGAACCAGAAGCGCAGCATGACCACCATGTAGACGCTGACGCTTTCGGCGACGTGGCGCGAGACGCCGTCCTGGACCGCGAAGACGGCGCAGGTGGCGATCATGTAGAACATGCCGGCGCGCGGGTCGGATGCGAGGGATTTCGGCTGGCTCAACGGGACTGTCCGGCTCGTCGCACCGCCGGCGGCGCGAAGGTTTGCGATTTCGGCGAGACCTATCAGCAATGCGGGGCTCCATAAAGCGGCGGCGCTTGGGCCAGCGGCGCGACGGCGCGCTTCCTCATCGCCGCGCCTGCCATGCGGCATCCGGCCATTGTCAAAGAACGGGAAGCGGGGCGCGCGGGCCGTGCCTTCCGATTGGTATTGTGAGTGGCGCGAACCCGCGCACCCCACCGATGGCTGTCTGGCTCTCGACCGGTCACAGCAGACAATGATCCGAAGATCGCGTCCGCCGCGGCTTTTCCCGCATGGTCATGCGACCATGCCGGCCTGTTCCCAGCCCTCACGTGCCCGACAGGTTCCGACACCCGTCAGGGGGAGGTCATCGCCGCCCTCCCGATACCCGGTGCGCACCGGTTCCCACGAGGACGATGAGGGGGAGTATGGGGGAGGTTTGGCGGAGGGGGATAAGTTTTGTTTGTCTCCTTTCACGCTGCGAGTCGGGAGGATTTGCCGCGGCGCCAAGCTGGACACCCCTCATCCGACTTCGCTTCGCTCAGCCACCTTCTTCCACAAGGGGAGAAGGGAGGGCGACGCGAGTTGCTGCTACAGGTTTTTCAGTTTGCAATTGGCTGAGAGGGCATTGCATTTGAACGCCAGAGGCCGGTCAATGACCGGCCTCCTTTGTTGCAGCACGCACGCACAGTCTCGATCAGCTTACGAGCACCCGCTCGTCGCCCCGCACGTGTCGCACTTCTCGCATGTCCCGTTCCGCACCATCGTGAAGTTCTGGCACTCGGTGCACATGTTGCCGGTGTAGCCCTGCATGATGGACTTGGCGCGGCGTTGGGCGGCGAGGGCTTTGGCTTCGGTGGCTTCTTCGGCTGCGGCGTCGGTGAAGAGGGCGGTGGCGGTGTCTTCGGGGATTTCGTCGGCGAGTTCGGCCGCGCGTTCCTCGTAGTCGCGCTTGAAGGCGGTGGCGCCTTCGGTTTTGAGGGCGAGGGCGGCGTTGCCCGAGGAGATCGAGCGGACGTTGGAGGCGTAAGACGCCGTTGCCGGGCGGGCGGCGGCAGGCGCGCCGGTGGCCGAGCCCTTGGGTTCGGACGAGCCGGAGACGACCTTCAGGGGCGAAGCGCCACGGGTCAAACCGCGCGAGAAGGGCGTGGCCTTGCCTTCGGAAATGCCCTTGCCGAGCGCGGTGTTGGAGAAGTCCGACTGGTCGACATGGGCGAGGTCGCCGCGCTCCAGATAGGAGACCGCCAGCTCGCGGAAGACGTAGTCGAGGATCGACGTCGCGTTCTTGATCGCGTCGTTGCCCTGGACCATGCCGGCCGGCTCGAACTTGGTGAAGGTGAACGCCTCCACATATTCCTCTAGCGGCACGCCGTATTGCAGGCCGATCGAGATGGCGATGGCGAAGTTGTTCATCATCGCGCGGAAGGCGGCGCCTTCCTTGTGCATGTCGATGAAGATCTCGCCGAGGCGGCCGTCGTCGAACTCGCCGGTGCGCAGATAGACCTTGTGCCCGCCGACGACCGCCTTCTGGGTGTAGCCCTTGCGGCGGTTCGGCAGCTTGTCGCGCAGCGAGCGGACTTCGCGCTCGATGATCTTCTCGACGATCCTTTCCGTGACGATGGTTGCCTGCTGCGCAGCGGGGGCGGCGATCAGTTCCTCGATCAAATCGTCGGCCTCGTCCTCGTCATCGGCGATGAGCGAGGCGTTGAGCGGCTGGGAGAGCTTGGAGCCGTCGCGGTAGAGCGCGTTGGCCTTCAGCGCCAGCTTCCACGACAGCATGTAGGCTTCCTTGCAGTCCTCCACCGTCGCGTCGTTCGGCATGTTGATGGTCTTAGAGATCGCGCCCGAAATGAAGGGCTGGGCGGCCGCCATCATGCGGATGTGGCTTTCGACCGACAGATAGCGCTTGCCGATCTTGCCGCACGGGTTGGCGCAATCGAAGACGGGCAGGTGCTGGTCTTTAAGAAATGGTGCTCCCTCGAGGGTCATCGCACCGCAGACATGGATGTTGGCGGCCTCGATGTCCTTCTTCGAGAAGCCGAGCGCGGGCAGGAGCTCGAAGGAGAAGTCGGAGAGCTGCTCGTCGGTGAAGCCGAAGGTTTCCTTCAGCCAGTCGGCGCCGAGCGTCCACTGGTTGAAGATGAACTTGATGTCGAAGGCCTGCGCCGTCGCGGCGTTGAGCGCGGCGATCTTCTCGTCGGTGAAGCCCTTGGCCTTGAGCGAGCCGGGGTTGATGCCGGGTGCCTGGTTGAGGTTGCCGTGGCCGACGGCGTAAGCCTCGATCTCGGCGATCTGGCTTTCCGAATAGCCGAGCGTGCGCAAGGCTTCCGGAACGGCGCGGTTGATGATCTTGAAATAGCCGCCGCCGGCGAGCTTCTTGAACTTGACCAGCGCGAAATCGGGCTCGATGCCGGTCGTGTCGCAATCCATGACGAGGCCGATCGTGCCGGTGGGCGCGATGACGGAGACCTGCGCGTTGCGGTAGCCGTGCTTTTCGCCGAGCGCGAGCGCGTTGTCCCAGGCGAGGCGGGCGTGGTCGATCAGGTCTGCATGCGGGCAATCGGCCGCTTCCAGCGGGACCGGGGCGACGGACAGGCCCTCATAGCCATCGACCGAACCGTGGGCGGCGCGGCGGTGGTTGCGGATGACGCGCAGCATGTTGTCGGCATTGCGCTCGTAGTCCGGGAAGGCGCCGAGCTCGCCGGCCATTTCGGCCGAGGTCGCGTAGGAAACGCCCGTCATGATCGCGGTCAGCGCGCCGCCGATGGCGCGGCCTTCCCTGGAATCGTAGGGGATGCCGGAGGTCATCAGCAGGCCGCCGATATTGGCGTAGCCAAGGCCGAGCGTGCGGTATTCATAGGAAAGCCGCGCGATCTCCTTCGACGGGAACTGCGCCATCATCACCGAGATTTCGAGGACGATGGTCCACAGGCGGACCGTGTGCTCGTAGGCGGCGATGTCGATCGTGCCGTCCTGGTTCCGGTAGGGCAGCAGGTTGATCGATGCGAGGTTGCAGGCCGTGTCGTCGAGGAACATGTATTCCGAGCACGGGTTCGAGGCGCGGATCGGGCCCGCGGCCGGCGAGGTGTGCCAGTCGTTCATCGTGGTGTTGAAATGCAGGCCCGGATCGGCGGACGCCCAGGCGGCGTGGCCGATCTTCTCCCACAGATCGCGCGCCTTCAGCGTCTTCATCACCTTGCCGTCCTTGCGGGCGGTCAGGTTCCAGTCGGCATCGTTCTCGACGGCGCGCAGGAAGTCGTCCTTCAGCGAGACGGAGTTGTTGGAGTTCTGGCCCGAGACGGTGAGGTAGGCTTCCGAATCCCAGTCGGTGTCGTAGGTCTTGAACTCGATCGACGTGTAACCCTGGCGGGCGAACTGCATGACGCGCTTGACGTAGTTCTCGGGCACGAAGTTTTTCTTCGCAGCCTTGATCTCGCGCTTCAGCGCCGGGTTCTTGGCCGGGTCGAAGCAGTCGCCATTGTCCGCCTCGCAGTTGACGCAGGCCTTCATGATGGCGGCGAGGTGCTGCTTGACGATCTTGGAGCCGGTGACGAGGGAGGCGACCTTCTGCTCCTCCTTCACCTTCCAGTCGATATATTCCTCGATGTCCGGGTGGTCGACGTCGACGACGACCATCTTCGCCGCGCGGCGGGTGGTGCCGCCCGACTTGATGGCGCCGGCGGCGCGGTCGCCGATCTTGAGGAAGGACATCAGGCCGGACGAACGGCCGCCGCCCGACAGCTTCTCGCCTTCGCCGCGCAGATAGGAGAAGTTCGACCCGGTGCCGGAGCCGTATTTGAACAGGCGCGCTTCACGGACCCACAGATCCATGATGCCGCCTTCGTTGACGAGGTCGTCGCCGACGCCCTGGATGAAGCAGGCATGCGGCTGCGGATGCTCGTAGGACGACTTCGACTTGGTCAGCTTGCCGGTGAACGGGTCGACGTAATAGTGGCCCTGGCCGGGGCCGTCGATGCCGTAGGCCCAGTGGAGACCGGTATTGAACCATTGCGGCGAGTTCGGCGCGACGCGCTGGGTGGCGAGCATGAAGGCGAGCTCGTCGCGGAATGCGGACGCGTCTTCCTCGGAGGCGAAATAGCCGCCCTTCCAGCCCCAGTAGGTCCAGGTGCCGGCGAGGCGGTCGAAGACCTGACGGGCATCGGTCTCGGAGCCGGTGCGCTCGTTCTCGGGCAGCGCGGCAAGCGCGGCTTCGTCGGCGACGGAGCGCCAGAGGAAGGACGGGACGTCGTTCTCCTCGACCTTTTTCAGCCGTGCGGGCACGCCGGCCTTGCGGAAATATTTCTGCGCGAGGATGTCGCTGGCGACCTGGGAGAACTGCGCCGGCACGTCGATGTCGGCCAGGCGGAACACGATGGAGCCGTCCGGGTTCTTGATTTCGCTGACCGCCTTGCGGAATTCGACTTCCGCATAGGCCGACTGGCCGGGCTTGGTGAAGCGACGTTCGATACGCATCGTGTGTTGTCCCATCGTCTATATGTTGTGGTTCTGCGCCGCCGCCGGGCGATTGCCGCAAGAACCCGATTTCCGCATCCGGCCGACGCCCCGCGCGCCAAAGCCCGTTCCCTCGAAAACGCTTGAAAATCCTACGCTTGGCCGATCCTCGTCGCGGGCTTCATGCTCGCTTTGCGAACCGGCGAGGCTTGCCCCGTATCCCGATTCCGAAAACCAGAACCCAACTCTATCTTGGGTCACCCTAGTGCTGCAACACTAAATATAGTGTTTACGCTCAAAATTCCGAACCAAGAACGCAGAAAAATTGCGCGCCGAAACCCATTCGGCAAGGCGCTGGCATGCGCCGTTCCGACCCGTCTCCAACCAATAACCGGAAAACCCCGACCCCGAAGAAACCCGCCTCGGTGCAACCCAAAAGAGCGCACGAGGATCATAACAACGCGACTCGGGTCGGAGCGTCAAGGGATCGTTTACGATCGTTAGCCGACCGCTAGATATTGTGGGGACCGGTGTGGATAACGGGGAGAAGAATCAGCCGCGCTTGGCTGTGCTTTCCCGGTTCAAGCCAGCGCGTTCAACGCCAGGAAGATCATCGCCGATAGCAGCGCGGCGGCGGGGACGGTGGTGACCCAGGCGGCGACGATGGTGGAGACGTGGGCGCGGCGCACGAGGCGGCGGCGCTTGGCTTCTTCGGTCGAGACCGGAGCGGCGTCGAGGTCGCGGTCGGCATCGGGGGCGCCGCTGCCATTGCTATTGCCGTCGAACGGGCTCGAGGCTTCACTCGCCTGGTCCTCGGCAAGCTGGCCGCGGGCGGCTCGGTGGAGCGCGTTCTTGCGCTCCATGTAGCGGCGGCGGCGGGGCGAATTGGCGGTGTACCATTCGCGGAAGAAGCCGACGCCGAAGACCGCGCCGACGGCGATGTGGGTCGAGCTGACCGGCAGGCCGAACCAGGAGGCGACGATGACGGTGATGGCGGCCGACAGCGACACACAGAAGGCGCGCATTGGATTGAGCTTGGTGATCTGCTCGCCGACCATGCGGATGAGCTTGGGGCCGAAGAGGACGAGGCCGAGCGAGATGCCGAATGCGCCGATGACCATGACCCAGAGCGGTATCGAGACGCTCGAGGCGATGGCGTCGGCCTCGGCGGTGTAGACGATCGCGGCGAGCGGGCCGACGGCATTGGCCACGTCATTGGCGCCGTGGGCGAAGGACAGGAGACAGGCCGAGCAGATCAACGGGATGTTGAAGAGCTTGCGCAGCGACTGGTTGCGGTTTTCCATGCCGGCCGATTGGCGGCGCACATGGCCGCGCGACCAGAGCCAGGCGCAAAAGCCGACCACGGCGCCGATCAGCAGCAGAGCCGAACCCGACAGGTCGATGATGCGGCTCAGCCCCTTCATGCCGAGATAGACCGCGAAGGCGGCAGCCATGATTGCAATCAGCACCGGCACCCAGCGACGGGCGGCGTCGATCTTGTCCTCGCGGTAGATGATCGCCTCCTTGATGAAGGCGAGGAAGAGGGCGGCAATGGCGCCGCCGAGCAGCGGCGAGATGACCCAGCTTGCGGCGATGCCGCTCATCATCGGCCAGTTGACCGCCGACAGGCCGGCGGCCGCGATGCCGGCACCCATGACACCGCCGACGACGGAGTGGGTCGTCGAGACCGGCGCGCCGATCCACGTCGCCAGGTTGATCCAGAGCGCCGAGGAGATGAGCGCTGCCATCATGGCGCGGATGAAGAAATCGGGGCTGCCGACCGAGGAAATGTCGATGATGCCGCGCGAGATGGTGTTGACGACGTCGCCGCCGCCGATCAGCGCGCCGGCGCTCTCGAAGATCGCGGCGATCGCGATTGCGCCGCCCATGGTCAGCGCCTTGGCGCCGACGGCTGGACCGACATTGTTAGCGACGTCGTTGGCGCCGATGTTGAGCGCCATGTAACCGCCCAGGACGGCGGCGACCACGATCAGCACTGCGCGGGGCTCGTCGAAAACATAGAGCGAGGCGAAAACGGCGCTGAGTGCCAGAAAAAGCAGCGACAGGCCCGGCGCGACGAGCCCGCGGGCCACGACGGACGTGGCTTCCTCGACATGGACGAGCTTGTCCAGATCCTTGTCGAGCGTGTCCTTGCGTATCGTTGAGTCGGCCATCGTCAGTCCAAGGGTTTTCGCCACCGGTCGGTTCCGGTTAGCCGGCTAGCCCATATGGAGACGAAATGCGACCGTCAGGCGGCAGATTTTCGGGGATGAGCGCCAAACTTGGCGATCAGCTCGGCAAGACCGGGCTCGTTGACGAGGCGCGCGGCGTCCTGAACCGGGAACCAGCGCCGGCGGCGCTTCTTCTTTTCGCGCCACTTGTCGGCCACGTCCTTGACCTCGAGCGGGTAGACGAGAACCTCGCAGCGCCACTCGCGGCCGCGGGCAAGATGCTTGGCATAGTAGAAGCGGCCGAGCGCGTCGCGTTCGATCTCGCCGGCGACCCCTGCTTCCTCGTCGGCCTCGCGCGCCGCGGCATGCCACAGATCTTCCTCGCCCTCGGGCCAGCCCTTGGGGATGACCCAGCGGCCGGTGCCGCGGCTGGTGATGAGCATGACCTCATAGCCGTCGTCCGAGTGCCGGAAAGGCAGGGCGGCGACCTGGGTGCGGCACGGCAAACCGCCGATCAGCCGACGAAGCCGTTCGGCAACATTCGCGCGTGTCTGGCGGGTGAGGAACATGGTCGTGTTTCGAGTCCGATTCGTTTGCCAACTCAAGGAGTATCCTCCTCAAGTCGAGCGTTTCAAAGCCTTTTCTCCGTGGAGATCGCACCAAAATGGGGCTTTGCGCGTAAAAGCGCAAGGCCCGCGCAAGTTTCGACCGGTTTCGCTTCGCTTTCGGTTTGGCTAACCGAGATGGCCTTCGGCGATCGGCTTTTGATAGGTGAACCCCAGATCCCAAGGGAAATAGATCCACGTATCCTGCGACACTTCCGTTACGAAAGTGTCGACGAGCGGCCGGCCCTTCGGCTTGGCGTAGATGGTGGCGAAGTGCGCCTTCGGCATCATCGCGCGGACGATGGCGGCGGTCTTGCCGGTGTCGGTCAGGTCGTCGATGATCAGCACGTCCTTGCCTTCATCCTCGAGCAGCGCCGGGTTGATCTCCTTCAGGACCTTCAACTCACCCTGTTCGGTGTAATCGTGGTAGGAGGCGACGCAGACCGTCTCGATCAGACGCACGCCGAGCTCACGCGAGATGACGGCGGCGGGGACGAGGCCGCCGCGGGTGATGCATACGATGGCGCGCCAGTTGCCGTTGATGCCGGACAGGCGCCAGGCGAGCGCGCGGGAATCGCGGTGGAACTGATCCCAGGAGACGGGAAAGGCTTTTTCGGGCAGGGACATTTTGCTGGCACTCCGGGCGCGGCGGCTTGAAAAGGCGGAATGCGCGCGGAATTAGACGTATTCAACAGCGCTTGGCAAGCATTTTGCCGCACTCGCGCCTTGCGGTTGTGCCAGTTCACCTGCCCGCGATAGAAGGCCACTCCAGATCGATCCGCGAAAGGCAGCGACACGCGTGCATGCACCCATCGCCGAAAAGAAGATCAAGAGCCGCAACTACGACGCGGTCGCGGGCATCTACGAGACGCTGGCCAACCTCTACTCCTTCGGGCTGATCCGCCGCGCGAAGCTGGCCGAACTCGACTATCTCAAGACCGGCGACCGGGTGCTCTATCTCGGCGCTGGCTCGGGGGAGGAGGCGGTGGCTGCGGCGCGGGCGGGAGCGCGGGTGACGGCCATCGATTTATCCGCGCGCATGATCGAAAGGCTGCGCCGGCGCATGGCGCGCAAGGGGCTGACGGCCGAGCTGATCGCCGGCGATGCGCTGGTGCTCGCGCCGGACCCGCTCTTCGATGCGGTCTGCGGCAACTACTTCTTCAACGTCTTCGGGCCGGACGACATGCCCGTCGTGCTCGCCAAGGCGGCGACCTATGTGCGGCCGGGCGGATATCTCATGATCGCCGACATGGCGCCGCCCTCGGGTCCGCTCGGGCCTCTCGCCTGGCTTTATCTCAAGTTCGGGCTCAGCTTCTTCTGGCTGCTCGGCCTCGCCTCGCAGCATCCGATCTATGATTACCGGCCGCACGTCGAGCGGCTCGGTTTCCGGCAGGTCGCGCTGAATGACCACCGCCTGCTCGGCATCGGCCCCGCGCTCTACCGCACGCTGGTCTTCGCCAAGCCGGAGGCATCGGCATGAGCCGCAAGCTGATCGACCGTTTCCTCGACCGCAAGCTCGCCGACCTGCCCGAGGCGCCGTTGAGCGAAGGCGAGCGCCTCGACCTCGTCTCGCGGCATGGCGATTTCTCGCTCGCCTATTCGACAGCGGTGCAGACCGGGCTCGGCCATTTCGGCGACGCGCGCGGCTATATCGCGCATGCGGCCAAGATGGGCTCGCTGATCGCGCTCGGCGACCCGGTTTGCGCGCCGCAGGACCGGGGGCGGCTGCTCGATGCTTTCGTCGACGCCGCGAAGACGCCCGTCTTTGCCGAAATCCGCCGCGAGACGGCGCAGCACCTTGCCGGGCGCGGCTACAAGGTCGCGATGATGGGCATCGACAGCGCGCTCGATCTTCAGACCTACGACTTTTCCGGCAAGCGCAAGGAGACGGTCCGCTATTCGGAGCGCTGGCTGGAGAAGAAGGGCTATCGCATCGCCGAGGCCGAGGAGGTCGAGGGCGCGGAGGCGATGATCCGCGACCTTTCGGAGCGGTGGCGGGCTTCGCGCATTGTCAAGAAGCGCGAGATGGCATTTCTCAACCGGCCGCTGCCGGAAGCGGGCGGGCCGATGATGCGCCGTTTCGTGCTGATCGAGCCGGACGGGCGTGTCGGCTGCCTCGTCTATTTCGACCCGATCTGCCGCGATGGCGAGGTGATCGGCTATCTGACCGCATTCAAGCGCAAGCTGCCGGACACGACCTCGCATGCGGAGATCGGGCTGACGAAGCGGGCCGCGGACGTCTTCAAGGCAGAGGGCAAAGAAGTCCTGATGCTCGGCCTTTCGCCGCTCTGCGACGTCGAGCCGAGCGGCTTTGACGAAAGCGCGGCGTTCCGCGCGATGCTGCAGCGGCTCTATCGGTCCGGCGCGGTCAATCGCAAGGTGTTCAACCTTGCCGGCCATGCCGCGTTCAAGCGGCGGTTCCACGGCCGCGAGGAGCCGCGCTATCTCGCGTGGAACGCCGGTTCGCCGTTTGCGCATTTCATTGCGCTGATGCGGCTGTCCAAGGCATTTTAGCGCGACATGAAGGTCGCAGTCGGCATCGAATCCAGCACCGACTTGGTCACGCCGCCGAAGAAGAATTCCTTCAGCTTCGACTGGCTGTAGGCGCCGGTCACCAGAAGATCGGCGCCGAGTTCGACGGCGCGGTTCTGGATCGCCTCGCCATGGGTCAGCTCCGACTTGTGCTGGCTCTGGACCGTGACCCGCACGCCATGGCGCGACAGGGCCGCCGCGATCTGGCCGCCGGCCGTCATCGATTCATGGCCGCCATAGCGGTCCGGGTCGACGGTGAACACCTCGACCTGGCGGGCGGTGGTGAGCAGGGGCAGGGCATCGAACACCGCGCGCGTGGATTCGCGCGTGCCATTCCAGCCGACCAGGATCGTCTCGAAGCGGGTGTCGACCGGCATCGCGTAGGGCACGAAGAGCACCGGGCGCCCGGTCTGGAGCAGGAGCGCGTCGACATTGGTGCCGGGCAGATGCGAGGACGGGTCGCGCTGCTGCACCACGATCAGGTCCACCGCGCGGGCGCTTTCGAGCGAGGAGATCGCGCTGTCGCCCGAAAAGCTTTCCAGCGCGCGCCATTCGGCCGAAAGGCCCGAGCGCGACATGCGCCCGTCGAACATCTGACGCATCGCCTCGGAACGTTCCTTGTTGGTCTCGCTGCTGGTGACCATGAAGTCTGCGTCGGGAAAGCCCATCGGCGTCGCGTAGGGCACCGGAAGCGGCTCGGCATGGACGCCGATGACGTGGGCGGAAAAGCGTTCGGCAAGCGGCGCGATGCAGTCGAGCACGCGGCGGGCGTCGGTTTCGTCCTGAAGGACGGCGAGTAGCGTCTTGTAGCTCATCCAAGCCTCCCATGGGTTGCATTGCAAACCGATAGGCCACCTATGATGCGCCCCGCCTCGATCGATATCAAGCTTTCGCTGAAATACCTTCGACCATCGCGCGAACTTCCGCCAGCGCCGCTTCGAGCTTTTCGGGGTCGCGCGCACGGACGACGAGTTCGGTCCAGAACGAGCCGTCCTGGTATTTCGGATATGAGCCGATGATCGTATCGGGATGGCGCTTCTGGATCTCGCCGAGCGGGCCGCCGATCGTGCCCTCGCCATGCGGGCAGTGGACGGCGCCGGAGAGAAGCTTCGTGCCGCCCTTGAGCGTCGGCACGACATTGTCGAGCATCGCCTGGAAGATCGCGGGCACGCCCGCCATGACGTGGACATTGCCGATGACGAAGCCGGGCGCGATCGAGATCGGGTTGTCGATGTGGGTCGCGCCCTGCGGCATGCGCGCCATGCGCCGGCGCGCTTCGGTGAACTCCATGCCGCGCGCGGCATAGTGCGCCTCGAGCATCGCGAAGGCGCGGTCGTCGTAGCCGCAGGGGACGGTGAAGGCGGCGGAGATGGAATCGGCCGTGATGTCGTCATGCGTCGGCCCGATGCCGCCGGTGGTGAAGACGTAGGTGTATCGCGCGCGCACCGCATTGACCGCCTCGACGATCGCGGCCTCCTCGTCGGCGACGATGCGCACTTCCTTCAGATCGATGCCGATCGCAGTCAAAACGTCGGCGAGGTGGCCGATATTGCGATCCTTGGTGCGGCCAGACAGGATCTCGTCTCCGATGACGATCATTGCGGCGGTGATGATTTCGCTCATGTCGGCCCCGATGCTTTTCCCGTATCGATTAAGCCCTGTCCCGCGCTCAGGCAATCGATGCGCTGCCGCTTTTTTCTTTGCCGTCGAGGGGGCGAGGTCCTAAATGCGGCTCGATTCAGGAGAGGCGCATGGGTTTCATTTCGGTTCTGTTCTGGCTGGTGGTGACGGCCGTCGTTATCCTCCTTCTCGTCACCGGGTTCTTCATGCACGTCACCCGGCGCATCTCGCGCCAGGCCGAAAAGCTGGTGCCGGCGGCGGGCAAGCGCATCACCGTCGACGGGCACGACGTTCATTATGTCGAGAGTGGGCAGGGGCGGCCGATCCTGATGATCCACGGGCTCGGCGGGCATTTGCACCACATGCGCCGGCCCCTGATGGAGCAGTTCGGCGAGGACTACCGGCTGATCGCGATCGACCGGCCGGGCTCGGGATACTCGACGCGGCCGCGCGGCGACGGGCGCCTGTCGCAACAGGCCGATTTCATTGCGCATTTCATCGAGGCTATGAAACTCGACCGGCCGCTGATCGTCGGGCACTCGCTGGGCGGGGCGATCGCGCTTGCCACGGCACTGCGCCATCCGGGCAAGATCAGCGGGCTCGCGCTGATCTCGCCGCTGACGCATCACTATTCCGAGGTGCCTCCGGAATTTGCGCCGCTGCACATTCCCAACCCGCTCCTGCGGCGGCTGATCGCAAACACGGTGGCGGTGCCGACGTCGGCGCGCAATGCGCCGCGCACGCTCGATTTCGTCTTCGGCCCGCAAAAGCCGCCGGCCGATTTCGCCGTCGCGGGCGGCGCGCTCGCCGGCATGCGGCCGAGCCACATCTATGCGACGTCGACCGATCTCGTCGCGCTCCGGCACGATCTGAAGGAGTTCGAGGCGCGCTACGACGAACTCGACCTGCCGATCGGCATCTTTTTCGGCGACAAGGACCGGGTGCTGAACTATCGGCGGCACGGCCTGTCGATGCGCGACAAGGTCGCCGGTCTCGATCTTGAAATTGCCGAAGGGATCGGCCACATGCCGCAATATGCCGTGACGGGTCAGGTCGTGGCGTTCATCCGTCGCATCGCCGGGCGGGCGTTCGGTCCACCAGAGGCGGACGCGGCGCGCTGAGGCGCTTCAGGGAGATTGAACCGATCATGACTGCCGACGACCGTGCGGTCGAGCAGGTCGAGGACCTGCTTGCCAATGAACACCTCGCCGAAGCCCTCGAAAGCGACCATTTCCGTCAGTTCCTCGACCACATCCCGATCGCCATCGCGGTGTCGGAGTGTGACAGGGCGGAGTGCATCGTCTATGCGAATCCCGCCTTTCACGACTGCGTCGGACTGACCGGCGCGCAGCTCGACGGAAAATCGTGGAGTGAGATCGACATCGCCCTGACGCCCTGCGCGGACGATGCGGACACGGCGAGCGCATTCATCCACGAGCCGTCGGAAGAGCCGATCGAATGCACGATCGGGGCCGGCGATGCGCGCCGCCGGGTCGGGCTTTATGCCAGCATCATCGAGAACGACGAATCGAAGGCCGTCTTCCGCGTGGTCGCGATCGTCGAACTGCCGCAAGCCGACGACGACGATCGCGACGCCCTCATCCAGCAGATCGCCGAGCGCGACGTGCTGTTGAAGGAAATCCAGCACCGGGTGAAAAACAATCTTCAGATGGTCGCAGCGCTGATCCGCATCGAGGCGAAGAATGCGGGACCGGGAGCGGGGCGCGAACCGTTCAGCCGACTGGCGGGCCGCATCGATTCCCTGCACATCCTTTACCAGGCGCTGGAGGCCGGAAAGGATAGCGAGACCGTCGATCTGGGGCTTTATCTCGGCGACATCGCGTCGGCAGTGATGCGCAGCCATGCTGTCGAGGGCGTTCGCCTCGACATGAAGCTCGACACCTATCCCGTCTCGATCAACGTGGCCATGCCTGCAGGTCTCGTGGTCAACGAGCTTTTCACCAACGCGCTGAAATATGCCTTTCCCGACGGCAAGGGTGGGACCATCCTTCTGCACAGCCTGACCGAGAACGGCAATTGCACCGTGACCATCGCCGATGACGGCATCGGCCTGCCGGAAGGCGTGGAGTGGCCGGCGAGAGGCAAGCTCGGTAGCCTGATCGTCAAATCTCTGCGCGAGAACGCAGATGCCGAAGTCGACGTGCAGTCGGTTCAGGGCGCGGGGATGAAGGTGACGATGCGGTTCAGGCGCAAGGATGCGCTCGTCGCCTGACGGCCTGGTCCGGCGCTCAGTCTGCGCCGCGCGAGCGCTGCGTCAGGCGGACCGATGCCGCGCGCATTTCGGCGGCGCGCACCTCGTCGCTCTGGCCTCCGCGCGATTTGACGCTCATGGGGGTGCCCGCGCCGCAGCCGGCCAGAAGGGCCGTCGCCAGGACGGCGGCAATGATCTTGGTCATCGTCTGCCTCGTTTCGATTGCATCTGCGTGGCGATAGCGGAGCCTGCGGGCAACGGCAAGGCCACCGCTTGACGCTTCGCCCCAAAGCGGGACAGAAGCAGAGGGCGCGGGCGTGGTGGAACCGGTAGACACACCGGACTTAAAATCCGGAGGCCATGGCCGTGCGGGTTCGAGTCCCGCCGCCCGCACCAATTCACAACTTAGACTTTAGTCTTAGGCCAAATCGGTTGCCGCCCGGGTTTCAATCGTTACAAACGTAGCGACCAAGAAAAAATCAGGGAGGATGATCTATGCTGACACTTACTCGTTCCATCGCGTTGGCCGTTTCGGTCGCGTTCGCGGGCTCGGTGGCCTATGCGCAGGACGACCGCGCCGACTGGCCGAACGATCTGACGATCGGCACTGCAAGCCAGGGCGGCACCTACTTCATCTACGGCAACGGCATGGCGAGCTTCATCTCCGAAAGCCTCGGCATCAACGCGTCCGGCGAAGTGACAGGCGGCCCGGTGCAGAACGTGACGCTCGTGCAGACCGGCGATCACCAGATCGGCCTCGTGACGATGGGGCCGGCGCTCGAAGCGTGGAATGGCGAGAGCGAACTGGCGCCTGGCGTCGAGCATAAAGACATCCGTGCCCTGTTCCCGATGTACCAGACGCCGTTCCAGGTGGTCGTTCTGGCCAATTCGGGCATCGAATCCGTGTCCGACCTCGATGGCAAGCGCGTCGGCGTCGGCCCGGCGGGCGGAACGCCCGGCACCTACTGGCCGCGCTTCATGGAGACGCTCGGCGTCAACGCTAACGTGTCCTTCGCCGGCGCCTCGGATGCTGGCGGCCAGTTGAAGGACGGACTGATCGACGCGTTCGCCTTCGCGGCCGGCGTTCCGATCTCGGCCTTCGCGCAGCTCGCAGCCGAAAACGACGTCAAGATGTTCGGCTTCAACGAGGAAGAGCTTGCGCAGATCCTCGAAGCGCATCCGGAGATGGCGGCCTTCACCATTCCCACCGGCACCTATCAGGGCCACGATTACGACCAGCCCACGGTCGGCCTGTGGAACTTCGCCATCGCTCACAAGGACATGCCCGAGAGCCTGGCCTACGAGATCACCAAGCTCGTTCTCGAGAACAATGAGCGCATGATGCAGATTCATGCCACCTCGTCCGAGACGCTGACGGAGAACTGGGACAAGAACTCGTTCATGCCCTACCACCCCGGCGCCGTGCGCTATCTGGAGGAGCAGGGCATCACCGTGCCCGACAATTTGAAGGACTGATCGCCTTCACGCCTTGCATGCCCCGGTTGCGCATCCGCGCCGCCGGGGCTTTTGCCATCTGACAGGTGTCCTCGGGGAGGGATATCATGACGCAGACGAACACGGCATCGCCAGAGACGGTCAACCTCGCCGAAGGCGTGGACATCGAGCCGCAAAGCTACAACCAGCGGCTTTTCCGCGGGACCATGCACTGGCTGGTGGTCGCGGCCTGCATCGCCTACACGGTCTTCCACATCGCGGTGATGAACCTATACCCGCTGGAGACGTGGACCTACCGGCTGATCCACATCGCGGGCGGTCTCGCGATCGGTTTCCTGCTCTATTCCGCACATGGCGTCACCAAGGACGCCGGACCCGCGAGGCGCAATCCGATCGGCACGGTGGTGCTGCTCGGCGCGGCCGCCGGCATCCTCTACGGCACGTTCTGCATGCTGGTCGCATGGGGCAACTGGTGGACGATGGGTGAAGCCGCGCCGCCTGCCTTCGCGTTCCAGACCTTCGGCATTCCCCTCCTCGTCGGCACCATTCTCGCCGTCGTCCATGGCTGGTTCTTTTCCGACCCCGCCGAAGACCGGATCAATCTGGCCGACGTTCTGCTCGCCGTCGCCGCCGGTGCGGTCTGCCTCTACATCATCTACAATGCGGGTGCGCTGCGCCTTCGCGCCGGCACCGGCATGGCGCAGCCGGCCGACATGTGGGCCTCGATCGCCGGCGTCATCCTGATCCTCGAGCTGACGCGCCGCCTTGCCGGGCTGGCGCTGGTCATCATCGCCGGCGTCTTCATTCTTTACAGTTTCGTCGGACCGTTCCTGCCGGGCTTCCTGCAGCATCGCGGCTATTCGGTCTCGCGCTTCTTCACCTATGTCTACACAGACCAGGGCATTCTCGGGCCGACGACGGCCATTTCGTCGACCTACATCATCCTGTTCGTGACCTTCGCGGCCTTCCTTCAGGCCTCGAAAGTGGGCGAGTATTTCGTCAATTTCGCCTTTGCCGCCGCCGGCCAGGCGCGGGGCGGGCCGGCCAAGGTCGCGGTCTTCGCATCGGGTCTGATGGGCACGATCAACGGCACATCCGCCGGCAACGTCGTCTCGACCGGGTCCTTGACGATCCCGCTGATGCGCAAGGTCGGCTACAAGCCGCAGACGGCCGCCGCCGTCGAGGCCGCGGCCTCCTCGGGCGGGCAGATCATGCCGCCGATCATGGGCGCCGGCGCCTTCATCATGGCCGAGATCACGGGCATTCCCTACACTGAGATCGTCATCGCGGCGATCATCCCCTCGATCCTCTATTTCGCCTCGGTCTATTTCATGGTCGATCTCGAGGCGACCAAGAAGGGTATGAAAGGCCTGCCGCGTTCGGAACTGCCGCAGTTCGGCAAGCTGCTGAGGCAGGTCTATCTGTTCGTCCCGATCGTCATCCTGATCTACGCGCTGTTCGCCGGGTATTCGGTCATCCGCGCCGGCACGCTGGCGATGATCGCGGCGGCCGTCGTCTCGTGGCTCACGCCCAACAAGATGGGCCCGCGGGCGATCCTCTATGCCTTCGAACTCGCCGCCAAGATGTCGCTGCAACTCGTGGCGGTCTGCGCGGCGGCGGGCATCATCGTCGGCGTGATCGCGCTGACGGGCGTCGGCACGCGCTTTTCGGCCGTGCTTCTTGCCCTTGCCGAGCAGAACCAGCTCATTGCGCTGTTCTTCGCCATGTGCGTCTCGATCATCCTGGGCATGGGCATGCCGACGACGGCGGCCTATGCGGTGGCGGCATCGGTGCTTGCGCCGGGCCTGATCCAGCTCGGCATCCAGCCGCTCGTCGCGCATTTCTTCATCTTCTATTACGCGGTGATGTCGGCGATCACGCCCCCGGTGGCGCTGGCTGCCTATGCGGGCGCGGCGCTCGCGCGGTCGGACCCGATGAAGACCTCCGTCGAGGCCTTCAAGATCGGGCTTGCGGCCTTCGTCGTGCCGTTCATGTTCTTCTATTCGGCCGAGATGCTGATGCAGGGCGAATGGATCGACATCCTCCACGTCTTCGTGACGGCGACGATCGGCATCTATCTCCTGTCGGCGGCGGTCATCGGCTGGTTCTTCGGACCGCTGAACGTGGTGCTGCGCATCCTGTTGATGTTCGGTGCGCTGGCGATGATCAAGGGTGGGTGGACGTCCGACCTGATCGGCTTTGCCGTCGGCGGCGCGCTGTTCCTCTACCAGAAGCGGGTGGTGGAGCCGCGGACATTGGCGCGCGGCGCGGATTAGGGCGTGCTGACATTCAGACCTGAGCGGCCTGCAAACGACAGCTTTCGGCGCTTCCGGTGCTCATGGACGAAATGTCCATTCCGCTCCGGTTCTCGAAATCCGCCGTTTTCGGCACGCACATGCCAGAATCTCAGCAAGCCCTAAGGCGAAACAGTTTTCGCATGGCTGGACGGAATGCATTCTGGCTTTCCGTCCAGCGGCTTGGCACATTCGGCTCAAACGGAGATTCAGCCAGATGTCGTCAGCCAGATTCAACAAACCGCGTCCCTGGCACGAGATGGCCGCCACGCTCGTCGACGTCGCGACGGGGCGCAGGCCGGCCGAACTCGTCATCCGCAACGGGCGCTGGGTGAACGTCTATTCGGGCGAGATCATCGCGGGCACCGACCTTGCGATCACCGCCGGGCGTTTTGCCTATTGCGGGCCCGATGCGAGCCACGCGATCGGCGAGGGGACGCAGGTGATCGACGCGGCCGGGCGCTATCTGGTGCCGGGGCTGTGCGACGCGCACATGCATGTCGAGAGCGGCATGGTGACAGTCACCGAGTTCTGCCGCGCGGTCATTCCGCACGGCACGACCTCGATGTTCATCGATCCGCACGAGATCGCCAACGTGCTGGGCCTCAAGGGCGTGCGGCTGATGCATGACGAGGCGATGGCGATGCCGGTCAACGTCCATGTGCAGATGCCGTCCTGCGTACCGTCGGCGCCGGGGCTCGAGACGCCTGGCGCGACGCTCGACGAGAAGGACGTCGCCGAGGCGATGACCTGGGAGAACATCATCGGGCTCGGCGAGGTGATGAATTTTCCGGGCGTTTCGGCGAACGAGCCCAAGATGGTGGCCGAAATCGCCGAGACGATGAAGGCCGGCCGCACCGTCGGCGGGCACTACGCCTCGCCCGACCTCGGCCCCGCTTTCCACGGCTATGTCGCAGGCGGGCCGGAGGACGACCATGAGGGCACCCGCGCCGAAGACGCTATCGCCCGCGTGCGGCAGGGCATGCGCGCGATGCTCCGGCTCGGATCGGCCTGGTACGACGTGGCCGAACAAGTCAAGGCGGTGACCGAGTCCGGGCTCGATCCGCGCAATTTCATCCTGTGCACCGATGATTGCCATTCCGGCACGCTGGTCGAGGAAGGCCACATGGACCGCGTGGTGCGCCACGCGATCGCGCAGGGGCTGAAGCCGGTGACAGCGATCCAGATGGCGACGCTCAACGCCGCGCAGCACTTCAAGATCGAGCGCGAGATCGGCTCGATCGCGCCGGGCCGGCTCGCCGATTTCCTGATCGTCTCCGATCTTGCTGCGCTCGCGATCGACCAGGTCTACGCACATGGCCGATTGCTTGCCGAGCATGGCCGGCTCGTTGCCGAGATCGAACCCTATCCCTATCCGGCCGAGGCGAAGCAGACGGTGAAGCTCGGCAAGCAGCTTGGCGCGACGGATTTCGACATCAAGGCGCCGGAGGGGGCGAATTCGGTGCGGGCGCGGGTGATAGGCGTCATCGAGAACCAGGCGCCGACTCGGGCGCTCGAAATGGATATGCCGATCGAAAACGGGCTCGTCGCAATGGACGGCGCCAACGACGTCTGCCAGATCGCGCTCGTCGAGCGGCACCGGGCGACTGGGAGCGTCGTCAACGCGCTCGTCTCCGGGTTCGGCTACAAGAAGCCCTGCGCGATGGCTTCGACAGTGGCACATGACAGCCACCACATGATCGTCGTCGGCACCAACAAGGCCGACATGGCGCTGGCGGCGAACCGGCTCGGCGAAGTCGGCGGCGGAGTTGTGCTGATCTCGGAGGGTCGCGAACTGGCGCTGGTCGAACTGCCGATCGCAGGGCTGATGTCGGATGAGCGAGCCGAGATCGCGGCGGAGAAGGCAGCGAAGCTGACGGCGGCAATGCGCGAGGTCGGCTGCGACCTGAACAACGCCTACATGCAGCACTCGCTCTTGGCGCTGGTGGTCATTCCTGAGTTGCGGATTTCCGACCAGGGGCTGGTGGATGTGCGGACGTTCGAGAGGGTGGAATTGTTCGTTTAGGGCGGATGGGTCGGCGCGAGGCTACCCCCACCCTTTATCCCTCCCCACAAGGGGGAGGGAGGGCGTCAGCGTTGCTTCTGACCCTCAGGCCTGGAGCCGGATTCAGGTTATCGGCGCGACGCTCACGTCTCCCTCCCCCTTGTGGGGAGGGATAGAGGGTGGGGGTCCGCCAAGAGGACTCTTCCCCTACCTGTTCCAGAAGATCGGCGTGAAGATCACCAGCACGGCGAGGATTTCGAGGCGGCCCATGAGCATGGCGATGGCCATGATCCATTTGGCGGTGTCGGGGATGGTCGCGAAATTGCCGACCGGGCCGATGACGTCGCCGAGGCCGGGGCCGACATTGGTGAGCGCCGTCAGGGCGCCCGACATGGCGCTGATGAAATCGAGACCCGTCGCCGACAGGAGGATCGTCGTGATCAGCCAGAGGATGAAGAACGAGGCGATGAAGAGAACGACGGCGCGCTGCATGGCATCGTCGACCGGACGGTCGCCGTAGCGCACGCTTTGCACGGTGTTCGGATAGACGAGGCGGCGCAGGCCGTTCAGCACGAGTTCGAACAGGATCAGGAACCGGTAGGCCTTGATGCCGCCCGTCGTCGAGCCCGAACAGCCGCCGAGGAACATCGCGACGAAGGCGCAGGCGAAGGCGAACGGGCCCCAGGCGGTGTAGTCCGAACTCGCATATCCCGTCGTCGTGATGATCGACATGAAGTTGAAGGCCGAATGCGTCAGCGCATCGATGAAGCCGATGTCGCTCGACAGGCGCACATAGATCGTCACCGCCAGGATGAAGATGAGCACGTAGCCGGCAAAGACGCGCAATTGCGGATCGCGCAGGGATTCGATGCGCCCGCGCGTGAAGAGCAGGATGACGATCGCGAAGGGCAGGGCACCGATGAACATGAAAACGGTCGCGATCCACAGCACCGGCAGGTTGTCGTCGTAGAAGGCCATCGAAGAGTCGTGGGTCGAGAAGCCGGCCGTCGAGATGGTGGTCAGCGCATGGTTCACCGCGTTGAAGCCGGTCATGCCGGCGGCCGCGTAGCAGATCGCGCAGATGACCGTCAGCGCGACGTAGATGGCGATCAGGCTCGTCGTATAGGTCGAGAAGCGCTCGAAGGGCCGGTCCGAGATGTCGGAGGATTCGATCTTGAAGTAGGAGACGCCGCCGACATTGAGGAAAGGCAGGACGAAGAGGCCGAGCGCGATGACGCCGAGACCGCCGATCCATTGCAGGAGAGAACGCCAGATCAAAATGCCGGGCGGCAGGGAATCGAGACCCGTCAGAACCGTTCCGCCGGTGGTCGTGATGCCGGAAACCGATTCGAAGACCGCGTCGGTCAGCGAAATCTCCAGCGAGGATGTGAGGAACGGAATGGCGCCGACGGTACACGTGGTCAGCCAGAGCAGGTTGACGACGAAGAAGCCGAAACGTGCGGACAGAACCGGTGGGCGCCCCTGCGTCGCGGCCGCGACGGCCAGTGCCAGCCCGCCGGTGAGGACCGCGGAGAAGGCAAAGACCTGCCAATCCTCATTGCCGAAATAAAGGTCCACGCCGGCCGGTATGAACATGGCGAGGGACAGGTAGATGGCGAAGATCGCCGCGATGTGGATCGCGGTGCGAATGGCGAGATACTGCACGTCTTCCCCGACTTGACCCCTTGAAGCGGCGCGACAGTGGCTTCCGCGCACCGAATATGCAATAGCGCGGCGGACCCGCCAACAGACAAAGACCGCAGGAAGGTCCGAAGCCTTTGCACCGTGACTTCAAAGCCGACGTTCGACTGGCAGCCGACGCCATGCGCGCGCTCTTTCCCGAGACGCCGCTGCAGGAAAACGCGTATCTGTCGAAGAAGACCGGCGCGCGGATATTCCTGAAGCGCGAGGATTTGTCGCCGGTGCGATCCTACAAGATCCGCGGTGCGTTCAACTTCTTCCGCAAGGTGCTGGAAGCGGGGGCGGGGCCGGAGGCGTTCGTCTGCGCCTCGGCAGGCAACCACGCGCAGGGCTTTGCCTATGTGTGCCGGCACCTCGCCAAGCGCGGCGTCATCTTCATGCCGGTGACGACGCCGCAGCAGAAGATCGACAAGACGCGGCTCTTCGGCGGCGAGTTCGTGGAAATCCGCCTGACCGGCGACTATTTCGACGCCTGCTATCGCGCCGCGCAGGCGTTCGCGGCCGAGACCGGCGGGTTGATGGTGCCGCCCTTCGACCATGAAGACATCATCGAGGGACAGGCGAGCGTCGCGCAGGAGATCGAGGCGCAGCTTCCGGACGGCGTCCTTGCAGACCTGATCGTGCTGCCGGTCGGCGGGGGCGGGCTTGCGGCTGGGGTGACTCGCTATCTCGCCGACGCCGGCACGCGGTTCCTCTTTGCCGAGCCGGTCGGCGCGTCGAGCCTGCATTCGAGCCTCTCCGAAGGGCGGCGCGTGCGGTTGCCGCAGGTCGACAATTTCGTCGATGGCGCCTCGGTGGCGGAGATCGGCGAGGCGAACTTTGCGGCGCTGTCGCATTTTGTCCCGGACGACGTGACCCGCATCCCGGAAAACCGCATCTGCGCGACGATCATCGAGATGCTGAATGTCGAGGGCGTGGTGCTGGAGCCGGCCGGCGCGCTGGCGATCGATGCGCTGAAGGATCTTGCTCCGATCGAGATCGCAGGGAAGACAATCGTCCTCGTCGTATCTGGCGGCAATTTCGATTTCGAGCGCCTGCCGGACGTGAAGGAGCGCGCGCTGCGCTTCGAGGGGCTGAAGAAATACTTCGTCTTCCGCTTTCCGCAGCGGCCCGGTGCGTTGCGTGACTTCCTCGACCTGCTCGGCCCCGAAGACGACATCGCCAGATTCGAGTACCTGAAGAAGTCGGCGCGCAATTTCGGCTCGGTCCTGATCGGCATCGAGACGAAGAACCCGGCGAATTTCGCGATTCTCGCGGAGAAGTTCGAGGCCGCGGGCTGGACCTATCAGGACATCACCGACAATGAGACGATCGCCGGCCTCGTGATCTAGGGTGTGTTGATATTCAGGCCTGAGCGGTCTGCAAACGACGGCTTTCTGCGCTTCCGGTGCTCATGGACCAAATGTCCACTCCGCTCCGGTTCTCGAAATCCGCCACTTTCGGCACGCACATGCCAGAATCTTAACACACCCACCTGATTTTGCACCGCAGCAGGTTTCGGTTGCATTTGGCAGCGAACTGGCCCATATGAGCCGCACGAGGCGCTTGGGCCGGACTTTCCGGCTTTCCCGAATACGGACTGGTTGCGTCTTTGTCTTGTTCGTTTGCAAGGCAAGCCCGCGGATGACCGCGGCGACGACAGCGCAGCCGCGCGGACCTTAGGGTTCGCCGCCTTGTCGATCCCATTTTGACATATCGCACGCAGGTTGCGCCCTGCGGCATCGAATTTTGCGCCCGGTCAACGCCGCGCGCCAGAAAGAAGACTATTTTGACGACTGAAAACCAGACCACCACCGTGACCAGCGGTTTCGGCCCCCTCGGCATCGACGGCAAGCTGCTCGAAAGCGCTGCCCGTGCCGGGTTCGTGGAGCCCAAGCCGATCCAGGTTGCGGCCATTCCCGCGCAGATCGCCGGCAAGGACATTCTGGGCGTCGCCCAGACCGGTTCCGGCAAGACGGCCGCCTTTGCGCTGCCGATCCTCAAGCATATCGCCGCGCTCGGCGACAAGCGCAAGGCGAAGACCTGCCGCGCGCTGATCCTCGCGCCGACGCGCGAACTCGCCGTGCAGATCGAAGAGACGATCCGTGCGATCTCCAAGGGCCTCCACATCTCGACCAGCCTCGTGCTCGGCGGCGTGTCGCGCGGCGGCCAGGTCAAGCGCATGGCGCAGGGCGTCGATATTCTCGTCGCAACGCCGGGCCGCCTGACCGACCTCGTTCGCCAGAACGAGATCGTCCTGTCCGAGACGCGCTGGCTCGTCCTCGACGAAGCCGACCGCATGCTCGACATGGGCTTCATCAACGACGTCAAGAAGATCGCCCGCGCGACGCATCCCAAGCGCCAGACGGCGCTGTTCTCGGCGACCATGCCGAACGAGATCGAACAGCTCGCCCGCGGCATCCTCAAGGACCCGGTCCATGTCGAAGTCGCCCCGCAGGGCACGACGGCGGCCGAAATCCACCAGAGCGTCGTGATGGCGCGCCTGAAGCAGAAGCGCGACGTCCTGTCGACGATGCTGAAGGACGACGCGATGTCGCGCGTCATCATCTTCGCGCGCACCAAGCATGGCGCTGACCGCGTCACCCGCGATCTCGTCCGTGATGGTTTCGAGGCGGCCGTCATCCACGGCAACAAGTCGCAAAACGCCCGCCAGCGCGCGCTGAACGGCTTCCGTGACGGCGAGGTTCGCATTCTCGTGGCGACCGACATCGCCGCGCGCGGCATCGACGTGCCGAACATCACCCATGTGGTGAATTTCGACCTGCCGGACGAGGCGGAAAGCTACGTCCACCGCATCGGCCGCACCGGCCGCAACGGCGCGGACGGCATCGCGATCACGCTGTGCGATCCTTCCGAGGGCTCCAAGCTGCGCCAGGTCGAGAAGATCATCCGCATGAAGCTGCCGATCGCGGCCGACCATCTCGGCCAGGCAGATCCGGTTCAGCGCAAGTCCGAACCCTTGCCGGAAGAGCGCGAGAATCGCCGCCCGGCAAATGCCAACGGCAAGCCGCGCCAGGGCCGCAAGCCCGGCTTCGGCCAGGGCTCCGGCAAGCCGGCGGAGGGCCAGAAGCGTCCGTTCCGGGCCAAGCGCCGTGGCCCAAGCAATGGCGGTGGTTCGCGCCGAGCTGCCTGATTGCGCCTAACGCGTTAATCAACTAATCCGTTTCCCGTCGGCCGGTGGCCGCACCAATAAAAGTCGACGGGAAACGCTTCATGGCTGGCTTGGCCGCTCTTGCGATCGCCTATGTGCTGTCGCAGTTCTACCGCTCGTTTCTGGCGGTCCTCACACCGGTTCTGGGCTCCGAGCTCGGGGCGACCAATACCGACCTTTCGCTCGCCTCGGGCGCGTGGTTCGCATCGTTCTCGGCGATGCAGTTCGTGGTCGGCGTTTGCCTCGACAGATACGGCCCCAAGCGGACGGCCGCCGTCCTGCTCGCCATCGGCGGCGCGGGCGGGGCGTTCCTCTTCGCTTTCGCAACCCAGCCCTGGATGGTGATCACGGCCATGGCGCTCATCGGCGTCGGCTGCGCGCCGGTGCTGATGGCCTCGGTGTTCATCTTCGCCCATACCTATTCGACGGCGCGGCTGGCTATCCTCACTTCCTGGCTCGTCGCCTTCGGCTCGCTCGGCAATGTCGTCGGCGCCTCGCCGCTGGCGACTGCCGCCGAAGCATTCGGCTGGCGCCCGGTGATGATGGGGCTCGGCGTCGTCACGCTTCTGACCGCCTGCGCCATCATGGTTTTCCTGCGCGATCCGCATCGCGACGCGAGCTTTGCGGCGGGGGCGGGTTTCTCCGGCTATCTCGAACTCTTCAAGCTGAAGGTCCTGTGGGCGCTGTTTCCGCTCACCGCGATCAACTACGCCGCGGCAGCCGGCATCCGCGGCCTTTGGGCCGGCCCTTATCTCTCCGACGTCTATGGGGCCGATGCGCTGATGATCGGGCAAGTGACGCTGTTCATGGCGTTGGCGATGGTGGCGGGCGGGTTCATCTACGGGCCGCTCGACACGATCTTCCGCACGCGCAAATGGGTGGCGATCGTCGGCAATTCGCTCAGCCTTGCCGTCCTCGTCTATCTCGCGCTCAATCCCGTTACCAGCATCGCCCAGACGACGATCATATTCGTGCTGATCGGCGTGACCGGCGCTGCCTACGGCCTCCTGATGGCGCATGGCCGCGCCTTCCTGCCGGCACATTTGACGGGGCGCGGCGTGACGCTTCTCAACTTCTTCTCCATCGGCGGCGTCGGCGTCATGCAGTTCGCGACGGGGCCGATCGTCTCGGCCAATGCGGTCACGGGCCAGCCGGAATCGGGCTATGCCGCGCTCTTCGCGTTCTATGCCGCGATGCTGGCGATCTCGCTGTTCGTCTATCTGTTCGTACGCGATGCACGGCCAGAGCGCACGAAACTCGCCACCGCCTAGAGCGCGTTTTCGCGCAGCCAGTTGACGGTGGTCTCGATGATGAGCTCGTTGGTCTGCGGCGAAAGCGCATCGCCGGTGATGACGTGGTTCTGCGGGTCGTCGGAGCTTTCGATCAACAGGCTGTCCGAAAGCGCGCCCCAGCGCGCGGCGATGTCGGCCGTCACCTCGGCGTCGACGATCCGGTCGGCGGCCGAATAGACGAAGAAGGCCGGGATGCCGATCTCCTCGACCGGTGCATCATGCGCGAGTTTCGTCAGCGCGGCCATCGGCAGGATCGCCTCGGTCGGATAGCGCGGGGTCCACAACCTGCCATGCGCCTCGTTGCGCGGCGTGAACTGGCGCTCGGCGCCGCTGGCAAGGCGCGCGATCTGCCCACCCCATGGACCGGTCAGGAGCGAGGCGCCTGCCGCGCGGATGCGGTAGTTCGGCGAGACGAGGACGAGGGCTGCGACATCTTCGGACAGTTCGTGCTGCGTCGCGGCCCATGTGGCAAGGCCGGCGCCGGTGGATGTCGCGACGACGACGACGCGCGAGCCGAGCCGGCGTCCGATCTCGATCGCCTCGGCGTAGTCGTTGACCCACGCGTTGACGCTTCCCGTCGCCATCGCCGCGCCATCCTGGCCGTGACCGGTAAGGCGGGTGAAGAAGAGGTTGGCGCCGAGGCGCGATGCGATCTCGTCGGGAACGGGGCGGATCTCGCCGCTCGAGGCGGAAAATCCGTGAATGTAGACGATGGCGAGCGGCGTGCGGGCCTTGGAGGTTGGGAACGCCCAGACGATTTCCTTGCCGACGCCGTCGCGCAGGTTCGGCACGTCACGCTCGCGGCCGGCCAGATAGGTTTCGACATCCTCGCCGATCGTCGCGGGATCGAAACGGATGGTCGTGTCGACGGCGACGCGCGGGCCGGCGAAATATGCCGCGGCGCCGATTGCGGTCAGAAGAAATACGGCGAGGATCGCCCACATCCCGCGCCTGCCTTGCTTGCCCGGCCCTGCCTTCGCCATCCCACCTGCCTCGTCGCGTATGCTTCTGCCATCGAAACCGAATGTGCCTTTTCGGCGTAAACATCAACAGTTGCTGCCGCCTGAAAGCCCGTCATGACCCTGAAGGCATCCCGCCTCGTCCTCTACGCGCTGCCCGCGATCCCGCTGGCGGCGCTGACCCTGCCGCTCTACATCATCGTGCCGACCTTCTATTCGGAAACGCTCGGGCTTTCGCTGGCCTCCGTCGGGGCGGCTTTGCTTTTCGTGCGGCTGTTCGATGCGTTCAACGACCCGCTGGTCGGCTGGATGGCGGATCGTTGGCGGCCGTCCATGGGGCGGCGGCGAGCGACGTTCCTTGCCTCGCTGCCGATTGCAGCGCTTGCCGCGCTGATGCTGTTCTGGCCGCCCGTCGATGCGGGTCCGGGCCATCTGGTCTTTTGGGGCGCCGTGCTTTCGCTGGGCTATACGGCGGCGATCATCCCGCTGACCTCATGGGGCGCGGAGATGGCCGGCGATTATCGCGAGCGGGCGCGGGTGGCGGGGTTTCGTGAAGGGTTCACGCTTGTCGGTACGCTTCTTGCCATCGCGCTGCCCTTCGCCATCGGGATGGAAAGCGCAGAAGGGCTGCATGGTCTTGCCGTGCTCGGCATCGTCGTCGCCGTTCTGCTTCTGGCGCTGGGCGGGCTCACCGTCTGGCGGGTGCCCGAGCCGCGCGAATATTCGCGGACGCGGCTCGATCTGCGCGACGGCCTCCGCCACATGGCGCGCAACGGGCCGTTCCTGCGGCTTATCGCGGCGTTTCTCATCAACGGCCTCGCCAATGGCATTCCCGCGACGCTCTTCCTTTATTTCGTTTCCGACCGGCTCGGCCTGCCCGAAATGCGCGGCCCACTGCTCTTCGTCTATTTCCTCGCCGGGATTGCCGGCATGCCGCTGGCGCTGGCGGCCGCGCGGCGGTTCGGCAAGCACCGCGCCTGGTGCGTGGCCATGCTCTTCACCTGCGCCGTCTTCGCCTTCGCGCCCCTGATCGGGGAGGGCAACTGGCTTGCATTCGCGGCTTTATCGGTCGCAACGGGATTGACGCTTGGCTTCGACCTCGCATTGCCCGCGGCGATCCAGGCGGACGTCATCGACGTCGACACGGCCGCGTCGGGCGAGCAGCGCTCGGGACTCTATTTCGCCGCGTGGAGCCTTGCGACCAAGCTTTCGCTGGCGCTGGCGGTCGGACTCGCCTTTCCGCTGCTGCAGTTTTTCGGGTTTGAGGCCGGCGGCGACAATGATGCGCGGGCGCTAACGGCGCTTGCCGTCACCTATGCGTGGGTGCCGGTGGCGCTCAAGCTTGCGGCGATCGGCCTGATGTGGAATTTTCCGCTCGACGAGACGACGCAGCGGGGATTACGGTCGCGGATCGAGACGGTCAGTTGACCGTGCGGCGCTTGTCCTTGCCTGAGGCGACGCGACGCTTGTCCCAGCCGGTCACGCGCTTGACGAGGCGATAATAAAGTGAATCCGGAAGGTAGCCGAACGCCTTGAGAACATAGGACAATCGGCGGGGGAACGAGACTTCGAATCCGCCTGTCTTCAGCCCCTCGACATAGCGCGCCCCGGCATCCTCCACCTTCATCAAGGCGGGCATCGGGAACTTGTTCTTGGCGGTCAGGGGTGTTGCGACGAAGCCGGGATTGAACATCTGGATGCGGATGTTCTGCTTGTCGAAATCGTATTTCAGACTGCGCGCCATGCTGTTCAGCGCCGCCTTGGTCGCGCCATAGGCGGCGGCGGAGGGCAGGCCGAAATAGGCGGTGACCGAACCGGTGATCGCGATCTGGCCGAAGCCGCGGTCGCGCATCCGGTCGGCCACCGGGACGAGGCCGTTGACGACGCCGTAAAGATTGACCGTGAAGGTGCCGTGGAAGTTCGCGACTTCCAGCCGCTCGCCAATGGTCGGCGAATAGGTGCCGGCATTGAAGACCGCAAGGACGATGGGTCCGAGTTCGCGCTCGATGCGCTGGACGGTTCGCTCCATGGCGTCGGCGTCGGTGACGTCGCAAACCATCGGCACGATGCGGCCCGAGAGCCCGCTTGCCGCATGCGACACTTCGACGAGCTTTTCCTCGTCGCGCGCCGTGATGGCCACCACATAGCCCTCGCGCGCGAGATCGATCGCGACCTGCCGGCCGATACCGGTCGAGGCGCCGGTTATCCAGGCGACGCCGTCCTGGGGGCGGGCGCGGTAGAGTGTCATCGGCAAGGACCTTCGGTTGACGGGATCAGGCGCCCAGAATGTCAGTCAGTCGCTGGCCGAGCGGGCCGGTGAAGCGCAGGGGGGCGTCGGTGATCGCAAAGCCGATGCAGGGACGCTCCTTCTCCGCGATCGGGCGGTGGTCGATCGCCTCGTTGGCGACCGAGATGTCGCCGCGTCCGTAGCGGCCGAAAATGTCGGTAAAGGCGCCGTCGAGAACCAGCGTCAGTTCCTGCCCCTCATGGGTATGGGCGGGAATCTTGCGGCCGGGCTTGATCCAGAACAGGCTTGCATGACAGCCGTCGACATCCATGTCGTATTCGCGAAAGCCCGGCATCTTGGTGCGCCACGGCACCTCGTCGGCATCGAAACCGACGAAGTCGCGAAGCGCGGTCGGGAAGATGCTGGTTGAGCGATGACGGATCGCATCGGCCGGCGGGGCGCTGCCGAAGATGGAGGTAAGGCGCTGGGCGCGATCCGATATCGGCTGCGGCTCGGCTTCCTGCAGCGCATCCGATGCAAGTTCTTCGAGGCCGGCGACGAGGTCGCGATTGATGCTGGTGATCTCGAGATGCGACTGGACGAGGATATGAGCCGGGTAGGGCAGCGTGCCCGCTGCGTAACGCGCCATCAGCGCGTCGATCGTCTCGATGGTTTCTGCGGTCATTTCAAGCCCCGACTGCGTTGCCTGGTTCAATTCGGCTCCCGACTCTTCACGCTGCGGATATTCCGCTTGTTTTCCCAAGATACGGCCCTAAGCGCAATCCGGATCACTGTTTCGGGTCGAGATTGCGGCAGACGCGAACAGTTTTTCGACGGATGGCGTCGAGCGCGAAATTCCGTCCTTGAAAGCTTTCCGCAGGGTTTCTAGTTTCGCGGGCAGCAATTCTAAGGATCAATCATGGACCGTTCAGTCATCGACGTCATCGGCAACACGCCGCTGATCAAGCTCAAGCGCGCGTCGGAGGAAACCGGCTGCACCATTCTGGGCAAGGCCGAGTTCATGAATCCGGGCCAGTCGGTCAAGGACCGCGCGGGGCTTTTTATCATCCGCGACGCGGAAAAGAAGGGCTTGCTGCGACCGGGCGGCGTCATCGTCGAGGGCACGGCGGGCAATACCGGCATCGGGCTGACCGTCGTCGCCAGGGCGCTCGGTTACCGCACAGTCATCGTCATTCCCGACACGCAGAGCCAGGAGAAGAAGGACGCGCTGCGCGTTCTGGGCGCCGAACTGATCGAGGTTCCGGCGGTGCCCTACAAGAACCCGAACAACTACGTGAAGGTCTCGGGACGCCTGGCGGAGCAGCTTGCGAAGAGCGAGCCGAACGGCGCGATCTGGGCGAACCAGTTCGATAATGTCGCCAATCGCGACGGCCATATCGAGACGACGGCCATCGAGATTTGGGACCAGACCGAGGGCAAGGTCGACGGGTTCGTCTCGGCCGTCGGCACGGGCGGTACGTTGGCGGGCGTCGCGGCAGGGCTGCGGATGAAGTCCAACGGCGTCAAGATCGCACTCGCCGATCCGCTGGGGGCGGCGCTCCATTCCTACTACACGAACGGCGAACTGAAGTCCGAAGGCTCGTCGATCACCGAAGGTATCGGGCAGGGCCGCATCACCGCCAACCTCGAAGGCTTCCAGCCCGATTTCTCGTTCCAGGTGCCGGACGACGAGGCGCTGCCGATCGTCTTCGACCTCGTGCAGGAGGAGGGCATGTGCCTCGGCGGCTCGTCGGGCATCAACATCGCTGGCGCGATCCGCCTCGCCAAGGAGATGGGGCCGGGCCATACGATCGTGACCATCCTCTGCGACTACGGCACGCGCTACCAATCCAAGATGTTCAACCCGGACTTCCTGCGCGGCAAGAACCTGCCGGTGCCCGGTTGGATGGAAAGCGAGAGCAAGATCGACGTGCCCTTCGAGGACGTCGCCTGATGGCGATGACGGAATCGCTGTTTCGCGAGGATGCCTATCTGCGTCAAGCGGATGCGAAGGTCGTCGGGGTCAATGAGCGCGGCGGCATTCTCCTCGACCGCACCATCTTCTACGCCACATCCGGCGGCCAGCCGGGCGATACCGGCCGCATCGTGCGCGCCAATGGCGAGATGATCGAGATCGCCGGCACGATCACCGGCGAGACGAAGGACGAGATCGTCCATCTTCCTGCACCCGGCCAGCCAGCCTTGGAGGCGGGCGAGGCGGTGACGCTTCGGATCGACTGGGAGCGGCGCCACAGGCTGATGCGGATGCACACGGCCTGCCATCTGCTCACCGTCATCTGCCCTTATCCGATCACCGGCGCGGCGGTGTCCGAGGAGGACAGCCGCGTCGATTTCGACCTGCCCGATGCCAGCTTCACCAAGGAAGAGGTGACGGCGAGATTGCAGGAACTGGTGGCGGCCGACCATCCCGTCTCGACCCGCTGGATCGGCGATGACGAGCTGGCGGCGAACCCGTCGTTGGTCAAGTCGAAGAACGTGCGTCCGCCGATGGGGTCGGGGCGAATCCGGCTGGTGCTGATCGGCGAAAACGGCAGTATCGACAGCCAGCCTTGCGGCGGCACACATGTGCGCTCATTGAGCGAGATCGGCGCGATTCATGTCGGAAAAATCGAGAAAAAAGGCCGCGAAAACCGCCGATTCCGGCTCCGTTTCGGTCCATTGCCAGCATAAACGAGGTGAAAACTGATGGAAACGAGCCCGTTTGTCGTCGATTTCGACTGGCTTGAAGTCAAAATCGGGACGCCCGGCGTCGCGATCGTCGATGCTTCCTGGTATCTGCCGGCGCAAAAGCGCGACGCCAAGGCGGAGCATGATGCCGGCCATATCCCCGGCGCGGTGTTCTTCGACCAGGACCTCGTGGTCGAGCCGGGCAGTGACTTGCCCCACACATTGCCGTCGCCGGGCGTCTTCGCGCAGTTCGCTGGTTCGATGGGCATTTCTGCAGATGACACCATCGTCGTCTATGACGGGCCGGGCATGTTTTCGGCGCCGCGCGTCTGGTGGATGTTTCGAATCATGGGAGCGAAGCAAGTCTTTGTTCTGGATGGCGGTTTCGACCGTTGGAAGGCTGACGGACGGCCGGTGACGGACGAGCCGACGAAGATTGCCCCGAGCTTCTTCGAGACCGATTTCGACGAGGCACGCGTGGCGCGGCTGGACGACATGCGCGCGACCGTCGGCAAGGGCCAGGTCGCGGACGCGCGGCCGGCGGGGCGGTTCGCCGGGACCGACCCGGAACCGCGCAAGGGCGTGCGCAGCGGGCACATGCCGGGCGCGGTGAACGTGCCGGCGACGGGTCTGTCGCGCGAGGGAAAGCTTCTTCCGGTCAACGAGTTGCGCGCTCTTCTTCGGGACAGGGGCGTCGATCTCGACAAGCCGGTCGTAACAAGTTGCGGCTCGGGCGTGACGGCGGCGGTCATCACGCTGGCGCTGGAATCTGTCGGGCATACGGACAACAAGCTCTATGACGGATCATGGACCGAATGGGGCGGGCGTTCCGATACGCCCGTCGAGACCGGGTGATGGCGGGCCGATTCAAGGCGCGGATCACGCATCTGGAAATGACGGAACGGCCGGCGGCGCGGATGCCCATGCCGCACGGCCAGCGCGTCGCGCTGATGCGGGCCCGCGAAATGCCGGTGTCGTTCTACCGCTATCTCTATCGCGAGGTCGGCAAGCCGCATCACTGGATGCTGCACCGGGAAACGCCGGACGGCGAGCTTGCTGCGATCATTCGCTCGGCGAATACGCAGATCGAAGTGCTCTATGTCGACGGATGCCCGGCGGGGTTCTGCGAGCTCGACCTTTCGCAAAAACCCGACCATGCGGAGATCCTCTATTTCGGCCTGATGCCCGATTTCCAGGGGCGGGGACTGGCGAAGTTCTTCCTCTCCGAGGGCATTCATGCTGCGTGGGATCACGATCCAGCCAAGGTGACGATCCACACCAACACGCTGGACAGTCCGCGCGCGCTCCAGCTTTACCAGCGCATGGGGTTCGCTCCATTCGGCTTCGACGAGGAAGAAGTCGAGCCCTGGGACTGAAATGCGAAAGCCCGCCGATCCTGCGATCGGCGGGCTTCGAGGACATCGGATGGCCGAATGCTGGATACCAGGTTTCGGTCCGATGTATCGCTGCGGGGGAGGAGGGTCCGCAGCGAAGAGGATCAGGCGGCGAGTGCCTTCTGGACGTCGACCATCTCGTAACCGAGCGCTTCGGCCACCGGCGCGTTGGTGATGCGGCCCTTGTGGACGTTCAAACCGTTGCGCAGGTGCTTGTCGTCGAGAATGGCCTTGAGGCCGCGATCGGCAAGCTGGAGGCCGTAATGCAGCGTTGCATTGTTGAGCGCGTGGGCCGAGGTGACCGGCACGGCGCCGGGCATGTTGGCGACGCAATAGTGGATGATGCCGTCGACCTCGTAGGTCGGCTCGGCATGGGTCGTGGCGTGCGAGGTCTCGAAGCAGCCGCCCTGGTCGATCGCGACGTCGACGAGAACCGCGCCCTTCTTCATGCCGGACAGCATCTCGCGGGTGACGAGCTTCGGTGCGGCGGCGCCGGGGATCAGCACGGCGCCGACGACGATGTCAGCCGAGAAGCACTCTTCCTCGAGCGCCTCGACGGTCGAGAAACGGGTGTGGACGCGGCCGCCGAAGATGTCGTCGAGCTGGCGCAGGCGCGGCAGCGAGCGGTCGAGGATCGTCACGTCCGCGCCGAGGCCGGCGGCCATCTTCGCCGCATGAAGGCCGACGACACCGCCGCCGATGACCGCGACCTTGCCCGGCAGCACGCCCGGGACGCCGCCCAGAAGAACGCCGCGGCCGCCATTGGCCTTCTGCAGCGCCGTCGCGCCGGCCTGGATCGACAGGCGGCCGGCGACTTCCGACATCGGGGCGAGGAGCGGCAGGCCGCCGCGATCGTCGGTCACCGTTTCGTAAGCGACGGCGGTGACGCCGGACTCGACGAGGCCCTTGGTCTGTTCCGGATCGGGCGCGAGGTGGAGATAGGTGTAGAGGAGTTGGCCTTCGCGAAGCTGCACCCATTCGGAGGGCTGCGGCTCCTTCACCTTCACGATCATGTCGGACTTGGTGAAGACTTCGGCGGCGGTCTTGGCGATGGTCGCGCCGGCGGCGCGGTAGGCGTTGTCGTCGGCGCCGATGCCGGCGCCCGCGCCGGTTTCCACGATCACGTCGTGACCGTGCGCGATGTATTCGCGCACCGAACCGGGGGTCAGCCCGACGCGATATTCGTGGTTCTTGATTTCCTTCGGGCAACCGACGCGCATGGGTGTTCTCCTCTGTCCCTGAATTGCGCGCGAGTCTAAGGCCGAAAGCGTCGAACGGGCTTGCGGCGACGGTTGCGGATCGCGGTGCGAATGGCGTATCGTTGCGTATGAAGTGTCAAAAACGGTGAATTCTGCGAATGATGCAGCTCGACAAGACGGATGTCGCCATTCTGGAGACGCTTCAGGCGGAAGGGCGGATTTCGAACGCGGCGCTTGCCGAGAAGGTGGGCTTGTCGCAATCGGCCTGCTCGCGCCGCCTCGACATCCTGGAGAAGAACGGCGTGGTGCGCGGCTATCATGCGCGGCTTTCCAACGCCGCGCTCGGGCACAAGATGACGGCGATCGTCCACATCTCGCTGTCCGGCCAGTTCGAAAAGACGCTGGCCGATTTCGAAAGCGCGGTGAAGCGCTGCCCGAACGTTTTGTCGTGCCATCTGATGTCGGGCGAATACGACTACATCCTGCGCATCGCGGCGAAGGACCTCGCCGATTACGAGCGCATACACCGCGATTGGCTGACGGCGATGCCGCACGTGACCAAGATCAACTCGTCCTTCGCGTTGCGCGAGGTGATCGACCGGACGACGATGGGGATCGATCCGGAACTGGCGTGACGATCAGGTTGCTGCGAAAGGGTCGAACAGGTCGACCGCAAGCTGGCGGAAATCGCGCGTATTGCGGGTGACGACGGTCGCGCCATGCTGGATGGCGGTGGCAGCGAGCAGGGCGTCATCCCAAAGATGAGACTGGTTCTTGTGCATCAGCCGCGCGAAGATGCGGAACGTCGCGGCGTCTGCCTGTAGGACACTCATCGAGCGCACGACCTGATCCAGCCAGCGCTCGATCTCCTCCGCCTTGGCGGCATCGTGGTCGCGGGCGAGTTCGATGCCGGCCTGGATTTCCCCAACCGTCGCGCATGAGATGTAGATATCCGTTTCGCGAGTTTGCTCAAACCATTTCAGCACGGCGCCGTGCGGGCGCGTCCGCCGCAGTTCGGAAACGACATTGGTATCGAGCAGAAACATCAATCTTCGAAACGCGGCGGTTCGCGGCGGTTAAAGGGGATGCGGGGGATTTCGAAATCGAAACGCGGCGCGTCGGCCAGAAGCAGTTCCTTTAGCGTCCGCGGGGCTGAACCGGTCAGCCGCTTCCATTCGTCGATCGGCACCATCACGGCCATGTCGACGCCGCGTCGGGTGACCATTTGCGGGCCTTCCTTTACGGTCGTCGCCAAAAGGTCGCTGAAACGAGCCTTTGCATCCTGAACAGGCCAGCTCTTCATGACAATAATCCTGACTAGTCTGATGACTAGTCTGATGACTAGTCTGATGTGCGCGCGTCTGCGGTGCAAGTCGCGCCTCGTCATTCCCCCGTCACCAAAAATTGCTGGACTGACGCTCTTTCCGACGTTCAAATCGCGGCGTCGTCATTCGACCAACGAAAATCTTCAGACGGAGAACCCCATGTCCGCCACGCTTCACCCGCTGTCACGCCGCGCGTTTCTCGCAGGGTCGGCTGCCGCCGGCGCACTGATCGCGCTTCATCCCTTCTCGGCGCGGGCGCAAGCCAACCAGGCGCATTTGCGCATCATGGAGACGACCGATCTCCACGTGCACGTGTTCCCCTATGATTATTACGGCGACCGGCCGAACGACACGATGGGCGTTGCGCGCACCGCGACGATCATCGACGAGATTCGCGCCGAGGCGACGAATTCGATGCTGGTCGACAATGGCGATTTCCTGCAGGGCAATCCGATGGGCGACTACTACGCCTATGAGCGCGGGATGAACGACGGCGACGTGCATCCGATCATCAAGGCGATGAACGTGCTCGGCTACGACTGCTCGACGCTGGGCAATCACGAGTTCAACTACGGGCTCGAATATATGCAGAAGGTGCTGGACGGGGCCGATTTCCCGTTCGTCTGCGCCAATGTCGCCAAGGGCACGCTGGCCGACAGTCCGCTCGACGACGACCTTCTGGTCGAGCCCTACATCATTCTGGAAAAGACGGTGGTCGACGGCGCGGGCGAGGAGCATCCGATCAAGGTCGGGTTGATCGGCTTCGTGCCGCCGCAGATCATGACATGGGATTCGCGCCATCTCGTCGGCAATGTCGAGGCGCGCGACATGGTGAAGGCGGCCGAGGCCTGGGTGCCGAAGATTCGCGAGGAGGGCGCCGACATCGTGATCGCGCTTTCGCATTCGGGCATGGGGCCGACGGAGTATGCCGAGAACCTCGAGAACGCCTCGATCCTGATCGCCGGCGTCGAGGGCATCGACGCGATCGTGACCGGCCACGCGCATCTGGTCTTCCCCGGCGCGGATTTCGAGGAGACTGAGGGGCTCGACAATTCGGCCGGGCTCATCGGCGGCAAGCCGGGCGTCATGGGCGGGTTCTGGGGCTCGCATCTCGGCCTCATCGACCTGATGCTGGAGCGCGACGGAGAGGCGTGGAAGGTGGTCGCGTCGACTTCCGAGGCGCGGCCGATCTTCGAGCGCGTGGAGCGCGAGGTGAAGCCGCTGGTCGAGAGCGAGGCGGACGTCGAGGCGGCGGTTCAGGAAGATCACGACGCCACGATCGAATATGTGCGCACGCCGGTAGGGCAGACCTCGGCGCCGCTCCATTCCTATTTCGCGCTCGTCGCCGACGATCCGTCGGTGCAGATCGTGAGCCAGGCGCAGATCTGGTACATCACGGACATGCTGTCTTCGACCGAATATGCCGATCTGCCGGTGCTTTCGGCGGCGGCGCCCTTCAAGGCCGGCGGACGCGGCGGGCCTGACTACTACACGGACGTTCCGGCAGGTGACGTCGCGATCCGCAGCGTGGCGGACCTTTACCTCTACCCCAACACTGTGCAGGCGGTGGTGATCACCGGCGCGCAGGTGAAGGAATGGCTGGAAATGTCGGCCGGCATGTTCAACCAGGTCGAGGCCGGCGCCAGCGACGCACCGCTGATCAACCCGGACTTCCCGTCCTACAATTTCGACGTGATCGACGGGGTGACCTACAAGATCGACCTGTCGCAACCGGCGAAATACAACAAGGACGGTGAGGCGGTGAATGCGGAGGCAAGCCGCATCGTCGACCTTTCCTTCGACGGGCAGCCGATCGACCCTGAAGCGCGCTTCGTCGTCGCGACAAACAATTACCGCGCCGGCGGTGGCGGCAACTTCCCCGAGATCGCGGCCGACAAAGTCGTCTACGAGGCGCCGGACACGAACCGCGACGTGATCGTCCGCTACATCGTTGAGGAAGGCACGATCAACCCGGCCGCCGACGCCAACTGGTCCTTCGCGCCGATGAAGGGCACGACGGTTGTGTTCGACACCGGCCCGAAGGCGCGCGAGTTCATGGCCGAGGTCGAGGGCGTGACGATCGAGGAGGCGGGTGAGGGCGAGAACGGGTTCGCGCGGTATCGCATCACGCTCTAGGGCGCGCCTGTATTCGGGCCTGAGCGGCCTGCAAATGGCAGATTTCTGCGCTTCCGGTGCCCATGTACCCAAATGTACATTCCGCTCCGGTTCTCGAAAGCTGCCATTTTCGGCACGCACAGACCCGAATCTCAACGCACCCTGCGATGGGCGTGCGTCGGGTGGCCGGTGTCTTCTGGCCCGTTACTTCTGGTAGATGACCTGACGGACGTCGATGTATTCGGCGCGGAAGCCGGCCTCGCAATAGTGCAGGTAGAACTCCCAGAGCCGCTTGAAGCGGTCGTCGAAGCCGAGCGGGACGATCTTGTGCCAGGAGGCGTGGAAGCGGTCGCGCCATTCGGCGAGCGTGCGGGCGTAGTCCTGCGGGAAGACGCGCTCGGCGGCGAGTTTCAGGCCGTGATCGGCACCAAGGGAGCGCAGGATCTGCGGCGAGGGCAGCATGCCGCCGGGAAAGACGTAGCGCTGGATGAAGTCCGGGCGCGCGCGGTATGACGGGAAGATTTCGTCCTTGATAGTGATGATCTGGAGCCCGGCGGCGCCGCCGGGCTTTAGGCAATCGCGCATCTTGGAGAAGAAGACCGGCCAGTATTTCTCGCCGACGGCCTCGAACATCTCGATCGAAGCGATGCGGTCATAGCGGCCGGTCTCGTCGCGGTAGTCCTGGAACCTGATCTCGACGCGGTCGGAGAGGCCGGCTTTGGCGATGCGCGCGGTGGCAAAATCGTGCTGTTCGCGGCTGATCGTCAGGCCTGTGACCTTGCAGCCGATCTCCCGGGCGGCGAACTCGGCAAAGCCGCCCCATCCGCAACCGATCTCCAGTACGTGATCGTTCGGGCCGATCCCGGTGTCGCGGGCAAGCGCCCGGTATTTTTCCGCCTGCGCGCCTTCGAGGTCGTTCGCGCCGGAGGCGTAGAGCGCCGAGGAATAGGTCATCGAGGGGTCGAGCCATTCCCGGTAGAAGGCGTTGCCGAGGTCGTAATGGGCGGAGATGTTGCGCTTCGAGCCCGACTTCGAATTCTGGTGAAACCAGTGACGCAGGCGCTGGAAGAGCGTCAGCATGAAGTTCGCTCCGCCGGCGACCTTTTCGCCCGCTTCTTCGTTGATGACGAAGAGTTCGAGGAAGGCGGTGACGTCGGCGCTTTCCCAGTCGCCGTCGACATAGGATTCGGCAACGCCGATCGTGGCGCCGGAAAAGGCGCGGCCGACGAGGTTCCAGTTGTTGAGGCGGACATGGGCGTCGGGACCGGGACCGTTGCCGCCGACCTTGAGCGCGCGACCGTCAGGAAGCTCGACGGTGAGCGCGCCGTGCGGCATCGACATGCCGACCTTCAGCGCCATGCGGGCGCGGGTGGGCAGGCCGCGCGTTGCCTGAACGAAATTCGCCTCGGTCAGGACCGTAGGATCGGCCTTCGGCTGCAATGTTGCGGTTTCTTCCATTCCCTCCAACCTCATGTCGTCGGCCGTCATTTTCCGGCCGGCAGAGCCGGTGCCTCGTCGCGGAAGCTGACCGGCTTCGGCGGTGGCGGGCTCGTGTGGAAGCGCGCGCCCTTGAGCCAGAGCTTCAGCGCTTCGTAATGTATCCCCGCGATCACTTTCCATGTCATCAGCGGCGTGCGCAAGAGGGTGCGGGCGAGACCCCGGGTCGTCAGTTCGCGGTGGGTCCCGGCGAAGGTCGCCGACAGGAGCGGTGCGCCGGCTTCGGTCTCATGGATGCGCAGGCGCACGACTTCGCCCGGCGGCAGGACGCGGAAATGGTAGCGCGCGCCCATGTCGATGAACGGCGAGACGTGGAAGATCTTGGTGCGCTCCTGCCGGATGCCGGCTTGCGTCAGGTCGCCCTCCTCGACCAGCGCGACATAGGTGTGGCTTTCGCCGAAGGTGTTGCGGACGGCGTAGATCAAGGCGACGAGGTCGTCGTCGGCGCCATAGGCGAAGTAGACCGAGATGGGATTGAAGACGTAGCCGAGGATGCGCGGATAGGCGAGGAGCAGGACGCGGCCGGCGGGCGCAGGCAGGCCGGCATCGGTGAGAAGCCGGTCGGCTTTCTGGCGCAGCGTCTCGCCCTCGCGATCGGCGTGGTCCTTCTGGTGGAAGGAGACGAGGCCGGGGCGGTCGACCGAGAAGAGCGCCGACTGGCGCCCGGCTTCGGGCAGGCGGTCGAGATCGAGGAGCAGCGAGAAGACGCGGTAGGTGAAGCGGTGCGCGAAGGGTTTCATGCGCGCGTGCATCACCTCGCCGGCATAGAGCGAGGCGGCGGCGGCGGGCGCCGCGCCGTTTGCTTCCATGGTGGTGATGCGCTCCTTGCGGATCATGATCGCGCCTATTCGGCGGCCAGCGGCAGTTCGGCGACGCCGGTCTCGCCGCGTGGCCAGGGGATGGTAGCGCCGAGGGCCACGGCCGCGTCAAGGCCCGAGCGGAGGCCGTCCTCGTGGAAGCCGTAGCCGGTCCAGGCGCCGGCGAACCAGGTGTGGCGTACGCCCTGGATTTCATCGAGGCGCGATTGCGCGGTGAGCGCGCGGGCGTCGAACTGGGGGTGCTCGTAGGACCATTCGCCGAAGATCGTGTCGGGGGCTGGGTCGATAGCCGGATTGAGCGAGACGAAGAGGGGCTTTGTCGGATCGATTCCCTGCAGGCGGTTCATCCAGTAAGTGACCGAGACCTCGCGCTCTTCCTCGTCGCCGCTGGCGCGCAGGTAGTTCCACGCCGACCACGCGATGCGGCGGCGTGGCATCAGGCTCTGGTCGCGGTGGAGGATGACGCGGTTCGGGCGGTAGTGGACGTCGCCGAGGATCGTCTGCTCGAGCGGCGAGGCGTCGCCGAGCAGACGCAAGGCCTGATCGGAATGGGTGGCGACGATGACGGCGTCGAAGCGCTCGGGCGTGGCGTCCTTGGCCCAGATCGTGACACCGAGCGCGTCGCGGATGATGGTCTCAACGGGGCTCGCGAGCCGGACGCGGCCCTGAAGCGGGGCGAGCAGCTTTTCCAGATAGGTTTTCGCGCCGCCGGTGACCGTGCGCCACATCGGGCGCTCGTGATGGATGAGGCGATGGTTCTGGAAGAAATTGACGAAGGTCGCTGCCGGATAGTCGAGCATCTTGATGCGGGGGGTCGACCAGATCGCGGCGGCCATCGGGATCAAATAATTGTCGCGGAAGCCCGGCGAAAAGCGGCGCTCGACGAGGTAGTCGCCGATCGTCATGCCGGCGAGGCGGCCGCCATCGCGATCGGCGACACACTGCTTGTTGAAGCGCAGGATTTCGCCGAGCATCTTGAGAAACCGGGGCGAGAAGAGGTTGCGGCGCTGGGCGAAGATCGACGCGTAGCTCTGGCCGCTCCATTCGAGCTTGCCGCCGTCGAGCGAGAGCGAAAAGCCCATGTCGCTTGCATGCGTGGCGACATCCAGATGCGCGAAGAGGGCGGTCAGATCGTGGTAGTTGTGCTCGTTGTAGACGATGAAACCGGTGTCGACCGAAATGGGCGTTCCATCATAGTCGATATCGACCGTGGCGGTGTGGCCGCCGGGGCGGGCGTCGGCCTCGAACAGCGTCACCTCCGCGACGTCACGCAGGGCCCATGCCGCCGACGCGCCCGAAATTCCGGAGCCGATGACGGCGATCTTCTTGCGGCCGTCATTCGTTCGGCTGATCGGAACGATGTTCATGAATTCCCTCGCATCTCTTGATAGGCTTCAAGCGCCCGGTCGCGGGCTTTGGAATGGTCGACGACAGGTACGGGATAATCGGTGCCAAGTTTCACGCCGGCCGCGGAAAGTGTGTCTTTGGACGCAGTCCACGGCGCCTGCAGATCGCCCCCCTCAAGGCCCTGGAGCTCTGGCAGAAATTCGTGAACATATTTGCCGTCAGGGTCGAACTTTTCGCCCTGGAGCATGGGGTTGAAGACGCGAAAATAGGGTGCGGCATCGGCGCCGGAGCCGGCGACCCACTGCCAGCTCGCCGTGTTGTTCGCGGGGTCGGCGTCGACCAGCGTGTCCCAGAACCACGCTTCGCCGGCACGCCAGTCCTGCAAGAGATGCTTGACCAGGAAGGACGCGACGACCATGCGCACGCGGTTGTGGACCCAGCCCGTCTGCCACAACTGGCGCATGCCGGCATCCACCAGCGGATAGCCGGTCTGGCCGCGCTGCCAGCCGTGCAGGGCTTTTGGGTTCTTCTTCCAGGCGAAGGCGTCAAAGTCGCGGTTGAAGTTGGTCGCGCCGAGGTCCGGGTTGTGGAAGAGGAGGTGGTAGGAGAATTCGCGCCAGGCGACCTCTTTGCGGAACTTCTCGATGTCGCCGGGGGCGGCATCGATCCTGCGCGTTTCGAGTGCGTGCCAGATCTGGAACGGCGTGATCTCGCCATGGGCGAGGTAGGGCGACAGGCGCGAGGTGGAATGGAAATCGGGCCGGTCGCGGTTTTCGCCATAGTTCTTGATGGGGCCGGAGAGGAACGCATCGAGCGCCTGATGCGCGCCGTCTTCCCCGGGCTGCCACGTCTCGCGAAGGCCGCCGGCCCAATCGGGCTTCGATGGCAGGAGCTTCCAGTCGGCGAGCGTTTCGGATTTCACCTTGCCGGCGAAGGGCGTGATTTCGCGCGGGCGGGCGACGGGTTCGCGGGGCTCGATCTCTGCGGTCATCGCGCGCCAGAAGGGCGTATAGACCTTGTAGAAGCCGCCGGTCTTGGTCTTCACCTGCCACGGTTCGTGGAGGAGATGACCGTCGAAGCTTTGCGCCTCGATGCCGCTTTCGACGAGGCGGGACTTCATCTCCTTGTCGGCGGCGATGGCCGGCGGGTCGTAACGCCGGTTCCAGAAGACCGCCTCGGCGCCCGTCTCCTTGACGAGATCGTCGGCGACGTCCGCCATTGGCCCTGCGCGCAGGACGAGTTCGGCGCCGGCCTTCTTCAAGGCGGCGGAGAGCACTTCGAGCGAATGGTGCAGCCACCAGCGGCGCGCGCCGCCGATCGGCCGCACGCCTTCGCTCATCTCGTCGAAGACGAAGACCGGAACGACCGGCCGGCCGCTGTCGACCGCGGCGCGCAAGGCGCCATTGTCGGCCAGCCGCAAATCATGGCGGAAAAGGACGAGCGCAGGCCGGTCTGATGTGTGGTGTTCGGATGCCATCGGTCGGGAAGCGGGTCCTGTGCGTGTCTTTGTCGAGCAATGCTCTGCTTTACGCGAACACGAGCGGACCGGATCGCCGCAAGTGGGCGATTTCACTCACAAATATGTGCAGTTTAACGGGGTTCGGCGGCGATCACGTAGTCGAAGCCGCAGCGCAGCCCGTCCAGCCGGGCCTCGAGCGCCAGGGCCTCTTTTCGCATGGCTTCGACATGGGCGGCGAGGGGGGCGCGCAGATCTTCGGGAACGAGGTGAAGCCGGTTGACGCACATGTCGAGTTGGGCGTTGACGAAGCGCGCGCGGTAGCGGATCGGAAACCGTCTGGTGGCGACGACGACAAGGCCGGTGGCTGCCAGCCTTTCCTCGATCCAAGCCAGCGGAAATTCGCGATAGGGCTTCTGGCCCGACAGGAGCAGGAACGTGTCGCGCATCCGGCCGATCCGGAACACGACGTCCTCGGCCGGCGTCTTCGGCTTTTCCACCACATAGGGTTCGAGCCCGACGAGATAGAGCCGGCCCGCCGTGAGCTGGCGCAGCCGGGCGATCATCGCTTCCTGGAAATAGGGCGCGAAGCCTTCGATCGCGCCGATCAGATAATCGGCGACGACCGTGTCGAACGTCTTGCCGGCGAGAAAGGCGGGATCGGCCCAGTTGCCGGTGAGGATATTCTCGTGCGCAGGCGAGGGGCCGAGCGCATCGCGCATGCGCCGGACCATCAGGTCAGCGCCCGTGACGGCGGTCAGATCGTCAGCGGGCAGGGTGCGCAGCCAGCGCAGCGAATTGATGCCGGTGCCGGCGTCGAGCACGCGGCCCCAGGGCCGCTCGGCATTCAACTCGGCGATGTGGTCGAAGATGAGGGACATGATTTTCAGACGCGGCGGATGGCGCCGAAGATCGACCAGTCCATGCGCTTCGAAAGCCGCTCCAGCGCGAGCGTGCCGAGGAGGGAGTTGCCGTTCTCGTCGAGACCGGGCGACCAGACCGCGATCGAGGCCGTGTTCGGCACGATGGCGAGGATGCCGCCGCCGACGCCGCTTTTTGCCGGCAGGCCGACCCGGTAGGCGAAATCGCCCGAGCCGTCGTACTGGCCGCAGGTCAGCATGATCGCGTTGACGCGGCGCGCCCGCTCGGCATCGGTTTTCGACACCTTGCCGTCGATGTCCTCGCGGTCGAGCATCAGATAGCGGCCGGCGCGCGCCAGTTGCCGGCACGACAGCGCCACCGCGCACTGGCGCACATAGATGTGCATCACGTCGTCGACCTCGTTGTCGAGATTGCCGAAGGATTTCGCCAGATTGGCCAGCGCCTTGTTGGTGTAACCGGACGTGTGCTCGGACTTGACCACATCCTCGTCGATGCCGATTTCATCCTCGCCGATCATCTCGGCGATGAAATCGCGCACGGTATCGGGAATCTTGTCGCCCTTCTTGCCGTCCAGCAGCATGTCGTCGATGACCAGCGCGCCCGGATTGATGAACGGATTGCGCGGGATGCCCTTGTGACGCTCCATGTCGACGATCGAGTTATAAGGATCGCCCGACGGCTCCTTGCCGACCCGTTTCCAAACCTTCTCGCCATGAAGCTTCAAGGCAAGCGTCAGCGCGAAGACCTTGGAAATGCTCTGGATCGAGAATTGCGTGTCGGATGCGCCGCCGGCGATCATCTGGCCGTCGCGCGTCAGGACGGCGATGCCGAACTGCCGGGTGTCGACCTTGGCGAGTTCCGGAATGTAATCCGCGGCCTTGCCCCATTCGGTCGCATTGCCGATCTCAATCGCGATCCCGTCGACCACCTTCTTCAAAAGCTCGTGGTCGATGTCCGTCTTGCCCCTGACCGTCATGCCGCCCCTCTTGCGCCGCGCACCAGTGCGGCCGTGTTCCGATTGGAACGGCAACATAGCGCCGGCGCCTGGTGTCGCAAGGGTCGAACGCAGATGTTGACCACTGCGGGCCGGATCACCTAAATGCCTCGTCTGCCGCACATTGGCACCGGCAGCGGAGGGATGGCCGAGCGGTTTAAGGCACCGGTCTTGAAAACCGGCGAGGCAGCAATGTCTCCGTGGGTTCGAATCCCACTCCCTCCGCCATTATTGCTTTTAAGTCATTGAAACTACATTGAACTTTCTTGGCGTCACTATACACCCGCCAAAGAACCCGCCCTGAAAACAATAACCTCCACCCAGCTGATATATAGCACTACGAGAGGGTCTGGGGTGAGAAGGGGAGGGTCTTCTTCGGGGCCAGTTGCTGACTGTCGGGTTTTGGGACTCATTCGACGGAACGCTGCCGTTCCGAGCGTCCTATTTAGGCAAAGTTTGCCCTGTCCGACTATGTACCCACGAGGGCCGTCGGCTTCGGCCTCGCTTGCTGAACGTTGGAAAATGATTTCCTGCCAACGCCCAAGGGGCCGTAAGCGGATAAGCAGCAGTTGCAATTAAAACGTGGCGATGACGCGAAAGCCGATGTTGCCGGTGCTGGTGCGGCGGTCGTTGCCGGTGCGCGCGGCGCAGCGATAGCGGTCGCAATAGCTCGAATGACACAGAAACGAGCCGCCGCGCATGGACTTCACATCGCCGCCAGTTCCGTTGAGCGGATCGTGTGAGGCGGTGATGCGATGATAGTCGGGCGAGAAATCATCCGCGCACCACTGCCAGACATTGCCGACGGCGTTATAGAGCCCGAACCCGTTCGGCGCATAGGCAATCGCCGGCGCGGTGCCGAGATGGCCGTCTTCGGCGGTGTTCAGCGTAGGGAAGCGTCCCTGCCAGATGTTGCAGCGGTGGTCGCCGCCGGGCGTCAGCTCGTCGCCCCATGGATAGAGCGCGGCTTCAACACCGCCGCGCGCGGCATATTCCCATTGCGCCTCGCTCGGCAGCTGCACGCCCGCCCACCCGCAATAGGCCTGCGCGTCGTCCCAGCTCACATGCACGACCGGGTGGTCACTGCGGTCCCCGACCGAGCTTTGCGGGCCTTCGGGCCTGGTCCATGACGCGCCTTCGACCGGATACCACCATGGCGTCTCGCGCGGGACCTGCCGCACCTTGCGCTTTTCGAGCGGCGACAGGAGCATGTGGAAGACGCTCGACCAGCCGTCGCGCTCGGCCTGCGTGACATGGCCCGTCTCGGCGACGAAGGCTGCGAACTGATCGTTGGTGACGGTGTGGGCGGCAATCGCGAAGGGCGAGACCGAAACCTCGCGCTGCGGCCCTTCGCCGTCGCCGGCAAAGCGGCCTTGCTCTGGATTGCCCATCAGGAACGCGCCGCCGGACAGGGGGCGCCAGTCTAAATCGGGCACGGCGCCGGTCTGGCGAAGCGGACCGGCCGCCGACTGCGTGTCACGCCGATCCTGCGCCGGCGTGCAACATGGCTTTGCGGGCGATGTCACGCGTGCGTCACGCCTCTTCCTTTTCCCAGAACGCGGTGCCTGCCTGGCTCGCCAGATAGTCGAGGATGGTCTCGCGGTCGATGACGCCGCAGCGATCCGCCCATTGCTGGTAGAGCGCCTTCAATTCCTCCACGCGTTCCGGATTGCCGGCGGCGAGATCGTTCATCTCGGTCCGGTCGGCCTCCATGTCGTAGAGCTCCCACGGGCCGGGATATTTGCGCACCAGCTTCCACTTGCCGACGCGCACGGCCGAGTTGCCCTCATGCTCCCAGAAGAGCGGGCCGCGCGTCGCGCCGTCATCCTCGAACGACGGAACGAGGCTCGTGCCCTCGCAGGGCAGGATCGCATTGCCCTTGTATTCGGCCGGGTAGGCCGCGCCGGTGACGTCGAGAACCGTGGCCATCAGATCCGGCAGCTGCCCCGGCGTGTGGCGCAGGCCGCCGGCCCCGTCGATGCCTTGCGGCCAGTGAACGATCAGCGGCGTCGAGATGCCGCCTTCATGCACCCAGTGCTTGTAGAGGCGAAACGGCGCATTGGAGAGGTTCGCCCAAGCCGTCTCGTAGCTCTGATACGTGTCCTCGGCGCCCGGCATGATCGAGCGGTCGTTGCCGAAGCGGACGAGGCGCCCGTCGCGGGTCTTCTCTTGCGCGATCATCAGATTGTCGACGAGCTCGCGCACCGGCACACCCTCGGGAATGTCCTCGGCGCAGGCGCCGTTGTCGGAGAGGAACACGATCATCGTGTTGTCCATCTGGCCGGTCTCCTCGAGCGCGTCGAGGATGCGGCCGATGCCCTGGTCCATCCGGTCGATCTGTGCGGCATAGACCTCCATGCAGCGCAACAGCCACTCCTTCTCCTTGGCGTCGCGCCAAGCGGGCTGCGTCGGGTCGCGGTCGGTCAGCACCCAGGACGGGTGGATCATGCCGGCGCGCACCAGCCGTTCCAGCCGCTCCTCGCGCAGCGTGTCCCAGCCCGCGTCGAAGCGGCCCTTATACTTGGCGATGTCCTCGTCATGGGCATGGAGCGGCCAGTGCGGCGCGGTGTAGGCGACATACTGGAAGAAGGGTGCGGCGGCATGGCCGCGCGCATGGTCGCGGATGAAGTCGGCGGCCTGGTCGCTGATCGCGTCGGTGTAGAAGAAATCGGGATCGTTGATGGCCTCATGCTCGACATTCTCGTTGCCGCGCGTCAGCGTGTTGGGGTGGTAGAAGCTGCCGGCGCCGATGATCGTGCCGTAGAATTCGTCGAAGCCGCGCTGCAGCGGCCAGGAAGGCGACGGCTCCGTCAGGCTCTTGGCGACATGCCACTTGCCGCTGAGATAGGTCCGGTAGCCGGCCTCGCGCAGAACTTCGGCCATCGTCACGCAGTTGGTGCCGAGATCGCCGGTATAGCCTTCCGGGCCGGTATCGTAGGTAAGGATGCCGATGCCCGTCTGGTGCGGGTGAAGCCCGGTCAGGAGCGAGGCGCGCGAGGGGCTGCAGCGCGCGGTGTTGTAGAACTGCGAATAGCGCAGGCCGGCAAAGGCGAGGCGGTCGAGATTGGGCGTCTCGACCTCGCCGCCGTAGCAGCCGATATCCGAAAAGCCCATGTCGTCGTTGAGGATGATGACGACGTTGGGCCGGGCGCCCTTCTGGTCGGCGGTGCTCATGAGAAAGTCTCTCCAGATTGAACGTTCAATTGCCCGTGCGGCGGGCGAGCTTGATGGCGAAGCGGAAATATTCGGGGACGTAGACCGAGCGCAGGAATTCGAGCGCGCGGCCACCTGTCGAGACGGTCAGCCGGTCCATCGAGAGCAGCGCGCGGCCGGGCTCGATGCCGAGCACTCGAGCCGTCGCCTCGTCGGCGGTGACGGCGCCGATCGTCTGGTCGGCCTCGTGGATGGTCAGGCCCAGATCGTCCTCGAAGACGCGGTACATCAGGATCGATTCGAGGTCGCGATGCTCGAGCTCGAGGCCGATATCCGGCGGGTAGAAGGCGTGCTCGATGGCAACCGGAATGTCGTTCGCGGTGCGCAGGCGGTGCAGGTGCCAGACGGCGCGCTCGGCGAGCTTCTCGCTGACTTCCGAATCCTGCCGGTTGGTCATGCCCTTTTCGAGGATGCGCGCGCCGGCCGCGTAGCCCGCCTCGCGCATCGTCTCGGAAAATCCCATCAGCCGCCCGACCCAGTTCTCGACCGCCGCCGAGCGCAGGAAGGTCCCGCGCCCGCGCTCGCGCGAGAACATGCCCTCGTCGACGAGCGGCTGCAGCGCGTTGCGGATCGTCACGCGGCTGACGCCGAAATGCGCGCCGAGCTCGGCCTCCGTCATCAGCCGGCCTTCGGGGTCGACCAGCGAGCCGCCCAGCGCATCGCGCCGGATCGCATCGCGGATCTGGACGTGCAGCGGAATTTTGCTCGACGTGTCGATGCGCGGCGCGTCCGGGGAAAGCATCTGTCCGCTCATGCGTCGATCCTCTTTTGCGTTGCGGCATCGAAGAGATGGATGTCCTGCGGGGCGACCGAAATCGCAACCGTGTCGCCGTCTGCAAAGGGCCGGCCGTCGGAGATGCGCGCGCGGATCGGCGCGCCGTCGAGCTTCAAGTCGAGAATGGCGGTGTCGCCGAGATTCTCGACGAATTCCACCGTCGCCGCACGGCCGGTTCCGGTGACGTGAACCGCGCCCGGTCGAACGCCGACGATCACGTCGCGCGCGGCCATGCCGGCGGGGGCGGTCGTGAGCGGCTTTCCCGCCACCACGACCTGCTCGCCTTCGACGCGGCCGGGCAAGAGGTTCATGGGCGGGCTGCCGATGAAGGCCGCGACGTCGACGCTGTTGGGCCGGACGAAGACGTCGGCCGGCCGTCCCATCTGCTGGATTTCGCCTTCCATGAACACAGCCATGCGGTCGGCGAGCGTCATCGCCTCCTCCTGGTCGTGGGTCACATAGACGGCGGTGACGCCGAGATCGCGCTGGAGCCGCTTCAGTTCGGCCCGCGTCTCCAGACGCAATTTGGCGTCGAGATTGGACAGCGGCTCGTCGAGCAGGAAGAGTTTCGCCCGTCGCACGATGGCGCGGGCAAGCGCGCAGCGCTGCTGCTGGCCGCCGGAAAGCTGCCCCGGCCGCCGGTCGAGCAGATGGTCGATGCGCACCTTGCGCGCCGCCTCGCGCACCAGCGGCTCGATCTCGCCCTTCGACTTCTTCTCCATTTCGAGCGGGAACGCGATGTTCTGCGCCACCGTCATGTGCGGGTAGAGCGCGTAGCTCTGGAACACCATCGCCACGTCGCGCTCGCGCGCGTCCTGCGCGGTGACGTCCTCGTCGTCGAGGAAAACGCGGCCGCGCGTTGGCATGTCGAGCCCGGCGAGAATGCGCAGCGTGGTGCTCTTGCCCGAGCCCGAGGGGCCGAGCAGCGCGAAGAACTCGCCCGGCTCGATCTCGAAATCGACGCCCTTGAGCGCGGCGAAAGTGCCGTGCATCTTGACCACGTCCTCGAAGCGGACCTTACCCAGACCGGTCATCGGCGACCCCCACCCTTGACTGCGCCTACGGTGAGGCCCTTGACGATATGCTTTTGCGCGAGAACGCCGAGGATGACGACCGGCAGCATGGCGATGACGGAAACCGCCGCAAGCTGCGTCCAGAGCGTCTGCTCGACGGAGACGAAGTTGAACATCGCGATCGTGACCGGGCGCACCGTATTGCCCGAAAGCACGACGGCGAACAGGAACTCGTTCCAGGCGTTCAGGAAGACGAAGACGATGGTGACGGCGATGCCGCCCTGCACCTGCGGCAGGATGATCCGGCGCAGCGTCGTCAGCCGGCTCGCGCCATCAACGGCGGCGGCTTCCTCCATCTCGAAGGGAATGTCCTCGAAATAGGAGACCATCAGCCAGATCGCGAAGGGCAGCGAGAAGGACAGGTAGATCAGGATGATGCCCTGATAGGTGTCCATCCAGCCGATGTTCCGCAGGATCAGGAAGTAGGGAATGATGATGCCGACGGGCGGCAGCATCTGGGTCGCCAGCACGTAGAAGCCCGCCCACCGGCTGCCCGGCACGCGCAGCCGCGCCAGCGCATAGGCGGCCGGGATCGCGATTGCCATGGTCAGGATCGTCGTGCCGGCCGAGATGACGAAGCTGCTCCACAGGTTCGGCAGGATCGACTGCGGCCCAAACAGCACGCTGCGATAGGCCGAAAGCGTCGGCACGAAGAACAGCTTCGGCGGATAGGCGAGCACGTCCTGCTCGTTCTTGAAGGAATTCAGCACCGACCAGAAGATCGGGAAGATCCAGGCCAGGATGAACAGGCCGGTGACGATCAGCAGGCCCAAGGCGCGCAAATGCTTCGTCTTCACTTCGCCCTCCGGATCAGGAACAGGACGGCCGAGATCAGGATGGTGACGATCAGGAGCGCGACGGCGAGCGCCGAGCCATAGCCGATCGACAGTTCCGTAAAGGACTTGCGGTAGGCGTAGAGATTGAGAATCTCGGTCGCCGTGCCCGGACCGCCGCCTGTGACGGTGAAGATCGCGGCGAATGCGGTGAGCGCAACCATGGTGCGCATGATGACAACCATGACGATCGCCGGGCGAAGCAACGGCAGCGTGATGCGCCAGAAGCGCTGCCAAGGGCCGGCGCGATCGATCCGCGCGGCCTCGTAGATGTCGTCGGGCAGCGAGGCGAGGCTTGCGAGCAGCACCATGAAGGCGAAGGGCGTCCACTGCCATGTGTGGATGACGATGACCGAGACCAGCGCCATGAACGGATCGCCGAGCCAGTTCTGGCTGCCGAGGCCGGCCGAAATGGAGAGATAGTCGATCACGCCGAATTCCGGCGTCAGCATGAAGCTGCGCCACACCATGCCGACCACGGCGGGCGACAGGACGACGGGAAGAATGGCTATGAAGCGAAACAGGCCCTGGCCGCGCTTCATGTTCATGACGAGGAGCGCGAGCGCGAGGCCGAGCGCGACCTGCGCGATGACCGTCGTCACCGTATAGGTCATGCTGACAGACAGCGACTGCCAGAAGCGCGGGTCGGCCAGAAGCTGGCGATAGTTCTCGATACCGACGAACCCGTCCATGAACGGCATGGCGAGGTCCATCCGGAACGTGCTCGTCCAGATCAGATAGAGAAGCGGAAACGTCGTCGTCGCACCGAGCGCGACGAAGGCCGGCGCGAGAAGGGCGGCGGCAAAGCGCCGCTCGCGACGCGCCATGACGTTCAGATGGCCCGAACGTTCGGAGGAAAGCGCCGCCCTTGATGGGGCGGCGACGGGTTCGGCAAGGGACATGGCGGAGCCTAGCGCATCATCGGCGCGATGCGGGTCTGCGCATCGTCGAGCGCCGCCTTGACGGTGGCCTGCCCGGCAAGCGCCGACTGGATGGCGGTGGCGAGCGTGTCGCCGATCGCGGGCCATTGCGGCGCGCGTGGACGCCAGTCGACATCGGTGTCGTTTTCGAGCGAGGCGAGCGTCGCCTCGACGAAATTGTCGCCGAAGGCGCTGACCGTCTTGACGTATTCCGGGTCGCGCCAGAGCGAGAGCCGGTTCACGCCCGAGCGCTTGGCCGGGCCGTCGAAACGGTAGGAAGTGCGCGCCTGCGTCTCGGCCGAGGCCGCCCACTGGATGAACAGCCAGGTCGCCGTCTTCGCCTCGTCGCTGAGCGCCGCGTTGATCGGCATGCCCCAGTTCCAAATCGACGAGACGCGCTTGCCCGACGGGCCTTCCGGCCAGCGTTCATAGGCGATCTTGCCGACGACGGTCGACTTTTCCGGGTTGTTGATGACCGAAGCCGAGGAATGCGCGTCGATATAGGTCGCGATCGTGCCCTGCGAGAAGGCGTCGGCGATGTCGGGCCAGTTCCAGTTCTGGGCCGCGGCCGGCGCATAGGCCTTCATCGTGTCGACATACCAGGTCAGCGCGGCTTCCGCCTCGGGTCCGTTGACGACGAGTTCGCCGTCCTGGAACCACTCGCCGCCGAACTCGCGGAACAGTGACGAGTAGATGTAGACGTTCTGTCCGGCACCGGCGACGCCGCGCAGCGCCGCGCCCCAGACGCGGTTGTCCGGATCGTGCAGCGCAGCCGCGTTGGAGACGAACTCGTCGAGCGTCGTCGCCGGCTTCAGGCCCTTGGCTTCGTAGAGGTCCTTGCGCATGACCTGCAGCGTCACTTCGCCGTCATAGGGCAGGCCGAGCAGCGAGCCGTCGACCGAATTGGCCGCGCGCCAGGCCGGAACGATGTCGTCGAGCGCCAGCCACTCGGCGTCTGTCTTGGCCGTATCCGCAATGAAGGGATCGAGCGCCTCGACCCAGCCATTCGAATGATACAAATTGTAATACATGGGATCGGCGGCATGCGTCGCATAGGTGCCGGTGCCGGATGTGAAGTCGAGCACGCATTTCTGCCGGATCTGCGCCGGCGGAATCTTCTCGTAGCGCACGGTGATGCCCGTCAGCGCCTCGAATTGCGGCGTGATCGCCGCGAGATTGTCGAAATAGGCGGCCGGAATGACGGCGACCGTGATTGCTTCGCCCGTCGCCTGCTTCCAGTCGATATTCGCGGCTTCGTAAGGTGCGAGGTCGGCGTCCTGCGCGCTGGCGCGGCGGACATATGCGGGCAAGGCAAGCGCACTCACGCCTGCGGCAGCGCCGGCGAGAAACCGCCGGCGGTCAGTGATGAACTTCATGATTTCCTCCCGAGCGCAGCCTCCCGCTGCTACCCGATCGGTAAATCAAATGTAGTAACAAGTCAATGTTGTCTTATCTTGGCTAGCGCCCTGGCCTCCAGCCGACGTAGCCGTGAGCGCAGATGACCATCTATGCGCCGTTAGCGCGGCTTCTGAACTTATAGTCTTTCCAATCCGGAACTTGGCGATCCCAAAGGCGAAGCGCTTGGCGGCTGGCTACCATCCGGGTCGGCCTTTTCAGGCAAAATTTGCCCGGTCAGCACAGGGGCCGCCAACAGACAGTCCGGTATTGGGCCGACAAGGACGGTAAGCCGCCGATCACGTCAACCGCGTCTCGGGCGGGACTGAAGCAGTCAGTATGTGACATGCCGACTGAATCAGGTTCTCGATTGTTCCGGCATCGCCCCAGAGCTTGCCGCCGGTCGGGTCCTGTTCGAAGGCCGCCTCACGCGCGGCAAGGGTGGCCCCAAAGAACAGGTCCATGAAGATAAGGCGCTGGTTGAGCACACTTTTAGGCATATGAGGTAGGAAACTATAGATGTGTTCTATGCACCGGATATAGCCGGACGTACGATGTCCTGCCATGGCCTGCATGAAAGCTCGCCTGTGATTAATCTGTAAGTTCATCACAAATCGCATGTGGCCCGAGCTACGGGTTGCGGCGTCAATACCTAGCGCCCAGCTCGGACTGGTCTCCACCTCAATGATGAGCCGGACTACGTCCTCAATTGTGTGTGGTCCGCCCTGAGCTTCCAACTCGTCGAGTTTGCGTATCCGCGCGCTGTCGCTCCAGTGTGCGCGATCGAGGATCAGTTCGTTGAGCAGTGCGTCTTTCGATCCAAAGTAGTAGTGAATCGACGCGTTGTTTCGCGTGCCAGCCTCAGCCACGATCTGCCGGACGGTGACCGCATCGATGCCCTTGGAAGAAAACAGTCGCAGTGCTGCATCTTTGATCTTTTGACGAGCGGAATCAGCTGCGCGTTCTTCTGGATTTTCAGTCATCGCCTCTTCTTCTTGTCATCCCCACACCCGCGGGAGGTAAGTCACAATCTGCGGGAATGTGATCATAAGGCCGAGGACGATGAGGTCCATCACCAGAAACCACCAGATACCTTTGAAGATTGCGCCGGTCGAGACGGTTTTGCCCACGATACCTTTGATAACGAAGACATTCATGCCCACCGGTGGCGTGATCATCCCGATTTCGAGGAGTTTGGTGACGATGATGCCGAACCACAAGAGGCTGAAGCCCGCGCCGTCGATCATCGGCAAAACAATGGGAAGCGTCAGGAGCATGGCGCCGATGGGTTCCAGAAACATACCTAGAAGCAGATAGAGAACCACGACGCCCAGGAGGACCGTCATGGGCGAAGCGCCACTCTCCAGCACCAGTTCGCTCAGGAAGTCGCCCGTTCCCGACAGCGCGAGGAAACGGGTCAGAAGGCTCGCGCCGACGCCGATAATGATGAGGGCACCGGTCGTAAGCACCGTTTCCTTGATCGCCGTCGAAAACCGCTCCCATGTGAAGGTTCCCTTCAAGATAGCAACGAGACAAGCGAGCGCCGCGCCGACCGCGCCGGCCTCCGTGGGCGTGAAAAGTCCGCCGAACAGCCCGCTGAAGATGCCGATCATGATCAGCACGACGGGCCAGGTCTCCCTGATAGCAGCGATGCGCTCGTTCCATGATGCTTTGTCAGCTGTTGACGGAGCCAGAGCCGGATTGCGAGCGACCCGAACGAGCACGACCACGATGTAGCCGACCGTTGTTAAGAGGCCCGCTGCGATTCCGCCGAGAAATAGCTCTGTAACGGGGACCTGAGCGACGATTCCGTATAGGATCATGATGATCGACGGCGGAATGAGAGCGCCGATCGTTCCTGCGACTGCCACAGTTCCGGTGGCCAGTTGAGGATCGTAGCCGGACTTGAGCATTTCGGGCACGGCTATACGGCCCATGGTCGCCGAGCAGGCGACGGAAGACCCCGATACGGCCGCAAAACCCGCGCTGCCCAGGATGGCGGCGATGGCAAGCCCACCCGGGAGTACCGAAAACCACACCCTGGCAGCCTGAAAAAGGCCCTCGGTCAACTTGGTGTGGAAAGAGACATAGCCTAGCAAAAGGAACATCGGCACCGAGCTGAGCACCCAGTTGGCAGCGAAGTTGTAGGGGATCACACCAAGCGCGCCCCAAGCCACGTTCCAGCTCGTCAACATCCACAGGCCGACGAACGAGACTCCGATTAGCGCCAAACCGATTGGCATGCGCAATGCGATCAGAAGCAGCAGAAACGCAAGTCCATACAGACCAAGTTCGATCCCACTCACTTGCTGTCCCCTTCATATGTGCGGCCGGTCACGTAGGCGATGAACCGCGCAAGCAAGATCAGCGTCATCAGACCAGCTCCGAGCGGTAACGCGAAATAGGCTGGCCAGACGGGGATTGAGGATGAGCCATTGGTTTGCGAAGCGCCCATCTGAAAAGCCCGCATGGCGGCTTCGAACGTTCGCCAGGTGAGAACGGCCCCGATGAGGGTTGTCGGGATGAGAATTAGCCCGGCAAGATGATCCTGTACCCGCTGCGGCAAGAGCTCGGTGACGAACTCAACCGAAATGTGTCCGCCTTTCTGCTCGGCTAGCGCCAGGGGCACGAAAGCTGCGATCACCATGTAATAGTAGCTGACCACGGTAAGAGTGCCGGACAAGGGGCGTCCCAGAAGGTATCGCATCGCCACGTCGGCGGTGACTTGGATCATCATCGCTGCGATGGCCAGACCGGCAAGAAATGCCGTTAGTTGAGCAGCCTTGGCGAGAAGTCGCGAAATCGATGCCACGGCATCCTCCGAGAATGGGCCGGCTCCCTTACAGGAGCCGGCACTCAGGTCAGCGCATGCCGTAGGAGTTGACGTCGATCTTCGCGTAGATCTCGTCCCAGAACAGCTTCTCGTATGCCTCGGCCCCTTCGGCCTCGCGCATCAGGCCGATCCACTTGTCGAGAAGTTCCTTGAACTCGCCGATCATTTCCTCACCGCGCTCCACGCCGTGGCGTGTGGCGAAGTCGTTGATGAGAAACTGTTCGTCCGCGGCGGCAAATGCCTTTGTCGCTTCCACGACGGCAGGCTCTGCGTCCTGGATGACGACTCCATCGTCAGCCGCCTTGGCTTCGACCTCGGCGGCGCCGTTCTGGTAATTGTAAGACCCAAGGGCAGCAGCCTTCGCCATTGCGCGCAGGAATGCCGTCCTCTGTTCTGCCGTCAGTTCGTTCCACGTATCCATGTTGATGTTCGAGACGGACGCGAAATAGGCGCCACCAGGAGCCCCCTTCGTGATGTGGGTGACCGCGCCGCCCATGCCGAAATTGTAGATGTCGGGCGTCGACAGGATGATGCAGTCGAGCACGCCCTGGCTGAGCGCTTCGAGCATCTCGTTGCCGGACATCGTGATCGGGCTCGCGCCTACCGCTTCGGACCAACGCGCCCAGTTCGCACCGCCGATGCGCAACCTGGCACCTTTCAGATCTTCGGCGCTGACGATCGGCTTGGTGCAGTTGAGAACATAAGGCGGGGTGCCGGCGCCGCCCGTGAACACCTGGTTCTGCTCGGCGAATTCTTCCACGCATTCAGGACATTTCGTCATGACGAATTCAGATACCGCGCCGGCAAAGGCTCCAGCCTGAACGTCCGCCACGTCTGCACCCAGCGTCTGAAGAACCATGGAGGATTCCACGATGAGGTTCGTGTGGGGGAACTCATTTGGAAAATACGGGGTCATCACGGTGCCGATGTCGGCCAACCCCTCCCGCAGTCCGCCCGAAGTCTCGGCCATCGAAAGAAGCGAAAGCGGGTAGACCTTGATGGTCATCTCGCCGCCCGTTTCCTCGTTGAACTGCTTGGCGGCCTCTTCCGCACTTTTGACGAGGTTCGACACCGGCGGATGGCCGATTGCAAAGCTCAGTTCGCGCGCCTGTGCCGCACCGGACAGGCTGGCGACGACCCCGATGGCGGTCGCGCTGCTAAGCAAGAGATTCCGGATTTCCATTTCGACTTCCTCCCGTTGAATGTTCAGTTTTTCGTCCAGAAGCCCATGGCGTGCCGCGTGTGCCCAAGGCAGCCATAGAAGGCATCGACCAGCGACTGTCCCCGCTCGTTTAGCAGAAGGCCGCCGCCAAGCCGGTTCATCACGTACGCAAAGCCGACCCTTGATTGCGGATCGGCAAAACCGACCGATCCTCCCATCCCCACATGTCCGAAGGCATGTTCGCCGAAGGACAGGCTTTCGCGGCCGCCGGCAGTCGGGCGTTCGGCCATGCCCAGCATGAACCCTGGCCCGAAGCGCGAAGGCGCGATGAATGTGGCATCGAGATGCGTCGCTGAGCTGGCCCGCGAGAAAGTGGCAATCGTATCGGGCGACAGACCGATCGCCGCACCGCCCTCGGCAAGGGCGGCAAACATGCGCCCCAAACCCCGCGCGTTGGTGACACCTCCGGCCGCGCCGATTTCCGCGGACCGGCCTGCGGCTGTGTTGACGCCGCGATAGCTCCAGTCGCCGCTGTTGAAGACGAACAGGTTCGGTATGGTTTCCTCTCGACGCGCGGCGGCAAGGAACGGCGTATCTGCAAGCTCGTTGGGCGCCCGGTAAGGTACGATCGGCGCGACGCGGTGCTGCTGCTCGGTTGGCAGTCCGATCCAGAAGTCGAGATCGAGCGGCGCAGCAATTTCGTCTCTGAAGAATGTGCCGAGCGAACGCCCGGACACGCGGCGCACGACCTCGCCCACGAGAAAACCGAATGTCAGCGGGTGGTAACCCACGCGCGTGCCAGGCTCCCAGAACGGCTCCTCGCTTTCGAGGCGGCGGATCATGTAGTCCCAGTCTGTCATGCAGTCTGCCTTGACCTTTTCCCGCAGCGCGGGCAGTCCGGCGGAATGGTCGAGCAGCATTCGGAGCGTGACGGACGCTTTGCCTGCTGCACCGAATTCGGGCCAGTACTCCGCGACGGGGACGTCCAGCGACACATGCCCGCGCTCGGCAAGCAGGTGCAAGCAAAGGGCGGTCGCAGCTTTGGTGCAGGAGAAGACGACACAGACTGTGTCCTGCTCCCACGGACGCCCAACGTCGGCCGTGCCGCCCCACAAGTCCGCCACGATCTGTCCGTCGACCGTAATGAAGAGCGATGCGCCCAACTCGTCTCGTTGATCGAAGTTGGCGATGAACGCTTCGCGGACTGCAGCAAAATCCGGATGCACCGAGCCGCCAATCCCCAGCGCGGCCGTGCGTGTATTCCAATCGTCGACTGAAGCGAACCTCAATGCGGAGCCCTCCTTCAAGCCAAAAGGCTTAACCGCGATCTGACTTAAGTCAAATGATCAAAACGCTTGACTTATGTCAAGCTGGTCGGTCATTTTTGCCGCAGCATTTCGGAAGTGTGGGCACGAGAGGATCGTATGGCGGGCGGGGACAAGACATCAGAAGAGTGGGCGGAGCGGTTGACCGAAGCGGTCGCCATCGCGAACGTTCCTACGCTGCTGCTGGTATTGACGCAGGCAACCGGCGACATGAAATGGCTTGAAGAGCCCTACATCCCACGACGGGGAAAGGGGCTTGATGACAACGATGACGGCGGCCTCCCACCCAATGTTCAGCAAGACATCCGCCAAGCGGCGCTCACTGCGATCCTAAAGCTCAAGGCGGGTGAGAAGCCCGCGATCTCCGCGCCGGAGCCGGAACTGGCCGCGCGCATGCTCTCACATTCCATGGCCGAGCAAGTCACGAGCGAATATGGCGAGATCGTCTCGGCTGAACTTGCGGGAAACTCGTTCGATCAGGCGCCGCTTTCAGCTCCCAAAGGCTTTCGTGTCCTGATCGTGGGCGCCGGCATGTCGGGCATATGCGCCGCGATCCGTCTCACCGCGGCGGGCGTTCCTTTCGACATTGTCGACAAGGACGGCGACTTCGGCGGCACCTGGCGCGAGAATCGCTACCCCGGAGCCGGCGTGGACACGCCGAACCATCTCTATTCCTATTCTTTCGCGCAGTATGACTGGTCACACTATTTCGCTTTGCAGGCGGAATTGCTCGACTATTTCCGACATGTCGCACGCGAGCATGGCCTTTACGAACGAGCTGAATTCGACACCAAAGTCGAGCGAGCGCGCTACGACGAAACGAGTGGCGACTGGATCGTGGACGTCAAACGCCCGGCCGGCGAGCAAGCTCGCCGATACGCGGCCATCTTCTCAGCGGTGGGAATACTCAACATTCCGAAAGTTCCCAATATTCCGGGCCTCGACACGTTCCCGGGCCCATGCGTGCATACGGCCGATTGGCCGGATGATGTCGATCTCGCTGGCAAAAGGGTGGCGGTGGTCGGTAACGGCGCAAGTGCCATGCAGGTCGTGCCCGCCATCGTCGACGAGGTCTGCGATCTGACGGTTTTCGCCCGATCAAAGCAATGGGCGGCACCGTTTCCGAAATTCAAGACTTCCGTTCCGGAACCAATTCGCTGGCTCATTCGTGAGGTGCCACTTTACCAAAAATGGTATCGCCAGAGGCTCGCCTGGACATTTAACGATCGCGTTCATGTCTCGCTTCAGGTCGATCCAGCCTGGCCGGAGCCAGACCGGGCGATCAACGCCATTAACGACGCTCATCGGCGCTTCTTCACCGAGTACGTAAAGGAGGAACTCGGGGCTCGGCAGGACCTGCTCGATTTGGTTCTCCCGGACTATCCGCCGTTCGGCAAGCGAATGCTGCTCGACAACGGCTGGTACCGCGCGGTGGCACGGGATCACGTTTGCCTTGTCCCGCAACATTTGCGCGAGGTCCGCGGGACGACACTGGTCGCCGCAGATGGCTCCGAGCACGAGGCCGACGTCCTCATTCTGGCAACTGGATTCCAGGTGGCCGAAATGCTGGCCTCCTTTGAGGTCGTGGGTCGCCAAGGCCGCCGGCTTCGCGAGGAATGGGACAACGACGATGCGCGGGCTTATTTGGGCTCTACAGTGCCGGGTTTCCCGAACTTTTTCACGCTGCTTGGCCCTAACACGGGGCTAGGTCATGGAGGGAGCGTGATTACGCCGGTCGAAAACCAGATCCACTACATCATGAAGCTCCTCGAGTGCACCTTTGCGAACGGCGCCGACACGATCGAAGTGCTGCGCCCGGTCTACGAGGATTACAATCGCAAGGTGGACTCGGCGCATGCGGCGATGGTCTGGACACATCCCGGTATGGAGAACTGGTACCGCAATTCGCGGGGGCGTGTGGTTGCGCTGACGCCTTGGCGACATGACGACTTCTGGCGCATGACCCGGACGGTAGATTTGAACGACTACAAGCTGAGCCGAGGTGTGGCGGTGCCAGATCGAGTGGCGGTCTGACAGCTGTTGCTGCGTCACCGGCAGAAGTGGAGGAGGAAAAAATGATCGAAGTTCAGGAAAGCCCCATTGCACCCGAAACGACTGATCCCCGCATCCCCGCGCGCCAAAGCGTGGTGACGCGGTATTTGATTGATCGCTGGGCCAAGGAACAGCCGCAAAAGGTCTTCTGCAAATTCGACGATACTGGCGAGGAATGGAGCTATGAACGCCTGCGTGAACTGGTCGTCCAGACGGCCTTGGGGCTACAATCTCTTGGCGTGAAGCAGGGCGATCACGTTCTGGTCTGGATGCCGAACTGTCGGGAGCAGATCCGGATTTTCTTCGCCATCAACTATTTGGGCGCGGTGTACGTGCCTATCAACACAGCCTACAAAGGCACGCTCCTCGAGCATGTCGTGAATATTTCCGATGCACGGCTGGCTATCGTCGATGCCAGTCTGGTCGGCCGCTTCGATGAAGTGGCACTCTCGCGCCTTGACCATTTTCTGATCACCGGGGGACGCGTGGAAGCGGCTGTGCTTCCCATCAGCCACCATGACGATGTGATGCAGTCGACGAGTGGTCGTCTTGCGCCTTTAGTGCGCACCATCGAGCCATGGGACCCAATGGCGATCATCTTCACGTCTGGAACGACGGGACCGTCCAAAGGTGTGCTAACGTCCTATCTCCACCTGTTCAGCAATGCTGGTCCGGAGACGTGGCCGTTCGTCACCAGTGGCGACCGCTATCTCATCAACGCCCCGATGTTTCACATCGGCGGGATGGGCCCGATGTTTTGCATGCTCGCACGGGGAGGGTCGATTGCATTCGTCGATCGCTTCGACACGGCGACATACTGGAACTCGGTACGCAATACCGGTGCCACGGTCGCGTTTCTCCTTGGCGTGATGGCCAGCTTCTTGGAGAAGCAACCGCCAACGATCAGCGATGCCGACAATCCCCTGCGCTTGGTCCTTATGGTGCCGCTGGCCTCGGACGTGGAGCGATTCAGCAATCGCTTCGGCGTTCAGGTCTTCACGATCTTTAACATGACGGAAGTTTCGACACCGATCGTTTCCGAGGCGAACCCGACGGTACGCGGGAGCTGCGGTAAGGCCAGACCCGGTGTTGAGGTTCGGCTTGTGGACGAAAATGATTGCGAAGTTCCAGTCGGCGTGGTGGGCGAGATGATCATCAGGACCGATCGGCCCTGGGCGATGAACAGCGGGTATCACAAGATGCCGGAGGCGACCGCCAAGGCCTGGCGCAATGGGTGGTTCCATTCAGGCGACGCCTTCATCCGCGACGAAAACGGAAACTACTTTTTCACCGACCGCATGAAGGATTCGATTCGACGCAGAGGCGAGAACATCTCGTCATTCGAAGTGGAATCGGAAGTGCTGGCGCATCCCGCGGTTTTCGAAGCCGCTGCGGTCGCTGTTCCGAGCGAGCATGGCGAAGACGACGTCCTCATCTGCGTAGCGCCTGTCGCAGGTACGGTCATCGAGCCTGCTGAACTGGTCAATTTTCTGAAGGACCGGATGGCATACTTCATGGTGCCGCGATACGTGCGCGTTTTGGAGACGCTGCCAAAGACGCCAAGCGCTAAAGTCCTGAAGCACGAATTGCGTGCTCAGGGCATCACGCCCGATGCTTGGGATCGAGATAGCGCAGGTGTGAAACTCAAGGGCGAGCGGTTTGGGAAGTCTGCATGATGATGCCCCTTAAGCTCAACGTCCTGCTCGAATAGGCTGTTAGAGGTAAAGTGGCAATCGGCCCTTCCTTCGAAGATAGCGGTCTTTAAGGCACTCCCACTAACGGCGCGGCTTATCCAACAGCAGCTAAGGCGTTGAGGCTAACCGCGACGCCTGGGTAGCCGGATCAGACATCCCTGCGTAGCTGAGCGGAATTCGATTTCCGTCGCCAAGGGGGCCGTCTCCTGACTGTCCGGTTCTGTCCGAGAAACTGAGAAAGCCGACGTTCAGCCGACGACCCCATTACCGACATAGCCGACAACGTCACTGTCACCCAACAGCAGACCTAACGCGTCACGGCCCGCCACATTGGGTGTTGCGTATTTCCTTAGCCATAGGCTAAGAAGCGTCATCAATCAGGACCCGGTGCAAATCCGGGTGGCTCTTCCGGCCGCCGATCCGCCGGACAACTGAATCAAATACCGTCCTCCCGGTGCGACCCTTGATCTTCAGGGCCGCTGGTTTGGTTTTCTCATCATCTGGAACTTCATGACCTCCTTGTCCGCTTACCGCGCGCAATGGTTCGGCAATGTGCGTGGTGACCTGCTCTCCGGGCTCGTCGTTGCACTCGCGCTCATTCCCGAAGCCATCGCCTTTTCCATCATCGCCGGCGTCGATCCCAAGGTCGGCCTCTACGCGTCCTTCTCAATCGCGGTTCTCATCGCCTTCGTCGGCGGTCGACCGGGCATGATCTCGGCAGCGACTGCCGCCACTGCCGTCCTGATGATCACGTTGGTCCGCGACCACGGTCTCGAATATCTGCTCGCGGCTACTGTGCTTGCAGGACTTCTGCAGATCGTTGCTGGTCTCCTGAAACTCGGCTCGGTCATGCGGTTCGTTTCGCGATCGGTGATGACAGGTTTCGTCAACGCGCTGGCAGTTCTGATCTTTATGGCGCAAATCCCCGAACTCGTCGGCGTGCCTAACCTGACCTATGTTATGGTCGCAGCCGGGCTCGGGATCATCTATCTTTTTCCCTATCTCACAAAGGCGATCCCGTCGCCGCTGGTCTGCATTATCGTCTTGACGACGGTCGCAATCCTGTTCGGTTTCGACGTCCGCACGGTCGGCGACATGGGCGAGTTGCCGTCCACGCTTCCCATCTTCCTGGTCCCGGACATTCCGCTGACCGTCGATACCTTGCTTATCATCTTGCCCTATTCGGCAGCGGTCGCCGTCGTGGGCCTGCTCGAATCCTTGATGACGGCGCAGATCGTCGATGACCTGACCGATACGCCGTCGGACAGGCATCAGGAGTGCATCGGCCAGGGCATTGCCAACACGGCCACAGGTTTCATCGGGGGCATGGCGGGCTGCGCGATGATCGGTCAGTCGATCATCAACGTGAAGTCCGGCGGACGCGGACGACTGTCGACCTTTGCCGCCGGCGCCTTCCTCCTGTTCATGATCCTGGTTCTGGGCGATCTCGTCAGCCGGATTCCGATGGCCGCACTGGTGGCGATCATGATCATGGTCTCGATCGGCACTTTCTCGTGGTCTTCGATCGTCAACCTCAGGGATCATCCGCGGTCGTCGTCCATCGTCATGCTGGCGACGGTCGTCACGGTCGTCGTCACCCATAATCTCGCCTATGGCGTGCTGATCGGCGTCCTGCTGTCGGGCATTTTCTTCGCGTGGAAGATCGCGCAGCTCTTTCGCGTCTCATCCAGCCTCAGCGCCGACGCGCGTCATCGGATCTACGTCGTCGAAGGCCAGCTCTTTTTCGCATCGGCGGAAGATTTCATGGCCGCGTTCGATTTCCGAGAGGCACTTGAGAAGGTCACCATCGATGTCTCGCGCGCGCACATCTGGGACATCTCCAGCGTGGCCGCGCTCGACATGGCGGTGCTGAAGTTCCGCCGTGACGGTGCTGAGGTGGAAATCGTTGGCATGAATGCGGCGAGCGAGACCATCGTCGACCGGCTGGCCATGCACGACAAGCCCGGCGCGCTCGACAAGCTGATGGCGCATTGAGGAAAGGGACATTCGAATGACCGAAAAACTCATCGCCCTGATCGATGGCTCGATCTACTCTAGGAGCGTTTGCGAGAATGCAGCCTGGATCGCACGGCGCACAGGCGCATCCGTCGAGCTCATGCACGTTCTCGGCCGAAGGGAAACGGCGAATTCGGACCTCTCCGGTTCGATCGCGCTCGGTGCTCGCACCGCGCTGCTGGAAGAACTGTCGAGCCTGGACGAACAACGCTCGAAGCTGGCGCAAAAGCGCGGCCGTGCCATCCTCGAAGACGCCGAAGAGATTCTCCGCTCCGCAGGCGTCGAGAACGTGACTTCACGGCTTCGCCATGGCGATCTCTTGGAAGAGGTCGCGGCAGCCGAGTCGGATTCGCGCGGCATCGTCATAGGCAAGCGCGGCGAGGCTGCAGATTTCGCCAAATTGCACCTGGGCTCCAATCTTGAGCGCATCGCGCGATCTGCCACGAAACCGGTCTTCGTCGCCGCACGAGCATTCCGCCCGATCGAGAAGATTCTCATTGCTCATGATGGTGGACCGAGCGCGATGAAGGCGGTCGATCATATCGCGCGAGCGCCGCTGTTCTCGGGACTCGATATCCGACTACTAACCGTAGGAAGCGAGAGCGCCGACCTGCGTCGGCGGCTGGAGGACGCAAAGGCGATCCTCAAGGCCGGCGGGCATGACGCGTCGGCCGAAATCGCTCCAGGACAAGTTGAGAAAGCGATCTCGGGGGTGGTGGAGCGCGACGGCATCGACCTTCTCGTCATGGGGGCGTACGGTCACTCACGCATCCGCGCGATGATTATCGGTTCCACTACGGCGGAGATGATCCGCTTATGCAAAGTGCTCGTAGCGCTGTTTCGGTAAGTGGGGCGTCCGCTTTCCGTAACACGACTCCTGAAGCTGCCAGTCCGCTACCCACCAGCCGCGAAGCTTGCTGTCGATTGCCAGATCGAACAGTGCTCGGTAAGGAAGTCACTGCGGCTGAGGGGTCGTCCGCTGACTGTCCGGTTGTGGTCCGAGAGACGGAGAAAGCCGACGTTCGGCCAACGACCCCATTTCGGTCATTCAAGGTGGACTGACGACTTCCCGAAAGCTGACCATTATCGCGTGCAGGCATGGCCCAGTTGTCTATTGGGCTGAGGCGCGCAGCGTCATCGTCATGATGCAAATCACGCCCGAAGCTTTGTACTCTATCGATAGACCGTCGCCATCTTCGCCTTCAAAGACCCGGCCCAGCAGACGCGAGCCGAAGCCTCTGCGGGTCGGTGGCTGTACGATCGGTCCATTTTCTTCTTCCCACCGGATAACGAGACGCTCTCGCAAGCTGTTCGAATGCCGTGCCCAGGTAATGTTGACGCGACCGTCCCCATTGCTCAGCGCTCCATACTTGGCAGCGTTCGTGACCAGTTCGTGGAGAGCAAGCGAAAGCGCAAGACTGGTTTCGGGATGCAGTCTTGTCGGCGGACCCTCGCAAGTCACGCGTTCTTGAAAGCCAACCGAGCATGCCTCACGAACGAGATCACGCACATCCGCACTGTGCCAGCTCTCCTTGTTCAAGATATCGTGGGCGCGGGAGAGGGCAACAAGCCTGGAAGTCAAGGCCTCTTGCGCCTCGTCCTTGGTGGCCGTGAGGCGCATCGTTTGCTGACTTATGGAGAGAACAGTTGCGAGCGTATTCTTGACTCGATGGTTGAGTTCGTTGATCAACAGTTTCCGCTTCTCTTCATCGATCTTTCGTCTGGTGATGTCGATACCGGCTGCCACCGCGCCGTGGACAAGGCCGTCGTTATCCAACAGGGGTCGCGAAGACACAAGAAGCGTGACTTTCTCGCCGTCGCGCAAATATTCCCGCTCCTGCTGGTCGCTTTCGCCCCCGGTGAGGGCATCGATCAGCATGTCGGTTGGAGCAGACTGCGGTCCGATTGTGTCACCTTCCGCTTTCGAGGATGGGGGTTGAACGGCCTTTAATTCCGTGGCGACGGGATTTGCCGCTGTTGTTTCAACATCGGTACCAAAATTGTACCAGACGGCTGCAGGTACGGCCTCCAAGACCCGTTCTAGTTCCCGCGTCCGCGCGACGATCTTTCGGTCGGCTTGAACAAAAGCGTCGCCGATGGAATCGAGTTCTGCAAAGCCCGAGCCGACGGCGGCGGTACGGCCCATTCCAACTTCGGCCGCTGAGGTCATGAGAATGTTGGTTGCGCGGCTGAGCCGACGTGCCAATACGAACGCTGTAACTAGAGCAACGGCCAAGGCCGAAAGAAATCCGAGCGCGATGAGGAGCAACGTGCGCCGCAGTGGCGCGTGCACCTCTGCCAGCGGGATGTTCGCAGCGATGAGCCAGCCGGCGAAATCGAGCCGTGCAAAGCCCGCAAGCAACTCCAGCCCGTCACGGTTGCTGCTGACGAAGCTGCCGCGATCTCCCACTGCAAGTTGGAGATACTCTCGTACACCCGGCGTCCCCGTGAACCGCTGATGCTCTTGGGATCGTGAAACATAGGTCCCATTGCCATCTGCAACTCCAATCACCCAGCCAGGCGGCGCTGCGTTGGCCAATAAGGGGGCAAATCTTGTCGTAGGAACGGTGACAGCAAGCAGAAGGGGGTCGCCATGGTCGAGCTGGACCGGAAGAACAACGGGGACCCGGTACTCGCCGCTGATCGGGCTCTTGTAGACGGAGCCTACCGACGCGGACCCTTGCCGGAAACGTTGCTTAACCTCGTCCGGTATCGGGACTGCGGGAGGCAGTGGCGCGCCGAACGGCACCTGGGTGTTCAGCAACTGCGTTTCGTCCAGCCGCCGCAGCAACACGACCTCGTCATGTCCGGCAACCAGACGTCGCGCTTCCTGATGGAGGCCGCGGAAGTCCTGGTCGCGCATGCTTGTCGAGGTAGCCAATCCGGCGAGTTCCGCCAATAGGATCCGCAGCTCGCTTTCAAGGATTGTGGAGGTCTGCTCGGCAATTCGAATAGATGCGCGCTCGATGCGGCTGCGCTCCCAATCTGCCAGAAACCAGATGAGGACCAGCGAAAATATGGCCACAGGAGCCAGGCCAGCCACGCCGATCAGATAAAGATACCGCCTGAGCGAAACGGTGCTGACCAAATGCGACACAAAAGCCTCTCTTGTTGAGGTCATGTAAGTCGCAACACGGTCATCCCGCAAGCGAAAGACTCCTCTGTTTACAACATGTAGCGTTGATCCACTTTTTTGCTCCCAACCTTGGTCTGGCAGAACTTCTCGGTGCCAGATGGGCTGTTCCGGAGTGACCTGGCTACTTTGCCAGCCGCCTTATTGTTCAAGAACTAGCTGATTGCCCTCGAACTGGTAGCGTTTCAGACTCTTCAGAAAGCTCATCCCAATCAACGCCCCTGAAAGCGCTGCGTCTTGTATGATCACCGCCCCGACGTCCCGAACGGCGATACCGCCGATTTCCAGTTTCGCCAGCGTCACGGGTGCTGCGTAGATCTGACCATTTGCGGTCGTAATCGCCTGGGTAAAGTCGCCCGCTGATACGGATATGCCGGACCGGCGTGCAGTGGACACATTCAAAGCCACTACGCTAGCGCCGGTATCGATCATGGCTTCCACCAGGCGTCCATTGACACGGAAGCTACCACTGAAATGGCCGCTTCGGTCGGCCTCAAGCCTCACGCGGCGGCTCGTTGGTGCGTTTTGCGGATCGCGCTCAAACATGGCCAGCGCCGGGATTTCTTCGATTTTGTCCGATCCCAAGAATCGCTTGGCAAGGCCCGGCATTAAGCCCGGCTGCGTCTCGTGGATGACCGGGACCGCCAGTGCGATCCCAGTGACGACTGAGCCGAGTAACATGATATTCCGTAGCATGATCAACTCCGGGCCCAAGCCAATCCGAGATGCATCCTCTATCGGCCGGTAAACTTAATTGCCGACACTAGGCAGCAGGCGTTTACGAGATGGGAATTCGGCGATTTCTGCGGAGCGATGCGCTGGGGGCCAGACCCGATTGCGCCCGCTCTGCTTGGCGCGGTACAGAGCCGCGTCGGCGTTTCGAATCAAATCCTGACAGCTGAGCGCACTTCGCGATGGCGTAGCGGCTACGCCGATACTGACCGTAACGTTTGGTGCTACCGGACTGTATTTGTGCGGAATGGCTGCCATATCGACGGCAAGACGGACGCGCTCGGCGATGGAGACCGCCCGCGCCATATCCATCCCCTCGCACAAGATTAAAAATTCCTCGCCACCGTACCGAAATGCTCTGTCGTTTGGACCGCGAAGTTCGCCGGCGATCAAAGCGGCAATGCGTTGCAGGCACTTGTCACCAGCCAAGTGCCCAAAGCCGTCATTGTAAGATTTGAAATGGTCGACATCGACCATCATCATGCTGATCGTTCGTGCCGGTCCCGATGCCGGCCAAAGCCGTTCGAGATGACGATCCAGCTCGCGGCGATTGCCCAGGCCAGTCAGAGGATCCTGTCTGGACAATCCTTCCAGTTCGTCCCGTCGTAGCCGGTCCTTCAGCCGAAGAAGATAACCGATGCGAAACTGGCGTTCGAGAGTGTAGTTGGCAACCAGGGTGAACACCGCGCCGCCGCTGAGGATCATCACGCTGCTAAGCGCCGCTTCTGACGGCAAACCGGACATTCGTCCGACAGCAATGGCGTACATCGTTACGATCGTGGTCGATGCCGCGACGGCGTAGGGAAAATGAAGTCGCTGCACCACGTTTGCGAACAGCACGACCAGGATGATCCCATAGTGATGGAAGATCACGAGCGGGCTTTGGCTGGTTGAGGTGAGATAGAGAACACTTGCCGCCACTATGACGCTGATTGTCGCTTGCGACGCCTCGCGGATCCGCGCATGCGGGCGGCGCAGCAGGATCGCGACGATTAAGAGGGCTATCGGCGTGACCAACCCCAAGCGGACAACCAGCGCCGTCTGGAAGATGTCCGGTATCAGACGCCAGTCAGAGATCAAAAAGCAGTCGTAGAGGAAGAGGGCGACGATCCCACAGATGATAAGATGACGGCATCGGGCGGGGCCTGTCTCTAGTTCGTAGTGAGCCTCGAGCATTTCAGTGAACCGCAGACGCCCGCTGGTGGTCGGAAAAGAGCGCTGGAGTTCATCGGCCAATGACGCTGCTTCATCCATTCTGTTCCCCTTCACAGCGAGCCGCGGTTCGACTAGCGAGCCAGCCGCACCACGCGCAACGACTGGGCAATGCCTGAGAAGGCGGCGGCAAGCTTGGCTGAATCCGATGCTTCGTAGTAGTGCGCCTCATCGGTCGCGCACAGTTGAAGCATCTGGCGCGCTGTCGCGTCGTCGACTTTGAAGGCGACCGTGAAGATCTCGATCTGGTTGGCGCTCGCGTAAGTGCAGAGCGAGAGTGTGTCGGCATTCGTCTGCTGGTAGGAACTGGTATCCTTGAGCTTGCCTTTTCCGTTGCCGCAATTGTTGTGGGCGTCCGTACAATCCGTACTCAAGGCGGCTACGGCTGTCTGTTTTTCCGCGGCGTTCAGCGACGGAACGCTGCCGCTCGCATGCTTACCGTTGTTCTTGTTGTAAAGGAGGGTGTTCTCGCCATCCGTCATGAGAACGATCACCTTGCGCGGACGCACATTATTGGCATCGTACGCCAAGCCATCAGCGAACGGCTCCGTCGGCGAGATGGTGTTCAGACCCCAAACCAAGCCAGCGGGAATGTAGGTGTAAGGCTTATAGCTGCCCCGGTTCGGCGACATGGCGACGATCGCGTCCTTGAGCCGCTTCTTGTCACTGGTCAATCGCACGATCGGATTGTGACAGTTCTGGCTGGTTTCCACGTAGCCTGGGTATTTCACGCTCGTGTTATGGTCGCCGAGCCTGTTGTTGCCGCCGGTCCGGGATCCCACGCAGCCGAACCATTTGTAGGCAGTGGTCGAGGTTTTGCCACCGGAACACTGCGGCTGATCGAGTTGGCGGACTTCGGTCTTGGTGCATTCATTGCCGCAGCCGTAGGTTTCTAGAACCCCATCCCGGTACCGCTCGCACGTCCGTTTCGGGTTGCGAGCCAGGCAAACCGTCGTTTCGGTGACGCAGGTTTCCTTGGACGTGCTCGTGTTCGAATAATCATTTGGAACGCTCAGCCAAGAGGCATTGCGGTTATCCGCCCCCACATTGACGTAATCGGCGTAGGGCACGAGCGCGATGCGGACTGAATTGTCCGTCGTGATGAGCAACTCGTCCACGAGACGAGCAGCTGCGTCCTTCAGGGCTTCCATTCGGGTCTGACCGCTGCCATCGGCTTCCGACATCGACCACGTATTGTCGAGCACGAGCGATACCTCGACATTGCCGCGGACGGCCCGTTCAGCGAGAGCAGAAGCCTTGACAGGCAAACGGTCGTAGCCCGCCAAAGCCATGAACGTCGCCGGGATCGATCCTCCGACAGTGACGTCGATCATCTCTGTGGACGTATCCAGCCCATCGAGCCTCAGCTGCTGCACGCGGTTGGTGTTCTGATTGCTGGACAGAAAATCATTCGCCATTTGGGTCAGTTTGGCGTTGCTGCGCTCCTGCGTCGATGCGAGCGACAAAGAGGTCGCATCAGCCATCTCTTGCAAATGCCGCTGTGCAGATGTGTAGCGGGAGTAGTCAACAGCCACTCCGACCGCCAAGCACAACGGGATCAGCAGTACCCCTGACATGATCGCGATATTGCCGGAACGTGATGCAAGAAACGGTTTCAGCATGGCTTGCCCCCAAGACCTGTTGCATCACAGCATCGTGAGGCGGGCGGGTAAACAGGCCCTTGCTGTCATTTGTGCATGTCGAAAGCCGGTTAACGAATCGCGAGCAAGGTTCGTCGCATTCAGAGAACTTCGAGCCGGGTATGCACGCCTATTCACTACGCGCGGTCAGGCAATCCCCGGCGTCCATTCGCAAGCTGATAAGGTCTCCGCTGAGGTCGGCCTTCGTAACATCCCGCCACAGGTGGACATCGGAAGCTACTTATGTGGCTTGAACCAGTGAAGCCCGGCAGGCTGGAATCGAAAACCTCCAGCGCGTCTCATGCACGACGCTCCAAGCTGGTGTGGGCTGCGCCGAAGCCGTCTGCAAAACTCTGGTTGAATAGCCCCGAGTTTCATGGACACCCTCGGGTTACATTTCCTGCTGCCGTTCGAATTCGACGGGTGACAGCATCCCGTTCCTGACGTGCTTGCGCTTCGGGTTGTAGAACATCT
>NZ_JBQVMV010000018.1:0-59011 GCF_052435475.1 Aliihoeflea sp.
TCACGCTCAATGCAATGCTGCGGTCGAAAACACCATACGCGGCATGAAACAATACAGTTGCCGGCTCTCGCCTCGCTGCGCTCGGACTTCGGCCGGGATGACGCCCGCCCCGCTAACGCCTTGTCTGAGAATTGATGACGCCCAGACCGGGCGAGTCATCCCGGCCAAACGGGCGAAGCGGGTGCAGAGCCGGGAGCCATTCCGTGAAGTGAGACGCGTTAGGCACTTCGCTCCAGCACCGCGACGAAGAAGCCGTCCGTGCCGGTGCGGTGCGGGGAAAGGACGATGCCACGCGCAGGATCGATGCGGGCCTTGTCCTTTTTGCCCGGGAAAGTCCGCTCGAAATGAATGGCGTGATCGACCGGCGCGAATTCGGGATTTGCCGCGACGAAGCGGTCGATCTGAGCGCCGTTCTCGGCGTCGAAGACCGAGCAGGTGACGTAGACGAGACGGCCGCCCGGTTTCACGAAGCGGGAGGCCTTCTGCAAAATTTCGGCCTGTTCGCCGGTGCGGATTTCGAGCTGGCGGTCGGTGAGGCGCCATTTGGCATCGGGGCGACGGCGCCAGGTGCCGGAACCGGTGCACGGCGCGTCGATGAGGACGAGGTCCATCTGGCCTTCATGGCCCGCGAGCCCGGCAGCGCCCGCGACGACCTGCGCATTGCGCACCCCTGCCCGCTTCAGGCGGTCGAAGATCGGCGCGAGGCGGGACTTGTCCGCGTCGTGGGCGAATATCTGGCCCTTGTTCGCCATGGCGGCGGCGAGCGCCAGCGTCTTGCCGCCGGCACCGGCGCAATAGTCGAGCACCTGCATGCCTGGTGCAGCACCGGCGAGCGCGGCAGCCATTTGTGAGCCTTCGTCCTGCACCTCGAACCAGCCCTTCTGGAAGGCGGGTTCGACCTGCACGTTCGGGTGGCGCCCTGCGCCCTTGATCGGCGCGATGCGCAGACCGAGCGGCGCGATGGCCGTCGGCTGCGCGCCGGTCGGCTTCAACTCGGCAAGCACGCGGTCGCCGTCGGCCTTCAGCGTGTTGACGCGCATGTCGAGCGGCGGGCGGGCGGCGAGCGCGGAGGTTTCGGCGATCCAGTCGTCGCCGAAGGTCTCGCGCAGGAGCGGCTCGCACCAGTCGGGACAGTCGGCCTGAACGAGCGCGGGCGCGTCAGTGAGTTTGTGCTGCGACAGCGCCGCTGCCTCATCGGTGGTGGGGGGTTCGGGCGCGAAGCGGTCGCCTTCGACGGCGGCAGCGATGTCGGCGGCGGACATGCCGTTCTCGAGCGCCAGCGCGCCGAGCGCCATGCCGCGCGGCGTGTCGGAGCCCGCGAGCCAGCCAGCCGAGCGTTTGCGACGCAGCGCATCGTAAACGATGTTGCCGATGGCCGCTCGGTCGCCGGCGCCGGCGAAACGATGCGACAGGCCCCAATCCTTCAGCGCCTCGGCCGCCGGCCTGTGACGGGCCTCCATGTCGGTCAAAACCTCGATGGCTGCTGCCAGCCTGCCGCCCAAACGCATGTCGTCTTCCTGTAGTCGGTTGCCCGGATGCGGCCTTGACTAATGCGTCGCCGCGCCGATCACAAGTCCGAAGCCTGGGCGGGCCGAACGAGCACCAGTGCAGCCAAGGCGAGAACCAGGCCTACCGCCGACGCCAGCCAAAGCGCCTGCATGGCGTATGCGCGAAATGCGAACGCACCGGCGACGGCCCCGAATGTCAGGCCACCCCACAGGCACAGGTGCCAGAACCAGCCGGAATGCCCGTTGCCGCGAATGGCCGATGCTATGCCCTGCCCCATCTTGACGAGTGCGCCGGTCATGTAGGTCACGCCGATCGACACCTCACCGTTGCGCTGAAAGACCGCGTTCTCGCTGCCCATTGCCAGCGCCATGCAGGCAATGGCGACCGCGGACCAGCCTTGCCCGGCGGCATAGGCGGCCGTGGACAGGAGGGCGGTGACGAGCAGGAGCGTCAGGGGTGCCCGCCACCGCCCCGCCTTGTGGACAGCCAGGGAGCTTGCGACCACGCCGGCCACGAAGAGCGCGACGAGCGACAGCGGCAGGATCGCTGCGGCTGCATAATCGGCAAGGCCGGTGCCGATCTGCACGGAATTGCCCGTCATGAACGAAACGAAATAGCCGCCGAGTTCGATGAACGCGACTGCATCGACGAATCCTGCCAGGCCGGCGAGCGCGACTGCCAGCAAGCGCTCCGCAACGGGATGGTCCTTCATGCCGCCCCCAAAGGAAAAGGCCGGGCACTGCCCGGCCTCCACCATGTATCTGATTCGAAGGCGATCAGGCCGCCTTGCGGCGCGCTTCTTCCTTCAGGTCGAAGCGGTCGAGCTCCATGACCTTGACCCAGGCGGCGACGAAGTCCTTGACGAACTTCTCCTTCGCGTCGGCGCTGCCGTAGACCTCGGCGAAGGCGCGGAGCTGCGAGTGCGAGCCGAAGATGAGGTCCGCACGGGTTGCGGTCCAGCGGCGGGCGCCGGACTTGCGGTCCTGGCCCTCGAACACGCCGTTCGAGCCTTCAATGCCCTTCCACTTCGTGCCCATGTCGAGAAGGTTGACGAAGAAGTCGTTGGTCAGCTTGCCCGGGCGGTCGGTGAGGACGCCATGCTCGGGGGTGCCGACCTCGAGGACGCGCAGGCCGCCGACGAGGACCGTCATCTCCGGCGCGGTGAGCTGGAGCAACTGGGCGCGATCGACCAAATGTTCCTCGACCGACATGATCGGGTTGCGCACATAGTTGCGGAATCCGTCGGCCTTGGGCTCCATGTAGTCGAACGATTCGACCTCGGTCTGCTCCTGCGTGGTGTCCATGCGGCCCGGCGTGAACGGAACCGTCACATCATAGCCGGCATCCTTCGCCGCCTTCTCGACCGCGACCGAACCGGCGAGCACGATCAGGTCCGCCAGCGACACTTTCTTGCCGCCCGCGTTGAACTCACCCTGGATCGCTTCCAGCGCGCCGAGCACCTTGGCGAGTTCGGCCGGACGGTTCACGTCCCAGTCCTTCTGCGGAGCGAGGCGAATGCGCGCGCCGTTGGCGCCGCCGCGCTTGTCGGATTCGCGGAAGGTCGAGGCCGACGCCCATGCGGTCGATGCCAGTTCCGACACCGTGAGGCCGGTGGCGGCAATTTTCTGCTTGAGCTGCGCGATGTCGGAGGCGTCGACGAGCGGGTGGTCGACCTCCGGGATCGGGTCCTGCCAGATCAGCGGCTCCTTCGGAACCAGCTTGCCGCGATAGAGCTTCAGCGGACCCATGTCGCGGTGGGTCAGCTTGAACCAAGCCTTGGCAAAGGCCAGTGCGAATTCCTGCGGATTGGCGTGGAAGCGGCGCGAGATCCGGTCGTATTCGGGATCGGTGCGCAGTGCCATGTCGGCCGTCGTCATCATCGGCGCATGCTTCTTCTGGCCGTCATGGGCGTCCGGCACCTTGCCGTCGCCGGTCGTGCCGACCGGCTTCCACTGGTGCGCACCGGCGGGGCTCTTGGTCAGCTCCCACTCATGGCCGTACAGCGTGTCAAAGAAGGTCATGTCCCAGGTGATCGGCGTCGGCGTCCACGCGCCTTCGATCCCGCTGGTGATGGTGTGACCGGCCATGCCGCTTTCGAAAGTCGATGCCCAGCCGAGGCCCTGGTTCTCGATCTCCGCGCCTTCCGGCTCGAAGCCGACATGGTTCGCCGGACCGGCACCATGCGCCTTGCCGAAGGTGTGCCCGCCGGCGACCAGCGCGACGGTTTCCTCGTCGTTCATCGCCATGCGGCCGAAGGTCTCGCGAATGTCGCGGGCTGACTTCATCGGGTCCGGATTGCCGTCGGGGCCTTCCGGATTGACGTAGATCAGGCCCATCTGGACGGCGCCGAGATTGCCGTGCAACTCACGGTCGCCCGAATAGCGGCTGCTTTCATGCGAGCTGTCGGCCAGCCACTTGTCCTCGGCGCCCCAGTTGACGTGGTTCTCGGGCTCCCAGGTGTCGGCGCGGCCGCCGCCGAAGCCATAGGTCTTGAAGCCCATCGATTCGAGCGCGACGTTGCCGGTCAGGATCATCAGATCGGCCCAGGACAGCTTGCTGCCGTATTTCTGCTTGATCGGCCAGAGCAGGCGGCGGGCCTTGTCGAGATTGCCGTTGTCCGGCCAGCTATTGAGGGGCGCAAAGCGCTGCTGGCCACGTCCACCGCCGCCACGTCCGTCGCCGACGCGGTATGTGCCGGCGCTGTGCCAGGCCATGCGGATGAAGAACGGGCCGTAATGGCCGTAGTCGGCCGGCCACCAATCCTGCGAATCGCGCATCAGCGCGTGCAGATCGGCAATGACCGCATCGAGATCGAGGCTCTCGAAAGCTTCAACATAATCGAAGGCCTCGCCCATCGGATCGGCGTCGGGCGTGTTCTGGTGCAGCACGCTGACATTGAGCTGGTTCGGCCACCAGTCGCGGTTTTGCCGGCCTTTCGAATGCGGAACGGGGCACTTGCCTGCGCCCTTGTCGTCAACCTTGGCATCCATGGTCATATCTCCCTGGCGAAATTGCTCGGTAGCCGGGAACGAGAGTTCCAGGCGGCTTTGACAAGGGAGATATTCGACCAGAACGATAATTTCAAATTGCGATTTCTAAGAATGGCGATAGTTTCCGCTTATGATCAAGCTCACCATCAGGCAGATGGAATATTTCGTCGCGCTCGCGGAGACGCTGCATTTCGGCCGCGCGGCGCAGCTTGCCGGGGTCACGCAGCCGGCGCTTTCGGCGCAGATCGCGGAGATGGAGGACAAGCTCGGCACGCGGCTCTTCGAGCGCGCCCGGCGCGGCGTGGCCTTGTCCGATGATGCAAAGCTCATCCTGCCGCGCATTGAGCGGGTGCTGACCGAAATGCAGGAGATCGAGGCACTTGCGCGGCGCGAGCGAGCGGCGATGTCCGGGCGTCTGCGGCTCGGCGTCATCCCGACCGTGGCACCCTACCTCCTGCCCGCGATCCTGCCGGCGATCGGCGCGCGCTTTCCGGACCTTTCACTGGAGTTGAAGGAATCGGTGACTTCGACGCTCGTCGAAGAGACGCTTGCCGGCCGGCTCGACGCATTCATCGCCGCCCTGCCGCTCGAGGACACGCGGCTGGCGTCCGAGCCGATGCTGGAAGACGGCTTCCTGCTTGCCGTTCCGGCGAACGACCCGAGTTTCATCGAGCCGCCGGTTGCACCGGAGAGCCCGGAACTGGAGCGGCTGATTCTTCTTGAGGAAGGGCACTGCCTGCGCGATCAGGCGCTCGCGATCTGCGGATCGGTGAAGCCGCTCGCCATGTCGAATTTCGGCGCAACGAGCCTGACGACGCTGTTGCAGATGGTGGCGCACGGCCAGGGACTGACTCTGGTGCCGGAAATGGCATTGACTGCGTCGCGGGCGCTGCCGGGCGTCAAGTTCGTTCCGTTCTCGGCGCCCATCCCCTCGCGGACAATCGGCATGGCGTGGCGAAAAAGGGCGGGGCGCGAAGCGGATTTTCGCGCGCTCGCCGATACGATCGGCAAACTCGCTGGGGTGCGTTGATATTCAAGCCTGAGCGGCCTGCAAATGACGGGTTTCTGCGCTTCCGGTGCTCATGTACCCGAACGTACATTCCGCTCCGGTTCTCGAAACCCATCATTTTCGGCACGCACAGCCCTGAATCTCAACGCACCCTAGATGATGGCGAGCGCCAGCCAGATCCACATGATGGCAAGCACCAGAAAGCCCAGGGAGAACGCCGGCTGGCGGTAGCGGATGCGGTTTGAGGTCACGTGGATATAGGCGTGGACGTAGCGCGAGAGGACGAAAATCCAGGCGAGGACGACGGCGAAGAGGCCGGCAGCGGTCACGGAATAGAGCGCCAGGCAGCAGACGTGAAACAGGACCGGCAATTCATACTGGTTCGCCAGATTGTTGCGCACGAAGAGGCTTTCGGGCGGTTCGTTGGTGTTCTCGCGAAACTGCGAAATCTTGGTCGAACCAGCCTGAACGGCCGCCTTGCGGCGAAGAAACATCAGCACATAGATGCCGTAGACGAGCGCGACATGCGCCAGCATCGGCCAGAAGATTGCGGTCTGGTTCATATCAGCGCCTCTAGCTTGAGAGAATCATCTGTCTGCCGCCACAAGGACCGAAAACAGCGATTGCATCAAGCGGCGGGTGGACGTATCATGGTATGATACGCATGAGAATGTCCTTTGATCGGTTCCTGCAAAGACAAGCGCATCCCATTGCTGATCGCGGGCAAGTCGGTGAAGGGCTTTCCGGCCGATCTCGTCAAAGCGGCGCGTCGCAAGCTTTTCATGCTGCATACCGCGACGGCGCTGGACGATTTGCGATCGCCGCCGGGCAACCGGTTGGAGGCCCTCAAAGGCGACCGAAGCGGACAGCATTCGATCCGGATCAACGACCACTTCCGGATTTGCTTTCGCTGGATCGACGGTCATGCAGACGACGTCGAAATCGTCGATTATCACGATTGAGGTGAAGCCATGTTCGAGTTCAATCCCCCGATCCATCCCGGTGAAGTGCTGCGGGAAGAATATCTCGTGCCGCTCGACATGAAGCCATACACGCTCGCCAAGCGACTGCATGTCCCGCGCACGCGGATCGAACGCATCGTCGCCGAAACCTCGCCCATCACGCCGGACACCGCGCTCCGGCTAGCGAAGTTCTTCGGCACGACGCCCGCATTCTGGATGAACATGCAGACGGCCTTCGACCTGGCGATCACCGCTTCCGCAAAGCAGTCGGAAATCGCCAGTATCGACGAATTGAAGGTAGCCTGAAGGTCAGCTCATCCCCGGATAGTTCGGGCTTTCGCGCGTGATCGTCACGTCGTGCGTGTGGCTCTCGCGCCAGCCGGCATTGGAGATGCGCACGAAGGTGGCGCGGTCGCGCAGCTCGGTCAGGCTCGGGGCGCCGACATAGCCCATTGCTGCCTTCAGGCCGCCGACAAGCTGGTGGAGGACGCCTGCGACCGGGCCCTTGTAGGGCACCTGGCCCTCGATGCCTTCCGGCACGAGCTTGAGCGTATCGCGCACTTCGGCCTGGAAGTAGCGATCGGCCGAGCCGCGCGCCATTGCGCCGACCGAGCCCATGCCGCGATAGGATTTGTAGGAGCGGCCCTGGTGGAGGTAGACCTCGCCGGGGCTTTCGTCGGTGCCGGCCAGAAGCGAGCCGACCATTGCGGCCGATGCGCCCGCCGCGAGCGCCTTGGCGAGATCGCCCGAAAACTTGATGCCGCCATCGGCGATGACGCCGACGCCTGCCTTGTCGGCTTCTTCTGCCGCGCCCATGATCGCCGAAAGCTGCGGGACGCCGACGCCGGCGACGATGCGGGTGGTGCAGATCGAGCCCGGTCCGATGCCGATCTTGACCGCGTCGGCGCCCGAATCGATCAGCGCCTTGGTCGCCTCTGCGGTCGCGACGTTGCCGGCGATGATGCGCACGGAGTTCGACATCTTCTTGGCGCGCAGGACAGCGTCGAGAACGCGCTGCGAGTGACCGTGGGCGGTGTCGATGACGATCAGGTCGACGCCGGCGTCGATCAGTCGCTCGGCGCGCTCGAAGCCGTCATCGCCCACGCTGGTGGCGGCGGCGACGCGCAGGCGGCCCTGCGCGTCCTTGGAGGCGTTGGGGTTGAGCTGAGACTTCTCGATATCCTTGACAGTGATGAGGCCGACGCAGCGGCCGTCGCCGTCGACGACCAAGAGCTTTTCGATCCGGTGCTGGTGAAGAAGGCGCTTGGCCTCGTCCTGATTGACCGTCTCCTTGACCGTGATCAGGTCGCGATGGGTCATCAGTTCGCGCACGGTCTGCGCCGGATCGGAGGCGAAGCGCACGTCGCGGTTAGTCAGGATGCCGACGAGACGGCCGGTGCGGTGGCCGCCGGTACCGCCATTCTCGACGACCGGAATGCCGGAAATGCCGTGGGCGCGCATCAAGGCCTGCGCGTCGCCGAGCGTTGCGTCGGGGCCAATGGTGACCGGGTTGACGACCATGCCGCTTTCGAACTTCTTGACCTGCCGCACTTCCTCGGCCTGCTCGGCGGGCGAGAAGTTGCGGTGGACGACGCCGATACCGCCCGCCTGCGCCATGGCGATGGCGAGGCGCGAATCCGTCACCGTGTCCATGGCGGCCGACAGGATCGGGATGTTCAGGTCGATGTCGCGGGCAATGCGGGTGGAGACATCCGTCTGTCCCGGCATCACATTCGAATGGCCGGGCTGCAGGAGCACGTCGTCGAAGGTGAGCGCGATTGCGCCGGTTGCAGATTCGATGATTTTCGCCATTGCCTTGCCTCGCCCGGGAAACTGGGATTGGCGGCGGCTGGTAACACGTCCCCTGACATATGGGAAGCGCTGCAGTGCAAGGCAGCCATGCAATCGGCGAGGCAATCCTCGCCGCGAGAGATCAGGCGGCGAGCACCATCGCCCAATAACGCTGCGCGGGGTCTCGCGGATCGGTGACATAGCCGAGCCCGAAACGGGCGAATTTCGGATCGAGCATGTTGCGGCGATGGCCGGGTGAATTCATCCAGATGTCCATGACGCGAACGAGATCCATGCGGCCCCGCGCCAGATTCTCGGCCGCCGCGCCATTGGTCTTTACGCTGCCCATCCGGCTCTGGAACGAGCGGCCGATGCCCGTGTCGTGCGCCATGCGGCCCGCCTGCGCCATGTAGCCAGCCTGCACGACGGCTGCGGTTTCCAGTTCACGGTCGGCACGGATCGCGCCGAGTGAATTGGTACTGCGAATATCGGCGAAGAGCGGAGCGCCGTCGCGGGTCATGCGGACGCTGTCGCCAGAGGGGCCGCGCGACATGCAGCCTGCAAACGGTGCGAGCGCAAGAGCGCCGCCGCCGAGAATGAGAAGCCGGCGGCGGTCGATGGTCGTTTCGGTCATGATGGCCCGTTCGCATTGTCTGTCATCGCCTCGTCCTTTTCCGGGGGATTGAGGCGAAGCTTGGGCAGTGCGACCAGCCGTATGGCTCAGAGATCGAACTGATAGGTCGCCGGAACGTAGCGATAACCCGGCTCGATCTTTTCGACGAAGCCGACGGCGGGGAACGGCATGTGATAGCCGATGAAGGGAATCCGATCCGTCGCGATCATGTCGAAGAGGCGCATGCGCGTTTCGGTCGCCATCTCCTTGTCCATGTCGAAACGAACGTGCCAGTCGGGCCGCATCAGAGAGGCGACGTAGTGATTGGCCGCATCGGCGACCAGCATCAGGCGGCGACCGCCGCTTTCGACCGAGAACGCCATGTGGCCCGGCGAATGCCCAAAGGCAGCGACTGCGGATACGCCCGACACGACCTCGTCGCCATCGGCAAGAAAGGTCATGTTCTCCGCCAGCGGCACGACGTTCGACACAACGGCTTGAGCAGCGTCGGCGGTCTGGCCCTCGGCACGTTCGGGCGCCGTCCAGAAGTCGTATTCGACCTGCCCGGTGACATAGCGGGCATTGGCGAAGGCCGGCTCGCCGCCCTCCATCAAGCCGCCGATATGGTCGCCATGGAAGTGCGTGAGGACGACGACGTCGATCTCGTCGGGCTGATGGCCGGCTGCCTGCATGCGCTCGCGCAACTGGCCGAGCCCGTTGGCGCGGGCGCCCTCACCCAGCCCGGTATCGAACAGAATTTTTTCCGCTCCGGTGTCGATGATGACCGGCGCGAAGCCGTTGACGAATTGATCGGAAGGCAGAAAATTCGCCTCCATCAGTTCAGCTACGGCCGTGGCTTCCTGGTCCTCGCCGAAGATCGGATGCGGGCCATCGGACGGCCGTCCGCCATCGAGGATCGTGGTGACACGAAAATCGCCGAGCTTGAAATTGTGGAAGCCGGGATTGGCGACCTCGGAAGCGGTCGCGATCTGCGCGCTTGCGGCGCGGACCATGATTTGCGGTGCGGTCAGAGCCATCGCGGCGCCTCCAGCCAGCTTGAACATCGTTCGACGATCGGTCTTGCCCGTCATCGGCCTTCTCCCTGCTTTGTTTAGCGATGCCGCATCAGATGGACCAGAGCACGAGCGCGGCAAACGCTCTCACACAGAAGTGAACCGTTCACATGTGCAATTGTGTGCGCGGGGCGAGGCATGCTAGGTGCCCGGCCATGCATTCGCATCTGCGATCTTCCACCGGACGCCAGCCTTGAACCGCACCATTCCGCTTATCCTTGCGGTCGCGCTGTTCATGGAGCAGATGGATTCGACCGTCATCGCCACGTCGCTGCCGGCGATCGCGGCCGATATCGGCACGAGCCCGATCACCCTGAAACTGGCGCTGACTTCGTATTTCGTGGCGCTGGCGATCTTCATCCCCGTTTCCGGCTGGATGGCGGATCGGTTCGGCGCCAAGCGGGTGTTTCGCATCGCGATCGGCGTCTTCGTCGTCGGGTCGATTTTCTGCGCCTTCGCGAACTCGCTCGAAGCCTTCGTCGGTTCGCGCTTCCTGCAAGGCATGGGCGGCGCGATGATGACACCGGTGGGCCGTCTGGTGCTGGTGCGTGCGACGCGGCGCGACCAGCTCGTCTCGGCCATGGCCTGGCTGACCGTGCCGGCCTTGATTGGGCCGCTCATCGGCCCGCCTGTCGGCGGCTTCATCACCAACTATTTCACCTGGCACTGGATCTTCCTGATCAACGTGCCGATCGGCGTCCTTGGCATCATCGTCGCCGGGCGCGTGCTGCCGGAAATGCCGGGCGGGATCGCCGCGCCGATCGACTGGCGCGGATTCATCCTCGCGGCGATCGCGGCGGCAGGCATCGTCTTTGGGCTGTCCGTCGTTTCGCTGCCGGCCCTGCCCCCGGTTATCGGGATATCCACCATCGTCGTCGGCATTTTGGCGTCCGTGCTCTACGTCCGCCACTCACGCGCGACGCTGTCGCCAATCCTCGATCTGCGACTGTTCAATAATCCGGTGCCGCGGATCGCGATCATCTCGGGCTCGATCTTCCGCATCGGCGTCGGCGCAATGCCGTTCCTGTTGCCGCTGATGTTTCAGCTCGCCTTCGGGCTCGACGCGTTTCAGTCGGGACTATTGACGTTTGCGAGCGCCATCGGCGCAATCTCGCTGAAGTTCGTGGCGACCAAGGCGCTGCGCACCTTCGGCTTTCGCACGGTGTTGCTGACCGCGGTCGTCGGCGGGGCGAGCCTGATCGCGATCAACGGGTTTTTCACGCCGCAGACGCCCTATGCCGTGATCATCGGGACTCTGATCGTCGCGGGGTTCCTGCGCTCGCTGTTCTTCACTTCGAACAATGCGCTCGTCTTCGCCGAAATCGACGACAGCCAGGCGAGCCAGGCTACGGCGATCGCGGCCGTGTCGCAGCAGATCTCGATCGCGCTGGGTGTGGCGGCGGCGGGCATGCTGCTCGAAGCACATCATTTGTGGACCGGTGAGCCGATCGGGCTCGAGGCCTTCTCCTTCGCCTTCTTCGCGGTCGGGGGGCTGGCCGCGCTCGCGATATTGCCGATCCTCAGCCTGTCCAGGACCGCCGGCCGGACGGTGTCCGGCCACGGCTTGGACAAGCACAAGGACGATCAGGCCTCGCTGCCCGGCGAGTGATCTTCCGTTTCCGGCACTTCCTGCCGGCCCTTGAAGTCCTTGGCGAGGATGAAGAGCTCGACCGATGCGTCGCGCGAGGCCGGGGGCTTAACGTGATGGACGGTGCGGAAGTTGCGTTTCAGGAGGTCGAGAAGATCGTTCTCCGTGCCGCCTTGGAACGTTTTGGAGAGGAAGTGGCCGCCCGGTTTCAGCACCGAAATGGCGAAATCAGCCGCGACTTCGCACAGGTGCATCGTGCGGATGTGGTCCGTGCGGCGATGACCAGTGGTCGGAGCGGCCATGTCCGAGATCACCAGATCGGGCGCGCCGCCGAGTGTTTCCATCAGGCGCTTCGGGGCCTCGTCGTCGAGGAAGTCCATCTCCAAAAGCGCAGCGCCGGGCACCGGATCGACATGCAAATAGTCGATGCCGACGACCGTGGGCGCATCGAGGGGCGACTGCACGCGGGCGGCCGCCACCTGGCACCAGCCGCCGGGCGCCGCCCCCAGATCGAGGATTTTCTGACCGGGCTTCAGGAGATTGTATTTGTCGTCGATCTCGATGAGCTTGTAGGCCGCGCGCGATCGGTAGCCGTCTGCCTTTGAACGGTGAACGTAGGGGTCGTTGAGATGGCGTTCGAGCCAGCGGCGGGACGAGTTCTTGAGGCCGCGCTTTTTCTTGACGCGGGTCTTGAGCGCGCGTGCGCCTGTCGGGCCGGAGCCGGGTTTGACGGGTTTCGTCATGCGTTGAGCGGTCTCCGCTTGCGGGCCCGGCGCCAGACGCCGTCATCGGCCATGAGTTCGGATAGCATGCCTTCGCGCAGGCCCCTGTCGGCGACGCGCAGGCGTTTGGACGGCCAGACGCGGCGGATGGCCTCGAGGATGGCGCAGCCGCCGAGGACGAGGTCGGCGCGGTCGGCGCCGATGCAGGGATTGGCGACGCGCTTTTCGAATTCCCAATCGAGCAGGGTCGCGATCATGGCATCGACTTCATCGTTCTGAAGCCAGAGCCCGTCAACCCGGCGGCGGTCGTAGCGTTCGAGGCCGAGATGGATGCCGGCGAGCGTCGTCACCGTGCCGGAGGTGCCGAGGAGGTGGAAGCCGTCATCGGCGAGCACATGCGAAAGCCGGTCGCGGCCCTCGAAACGGTCGAGCATGTCGGCGACGTCGTCGACCATCGCATCGAACACCTCGCGCGTGACGTGCCGGCCGCCGAAGCGTTCGGCGAGCGAGACCACGCCAACAGGGAGTGACGTCCACGAGACGATGTGGTTGGCAAGGCGGGGCGTGCGGTGGCGCGAGACATCGACCAGCGCGATCTCGGACGACCCGCCACCGATGTCGAACAGGACGACGCCCTTGGTGCCGCGTTCGACGAGCGAGCCACAGCCGGAGACGGCGAGCCGCGCTTCGGTCTTGCGATCGATGATCTCGAGGGACAGGCCGGTCTCACGCTTGACGCGGGCAATGAACTCGGCGCCGTTCGCGGCCGAGCGGCAGGCTTCGGTCGCGATGAGGCGCACGCGCTTCAGGCGCCGATTGCGCAGCTTTTCGGCGCAAACCTTGAGCGCTTCGACGGCGCGGTCCATCGCGGCATCGGAAAGGCGTCCTGACGCGGTCAGCCCCTCCCCCAGACGCACGATGCGCGAGAATGCGTCGACGACGCGGAACTGCCCGCCCTTGCCGGGGATGGCGACGAGCAGGCGGCAATTGTTGGTGCCGAGGTCGAGCGCGGCATAGACATGGGCATCGCCGCCGGCGACATCGCGGCCGTTGAAGCGACTAGGGGCGGCAGGCGCGGGAGCCGGCGTCGCCGGCTTGGGCGGCGGCTGCCGGGCTTCGGCGGGGTTCGGCTTGTTCGCGGGCGCGTCATCGCGGGCGAAGACCTTGCGGCCGCGCTTGCGCTTGCGCCTTTTGCGCGATTTGCCAGGCTTGTCGCCCGTATTGTCGTCGGGTCGGCCGTTCGCATGAGGCTGCGCATTTGCATCGCGTTCACCTGGCGGTGGCCGCGAATGCCTTTTGCCGGCGTCGCCGCGCGGCTGGCGCGCCCCGTCCGACGGCACGTCATTGCCGTATTCGGGGTCCGTCACTCTATTCCCTTCGGCGCCGCGCTAGCAAACAAAGCCGGCAGCAGGCACTCCTGTCTTTCACGTTGACCAAACTGTAACAGCCCTTGGGGCGTTCACCAAGCCCGCCAGACGCCGGATGTCAGAATGAAAAGGATCGCGAGGATCGCGAGCGAGGCGATGACGAAGATCGCATCCGCGGGGCGCGATTGCGGCGCGCCGACGATGGTTCGCGTGCTTGCCGCCCCGAGGCCGTGTGCTTCCATGGCGATCGCGGCGCGGTTGGCTCGGCGGATGGCAAAGGCGAGAAGCGGGACGACGAGCGATGCGGTCTCGACGGGGCCGGGAATGCGGCGCGGCGTGCGCCCCTTCTTCATCGCGCGGGCGAGGCGAATCTGCTGCGCTTCGGAGGCGAGGTCCGGAACGAGGTGAAGCGCCGAAAAGAGCGCGTAGCCGATGCGCGGCGACAGGCGCCAGTTCGCCATCAGCGCTTTGATGAAGCGGCCCGGTTCGGTCGTCAACACGAAGACGGCCGAGACCATGCCGCAGGCGATGGCGCGCAGGAATAGGACGATGCCGGCGGAGAAGGCGGGCGAGCCGAACGGCGTCTCGGCGGCCATGCGGGTAGCGAAATCGCTCTCCTCGCGAAAGAGCGTCGCCGTTGTCAGGAAGCCGAAGCCGAACAGCGCGAACGGGATCATCAGCGCCAGGACGAGGAGCGGCGAGCGGCGCTCGACGATGATCAGGGTGAGCGCGGCAAGGACGACGATGCCGGCCTGGAAGCGCGGATCGAAGACGGCGATCGAGGCGGCGAGCCAGACAAGGCAGACGATCAGCTTGGGCAGCGGATGAAGCGTGCTCAGCACGGCGCCGCCTCCATCCATTCGGCGAGCTTCAGGATTTCTGGCGCGACCAGACCGGTACGGGCGAGAAGCTGGGTGTCGCGCAGGATGTCGAGGAGCAGCGCGTCGGCAGCGATCGATCCACCTTCGAGGACGATGCCGCGCGAACAGGTCTTGAGCGCGAAATCCATGTCGTGGGTGATGACGACGACCGCCCTGCCCGCCGCCGCGATCTTTGCAATGCGCGAGGCAATCTCGTCGCATGCAGCGGCGTCGAGGCCTGCGGTGGGTTCGTCGAGGACGAGGAAGGGCCAGCGCGTGTCCGCCGTCAAGGTCGCGAGCGCGAGGCGGCGTTTCTGGCCTTGCGAAAGCTCGAACGGGTGCTGGGCGGCAACGCTTTCGAGCCGCCAGGCGGATAGGAGCGTGTCGACATGCGCCGAGCCCTTGCCGACGATCGATTCGAGTTCATCCCGGACGCTGGCTTCGGTGAACTGGGTTTCGGGACGCTGGAAAGCGAAGCCGCCGGCAGGGCCGGTTCGGGTTCCGGCCTTGAGGCGCAGCAGGCCGGCGAGCGTTGCGCCGAGAGTTGACTTGCCGGCGCCGTTACGGCCCAGAAGAGCGATGGTCTCGCCGGGGCGGATTTGAAGCGAGACGTCTTGAAGAACGGGCTTGGCGAACAGCGGCGCGCAGGCAGCGCGGTCGAGCGTTACCAGCGGCTGGCTGGTTGCCTCCGCCGGTGCGGCGATGCGCTGCGATAGAAAATGGGGCATCACAGTTTCGGCGGCGGACTGGTCACCGAGCGGGCGGCGGTCGAGGTCGGCGATGATCTCGGACATGGCCAGCGGCGGTGTGTCGAGCACGATGCCGATCCCGAGCAAAAGCCGGTCAAGGTCGGATGCGAGCGGGCGCCAGATGCCTTCCAGTGCGAGACGTTCGCCATGGGCGCGGAAGATGTCTCGCGGCGGGCCGTCGGCGATGAGCCTGCCGTCGCGGCCGATGATGGCGATGCGGTCGATCGTGCCGATCAGACCGTCGAGACGGTGGTCGACGACGAGGAAGGTCTGCCCCTGCCCGCCGATGACGGCGTGAAGCCGCGCGGCGGCCTGCGGCGACAGATGCGCGGTCGGCTCGTCGGCGATGAAGAGCTCGGCCTCCTGCGCAAGCGCGGCGGCGAGCGCGACGAGCTGCTTTTCACCGCCGGAGAGCGAGGCGGTGCGGCGCGTGCGCCAGCTTGGCGGCACGCCAGCCCTATCGAGCGCACGGTCGACCCGGACGGCGATCTCGCCTTCTGGCAGTGCGCGGTTTTCGAGTGCGAAGGCGACCTCGTCGCCGACCGTCATTCCGCAAAGCGTCTGGTCGGCGTCCTGGAAAAGCTGGGCGACGGAAGCGGACCACACAGCCGGCGACCGGCTCGCGGCCGGGACGCCGAGCGTTGCGACATCGCCCGAGATTTCGGCGGGGATCGTCGCCGGCACAAGGCCGGTGACGGTATTGAGCAAGGTGGACTTGCCACAGCCGGACGGGCCGAGGATCAACAGCCGCTCGCCCTTGCGCAGATCGAGCGACACCGGGCCGACGGCGAGTTCAGCCGAATAGGGATAGCGAACCGCAATCTCTCGCCATGCGACGGCCGGCACCGCGTCAGGCGCGTCGAAGGCGACGTTCATGGTCGATCTTCAGGCCGGAGAGAACGCCGGTCTTGTAGAGCGCCTCGACCACGAGATGGCCGGCAAGGCCGCCAAGGATCGCGCCGCTGAGGCAGCGCAGCGCGAACATGGTGACGAGCAGGCCGGGCGCCAGCGCGCCGTAGTCGAAGCGGACCCAGGTGTAGGCGAAGGAGGCGATTGCCGCGCCGACTCCGGCCAGCATCAGCACCGGCAGGCGGTAGTTCTTCCAGCGTGTCGCGGCGAAGACGGCTTCGGCGCCGGCGCCCTGGACGAGGCCGGTGACCAACAGAAGAAGGCCGGCGGGGCTGCCGAGAAGCACCTGAACGAGCGCCGCCAGCACCTCTGAAAGAAGGGCGGCGCCCGGCTTGCGGATGATCGCGGCGGCGATGATCGAGACGATGAACCAGAAGCCCATCACCACATCCATGGTGACGGCGCCGAAGATCGCCTGCGCGATCAGCCAGACCTGTACCCAGGCCAGATAGAGAACGCCGAAGACGGCGCCGAGAACGGCGACAATGAGGATTTCGCGCAGGGTCCAGCCGCGAGTGGTCAGCATGACGGTGTTTCCTTGGAGCAAGAGAGGCGCGCCTTTCCGGCCCGCCGGAGAGACGAGATCAGCGGACTTTGGTCGGGCTGTTCGCGGAGACGGTCAGGTCGAGCGCGACATGGCCGTTGGGCGCGCCGAAGCGCAGGAAAGCCTCGCTCAAGGTGGCGAAGACCGGGCCGGCATCGCCGCGCAGCTTGGTGCAGAAATTCTTCGATTTCTCGAACACGCCGGACGACTTCAGGAAGTCGATGCAGCCGTAGATCTCGTCCATGTGATGGCTGCCGCCGAGGGGATAGAGCGAGAACTGGGCCGCGACATCGACGCCCGTCATGCCTGCCTTCGCGACCGCTTCACGGGAGGCGGCGATGCGCTCGTACAGAGGCGCGGCCGTGCCAAAATCGGACGAGGGCGTGCAGATTTCGTCGTCCGGTTCGCCCGGGCAGCCGCGCGAGACGGCGGCGGAGAGGACGCAGTGAACGCCGGTGCCGGCGGCAGACGCGAAGAGATCGCGCATGGCCGGGAAGATTTCGTCCGGGGGCCCGACGATCAGCGTCGAGACGTCGTCGGTCTCGATGCGAAAGCGCGGCCGGTATGGCTCGAGCGCGTCGACGGCCTCGAGGATGACGGCGACGAAATCGTCGCACATCGGATAAAGGGAAAGCTGTGCACCTGAAAACATGAACCGCCTCGCTCCGCTGGCATTACCCAGATCAGCTTGAGGGTCCCAAAGCATGTCGCTTCGCGTCTCAGCCCCGGCAATACGGAGCACCCCTGTGGAATGGCGGCAGGGGTAACATCGCATTTGCCGGCTTGGCAAGGGGTATCTGCCAAGCCAGCGAGGATGACCTTTAGCCCAGGCGAAGGGCCGCGGCGCGACGATGGCCCTCCATGCCCTCCGTCGCGCTCTGGCGGATGGCGGGCGGCGCGACGGCGGCGACACCGCGCGCGTCGAGCCACTGATGGGTGCAGATCTTGACATAGGAGCCGACCCACAGCCCGCCCGTATAGCGGGCCGCCGCCATGGTGGGCAGGGTGTGGTTGGTGCCGCAGCATTTGTCGGAATAGACCACGCTCGCCTCGCGACCGATGAAGAGCGAGCCGTAGTTGCGCAGCTTGCTTGCGGTCGCCTGGGGGTCGGACGTGTGGACCTGGAGGTGTTCGGCGGCGATGAAATCCGAATAGGCGATCATCGTGTCTTCGTCGGCGCAGACGACGATCTCGCCATAGTCACGGAAGGCGGGGCCGGCGACGTCCGCAGTCGGCAGATCGCCAAGCTGCCTTTCCACCTCGGCAAGCGTCGCCTCGGCGAGCTTGCGGTCCGTCGTGATCAGGCCGACGCGGGTGCGCACGTCGTGCTCGGCCTGCGCCAACATGTCGGTCGCGATCATGGCCGGATCGCCGGAGGCGTCGGCGACGACGTAGATTTCGCTCGGGCCGGCGAGCTGGTCGATGCCGACCGCGCCGAAGACCTGGCGCTTGGCCTCGTTCACATAGGCATTGCCCGGGCCGACGATCTTGTCGACGCCCGGCACGCTCTCGGTGCCGTAGGCCATCGCGGCGATCGCCTGCGCACCGCCGATGCGGAAGATGCGGTCGGCGCCGGAGAGGTGACAGCCGGCGATCATCGCCGGATGGGCGCCGGGCGGCAGGCAGGCGACTACTTCGGCGCAGCCGGCGACCTTGGCGGGGACGAGCGTCATCACCGGAGCGGACAGGATCGGGTAGCGGCCGCCGGGCACATAGGCGCCCACCTTCTCGATCGGGATGACGCGGTGGCCGAGATGCAGGCCCGGCAGCGTCTCGTAGTCGAGCGGCTGGATCGTCTGCATCTGCGCATCGGCGAAATCGTGGACGCGCTCGATGGCGAATTCCGTGTCGGCGCGGGTCTGGCGGTCGAGACCGTCGATCGCCGCCTTGCGCTCGGCAGCCGAGACTTCGAGCGTTTCGATGTCGAGCTTGTCGAAGCGAAGGCCGTATTCGCGCACGGCGGTGTCGCCCCTGTCGCGCACGGCGGCGAGGACTTCGCGGACGGTGGTTTCGACGTCACCCGTATCGGCGACGGCGTCGCGCGTCGGTGCTTTCAAATGGTCGATCTTGGCCTTCAGGGCTTCGGGGAGCTTGCGCATCGGGGAACTTTCGCCGGAGAGGATCGCGGCCATTGTGCCCGAGGCCGGGTTCGCCACAAGCGAGCAGACGGGCCTTGTCGATTAAAATCACCACGCATAGTCTGGCATGGAGGGAGACCAGCGATGCCGAGGATCGGGACCAAGCTGCATGAACTGCGTCGCCGGCGCTCGCTGAGTGTGCGCGAGGTGGCCAAGCGTTCCGGCGTGTCGCATTCGGCGATTTCGCTGATCGAGCGCGACCGGATGAGCCCGTCGGTCGATACGCTGACCGCCATTCTCGACGCGCTCGGCACGACGTTGACGGGCTTTTTTCTCGACCTGCAATCGAACCTGCCTGCCTCGCCCTTCTACGGGGCGGCGGATCTGGTCGAGATCGGCCGCGCGGATACGATTTCCTATCGGATGATCGGCGCCAACCATCCGAACCGGCAGCTCCTGATGCTGCACGAATCCTACGCGCCGGGCGGCGATACGGGCGAGGCCTTTTCGCATTCGGCGCAGGAAGCGGGGATGGTTCTGACGGGTGCGATCGAAGTGACGGTGGGTCAGGAGCGCCGCGTGCTGACGCCCGGCGAAGGTTACTATTTCGACAGCCGCCTCCCCCACCGTTTCCGCAACGTCGCGGATGGCGAGAGCACGATCCTCTCTGCGATCACACCGCCGACATACTGACGATTTTGGTGATAATTCTTTCCGGCCAAGGATTGCCGGTTTCAACGGCCCAATTCTATGATTGGATAGCCAAAATCAATAACGCAGGGGAAGAAAATGAAATCGACAATCAAGCATCTTGCGCTCGCCTCCTCCTTCGCCGTTCTCGCCATCGCCTCCTCGTCGGCTCAGGACCGGAACCTGACCGTGGTCTCGTGGGGCGGCAACTATCAGGACGCGCAGCGCGAAATCTACTTCGAACCCTTCACCGCCGAAACCGGCACCGCCGTCACCGAGGAATCCTGGGATGGCGGCTATGGTGTGATCGCGGCCAAGATGGAAACGCGCCCGGCGGACTGGGATGTCGTGCAGGTGGAGACGGAAGAACTCGCGCTCGGTTGCGCCGACGGCATGTACGAGACCGTTAACTGGGATGCGCTGGGCGGCGAGGACAAGTTCCTGCCGGCAGCCGTCAATGAATGCGGCGTCGGCGCGATCGTGTGGACGACGGGTCTCTCCTACGACGCGGAGAAGTTCACCGAAGCCCCGGCCGGCTGGGAGGATTTCTGGAACACCGAGGAATATCCCGGCAAGCGCGGCCTGCGCCGCGGCCCGAAATACTCGCTCGAATTCGCCCTGATGGCGGATGGCGTGCCGGTCGAAGAGGTCTATGAGGTGCTCGGCACCGACGAAGGCGTCGACCGCGCCTTCGCCAAGCTCGATGAAATCAAGGGCGACATCGTGTGGTGGGAAGCCGGCGCGCAGCCGATCCAGCTTCTGGCTTCCGGCGAAGTCGTGATGACGACGGCCTATAATGGCCGCCTCGCCGGCATCAACAAGACCGAAGGCACCAACTTCCAGATCGTCTGGCCAGGCTCTATATACGCGATCGACTCCTGGGTGGTCCTGAAGGATTCGCCAAACAAGGACGCGGCGTTCGAGTTCATCAACTTCGCCAGCCAGCCGGAAAACCAGGCCAAACTGCCCGAATTCATCGCCTACGGCCTGACCAATGTCGAAGCCGGGGCGGCGCTGGCACCGGAAGTCGCGGCGGAACTGCCGACCTCGCCCGAGAACCTCGAAGGCGCGATCGCGCTCGACGGCGATTTCTGGGTCGACAACATCGAAGAGCTCAACGAGCGCTTCAACGCCTGGCTCGCCCAGTAATCGAGCCTCAGAGGCGTATCCGGCAAGGGTGCGCCTTTTTTCTTCCAGTCCAGCAATCGACGGGGCTGCATGACTGCTTTCATCGAGCTTCGCGACGTGTCCAAGACCTTCGGTCAGGTCACGGTCGTCGAAGGGCTGAACCTCGAAGTCCGCAAGGGCGAGTTCCTGAGCCTGCTCGGTCCGTCGGGTTCGGGCAAGACGACGATCCTGATGATGCTCGCGGGCTTCGAGGGCGCGACGTCGGGTGACATCCTGCTCGATGGCGAGAAGATCGACCATCTGCCGCCCTACAGGCGCGGCATGGGCGTCGTTTTCCAGAACTACGCGCTCTTCCCGCATATGAGCGTTGCCGAGAACGTCGCCTTCCCGCTCGAAATGCGCGGCGTGCCAAAATCGGAAACCCGCCACCGCGTGAAGGCCGCGCTCGACCGTGTGCAGCTAGGCCATCTGGCCGATCGCCGTCCGGACCAGCTTTCCGGCGGCCAGCAGCAGCGCGTTGCGCTGACCCGCGCGCTCGTCTACGAGCCGAAGGTCATCCTGATGGACGAGCCGCTCGGCGCGCTCGACAAGAAGCTGCGCGAAGAAATGCAGCTCGAAATCCGCGAACTGCACCGGCGGCTGGGGCTGACCATTATCTTCGTCACCCACGACCAGTCCGAAGCGCTGACCATGTCCGACCGCATCGCGATTTTCGACGCCGGCAAGATCGCGCAGATCGGCACGGCGAGCGAGGTCTACGACCGCCCGCAAAATCGGTTCGTCGCCGAATTCATCGGCGAGACGAACCTGCTCGACGGCGTGGTCAAGGGACCGACCGCCGTCGAACTCGCGAATGCCACGACCATTGTCGCGCCCGACCATGGCTATGCGGCAGGCAACCGCGTCTCCGTCTCGATCCGGCCCGAACGGCTGCGGTTCGACGGCAGCGGCGAGAACCGGCTCCAGGCGACGATCTCCGACGTCGTCTATCAAGGCGATCATTTGCGGTTGCATCTGGATGCCGGCACGCTGTCGCTGGTCGCGCGACTTGAGCGCGGAGCGGCAGAGCGGCGTGCCGGGGAGACGGTGACCCTTTCGTTCGCTGCAGCCGACTGTTCGGTATTTCCGGCATGAACGCGGTCTCGGCACGGCAGCGCGGCCGGGCGGCGGTGCTGATCGCCCCGCTGGTGATCTTCCTCGGCGTCTTCTTCCTGTGGCCGCTCTGGCTGATGGTCGACGTCTCGATCCGCAACGACGCGATTGGCGGCGCCTTTCCACGCACGTCCGAACTGATCGGAAGCTGGGATGGCGAAGGGGCGCCGGATGCGGAGACGCAGGCCGCGCTGGTCGAGGATTTGCGCGAGGCTTCCCAATCGACGCTGGGCGCGGCGGTCCGCACGCTGAACAGCCAGGTTTCCGGCTTCCGAACATTGATGGGCCGGACGGCAACTGCGGCGCGCGACCTGGAGGCGGGCCAGACACTCGACCTCATCGAAGTCGACGATCGCTGGGCCGAACCGAGCTTCTGGCGGGCGATCCAGGTTTCGGTCGCGCCCTATACGGATCGAAATCTGCTCGCTGCGCTCGACCTTGAGCGTGCGGATACGGGCGAGATCGAGCAGATGTCCGCATCGGCGTCGGCCAACCGGCTGATCATCTGGCGCACCTTTGCCATTGCAGGCTCGGTGACGCTGCTTTGCGCGATGATCGGCTTGCCCTACGCGATGCTCGCCGCCTCGGTGACGGGGTGGAAGCGCAATGCGTTGCTGCTTGCCGTCCTGCTGCCGCTCTGGACATCGCTGCTCGTGCGCACCGCCGCCTGGTTCATCCTTCTCCAAAACGAGGGGATCATCAACAAGACGCTGATGGGGCTCGGCTGGATCGACGGGCCGCTGCCGCTGATCTTCAACCGGCTCGGCGTCGTCATCGCCATGACGCATGTGCTGTTGCCGTTCATGGTGCTGCCGATCTTCTCCGTCGTCTCGGCGATCCCGAAGAATTTGATGCCGGCGGCCGCCTCGCTCGGCGCGCGGCCGCTGCGCGCCTTCTGGCGGGTGCTGCTGCCGCTTTCGATGCCCGGACTGCTGGCCGGCTCGTTGCTCGTCTTCATGGTGGCGATCGGCTACTACATCACGCCGGCGCTGGTCGGCGGGCCGAACGACCAGATGATCTCGTCCGTCATCGCCTTCTACGCGCTGCAGACCGCGAACTGGGGCATGGCCGGGGCGCTCGGCATCCTGCTGCTGGCGGTCACGACCGTGCTCTATCTCGTCTATGGCCGGCTGTCGCGCGGCGGCGCGCCGACGGGAGCCTAGAGATGCTGCGTGTCGCCCAGGCCATATTCGGCGTTGCCGCCGCCCTCTTCCTGATCCTGCCGATCGTCGCGATCCTGCCGCTCGCCTTCACGTCGAGCATCTTCCTGAACTACCCCATCCCCGGCTATTCGCTGCGCTGGTTCAACGAACTCGGCCAGATCGCGCACTGGCGCAATTCGATCGTCAATTCGCTGATCATCGGCTCGGGCGCGACCGTTCTGTCCGTCGTGCTCGGCACGCTCGCGGCGCTCGGGCTGAGGGGCCGCGGCATCCCCTTCCCCAACCTCCTGCGCACGATCTTCCTGCTTCCGATGGTGGTTCCGGCCGTGGTGCTGGGCGTCGGGCTGCAGATTTCGCTGGCGCAGATCGGGCTCGCGAGCAGCTATCTCGGCGTCATCTTCTCGCACGCCGTTCTTTGCGTGCCCTTCGTCATCGTTTCGGTGTCGACCGCGCTGCAGGGGATCAACCCGACCGTCGAACGGGCTGCGGCGAGTCTCGGCGCCTCGCCGACGCGCGTGTTTCGCCGCGTGACCATGCCGCTTGCAATGCCTGGCATCGTGACGGGCGCGGTATTCGCCTTCGCGACCTCGCTCGACGAGGTGGTGCTGACGCTCTTCGTCGCCGGACCGAACCAGCGCACGCTGGCACGGCAGATGTTTTCCTCCATCCGCGAGAACATCTCGCCTGCAGTCGCGGCTGCTGCACTTCTGCTCATCGTCGGAACGCTGCTTCTGGCGCTGCTCGCCGCCTACACGCGCCGGCGTACCGCGAAGACGGTCGAGGCCTGACGCTTTCGCCCTTACGCAGGCTCACCCGGCCTGCAAGCGCTCGTCTCACATCCTGAAAAGCGTCGTTCGGAATTTCGGACAGACACTTTTGGCGCGTTCGGAATTCCGAACGTTTTGATTCCGGTCGTCCTCACAAACCATTGTTTTCGCTTGATCTTCTGCTCTGGCACGCCCCTTGCAACTTTACGGGAAGCAACGAAAGGAGCGCGATCCCGTGAGTTTCGAGTGGAGCATTCTGATGGCACTGGCCGGCGCGGCAGTCGCGCGGCCGGCAGCTACCTATCTGGGCAGCAAGACGGGCTGGGTGATGGCGCTCGTGCCGTTCCTGATCTTCCTGTCCCTCTTCCAGCATCTCGGCACGGTCGCCGGCGGCGAGACGGTGATCGCGCATCTTTCGTGGGTGCCGTCCCTGGGAGTCGACCTCGCCTTCAGGCTGGACGGATTTTCCCTCCTCTTCGCATTGCTCATCACCGGCATCGGCACGCTCGTGACGCTTTATGCCGGGGCCTATTTCGCCGACAAGCCGCATTGGGAAATCGGCCGCTTCCTCGGGCTGATCCTGCTCTTCATGACGGCGATGCTCGGCACGGTGCTGTCCGACGATCTGATCGTCATGTTCGTCTTCTGGGAACTGACCAGCCTCACTTCTTTCATGCTGATCGGCTTCGACGCTCACAAGGCCGAAGCGCGCAAGTCCGCGATCCAGTCATTGCTGGTGACCGGTGGCGGCGGGCTGGTGCTGTTCGCCGGCATCCTCATCATCGGCATGGAGCTCGGTACGTTCTCGTTCACCGAAGTGCTCGCGCGCTCGGACGAGCTCGTCGCCAGCCCCTGGATCGGCGTCGTCGTCGTCCTGATCATGATCGGCGCCTTCACCAAGTCGGCGCAGTTCCCGTTCCACTTCTGGCTGCCCAACGCGATGGCCGCGCCGACGCCGGCCTCCGCCTATCTGCACTCGGCCACGATGGTGAAGCTCGGCGTCTTCCTGCTCGCGCGGTTCGACGCCGTCTTCGCGGAGGTGCCTGCATTCGGCGCGACGCTGGTCGTCATCGGCTCGACGACGATGATGATCGCGGCGCTTCAGGCGCTGCGCGCCGAAGGCTTCAAGGCCGTGCTGGCGCAATCGACGGTCGCGTCGCTCGGCATTCTCGTGATGCTGATCGGATTGCAGGGCGAGGTTGCGGCGGTCGCGACGGTGGGCTTCATCCTCAGCCACGCGCTCTACAAGGCCGCGCTGTTCTTCTGCGCCGGCACCGCGATCCACGCCACCGGCGAGGCGAGCCTGCGCAAGCTCGGCGGACTTGCCCGCTTCCTGCCGGTGACGGCGGTCGCCGCCGTGCTCGCCAGCCTCAGCATGGCCGGCCTGCCGCCCTTCGTCGGTTTCATCTCCAAGGAGTATCTGTTCGAAGCGCAGCTCAACAATGACTGGAACATCATTCCTGTCGCGGTCGCGGTCGCCGTCAACGCCGTGATGGTGGGCGTCGCCGGCGTCGTCTCGATCCGGCCGTTCTACTTCAAGGGCCATCGCGTCACCTCCGTCAAGCATGGCGAGACGCCGGGGCTTCTTGCCGGGCCGCTCCTCCTGGCAAGCGGCGGCATCCTGATCGGCCTTTTCCCGAATGCGATCGGCCAGTCGCTGATCGGACCGGCCGCTTCCGCGCTTTACGGCAGCCCGATCGACGTGTCGTTCCAGCTCTGGCACGGACTGACGCCGATGCTCGTGCTGAGCTTCGCGGTCGTCGCCATCGGCACCGCAATCGTCATCTACTGGGATGCGATCCACACCTATCTGCGCCAGCAGGACGGGCTCTACCGGCTGCTGGGCGACCGGGGCTATCACCGGGTTCTCAACGGCGTGCTCGGCGCGGCGCGCGGGTCCACCCGCCTGCTGCAGAACGGTGACCAGCGGCGCTATACGAGCGTCGTCATCGCCACTGTCGTCATCGGGCTCGCGATCGCGCTCGTCGCCGGTCCGGCCGCGATCTCGATCGCCTCGCCCGAAGGGGCGCTGCGCATATCGCTTGTGCTGGTGCTCCTGCTTACGGCAGCCGGAGCGTTGGCGACGGTCAAGGCGCGCTCGCTGATCGCGGGGCTCGTCTGCGTCGGGATCGTGGGCTTCGCGCTTGCGGTCATCTTCATGCTAAACGGGGCCCCCGATCTCGCGCTGACGCAGATTGCGGTTGAAACGCTGCTCGTCATCCTTTTGACCGCGGTTCTCCTGCGCCTGCCTGCCCGGCAGAAGCACTCACGCACCACCTCCGAACGGCGGCGGGACGCGTTGCTGGCGACATGTTTCGGCGGGGTCATATTCATCGCCGTCGCCAGCATGAGCGCGATCCCGATCGACCTGCGCCTCTCCGACTATTTCGGCGAGACGAGCTATCTCGACGCCTATGGACGCAACGTCGTGAACGTCATCCTCGTCGACTACCGGGCCATCGACACGCTCGGCGAGATCGCCGTCGTCGCCTTCGCCACCATCGCGGCCTGGGCGCTTCTGCGCGGTCCTGCCGCCAGACCCGGCCCCAAGGAGTAGACCGCCATGTCCATCATCTTCTCGACCATGTCGCGGCTGTTCTTCGCGCTAATGCTGATCGTCTCGATCTACATGCTGTTTCGAGGCCACAACGAGCCTGGCGGGGGATTTGTCGGCGGGCTGATCGCCGCGCTCGGCTTCGCGCTGCTGGCGCTTGCGGAAAACGTCGCGACGGCGCGGAGGGCCCTTGTCGTCCATCCCGTCGCGCTGATGGGTGCCGGCCTGCTCCTCGCCTTCGTCAGCGGTCTGCCCGGGCTGCTTTCGGATCGCTCTTTCCTGACCCACTGGTGGGCCGAGATCGGTTCGCTTCACCTCGGCACCGCGACCACGTTCGACATCGGCGTCTACTTCGTCGTCATCGGCGGCGTGTTGTGCCTCATCTTCCGTCTTTATGAAGAGGTCGATCAATGAGCCTCGTCTATGCACTCGCGATCGCCGTCCAGATGGGATGCGGCGTCTATTTGCTCCTGTCGCGCCATGTGGTGCGCATCGTTCTCGGGGTCGTGCTGCTTTCGGCGGCGACGAACCTCCTGATCTTCGTGGCCGGGGGCCTCGTCTTCACCGCACCGCCCGTCATCGTCCAGGGCACGCAGACATTGGGCGCAGAAGCCGCCAACCCATTGCCGCAGGCGCTGATCCTGACGGCGATCGTCATCGGGTTCGCGCTCGTGGCATTCGCCGCCGCGCTCGTCCTCAAGACCTATCGCGCCGTTGGATCGGTCCTCACCAGCGGCCATACCGATGCCGAAGCGCTCGGCAGCCCGTTCGACGCGGAGGCGACCCGCAATGCCTGATTTCCTGACGCAAACCGCCCTGTTGTGGCCTCTGGCCATCCCGCTCGCGACGGCCGCTCTGTGCGCCGCGCTCTGGTCGAACGCGAAGGCGCAACGTGCCGCGAACCTTGCCGGGCTCTGCCTGACGCTGGTCGCCTCGCTCGTGCTCTTGAACTCGGTCATGGCCGAAGGCATTCAGGTGAAGCAGTTCGGCGGCTGGGCGCCGCCTTTCGGCATCAGCTTCGTCGCCGACCAGTTCAGCGCCGCGATGGTGGTCATTTCCAGCATCCTGGCGCTGGCAGCCGGCGTGTTCGCCACCGCAGACATCCGCCGGCGGCAGGAGCGTTCGGGCTTCTACCCGCTCTTCCAGGGCCTGATGGTGGGCGTCAACGGCGCCTTCCTGACCGGCGACATCTTCAACCTCTATGTCTGGTTCGAGGTGATGCTGATCACCACGCTCGGCCTGATCACGCTCGACCGGACCCGCGCGCAGCTCGACGGGGCGCTCAAATATGCCGTTCTGAACCTCTTCTCCACCATCCTGTTCCTGATGGCGATCGGGCTGCTCTACGGCGTCACCGGCACGCTCAACATGGCGGACCTCGCGATGATCCTTCCCAATACGGAAGGGTCGGTCGCGCTGACCGTCGCGGCGATGATGTTCCTGCTCGCCTTCGGCATCAAGGCCGGCTTTTTCCCGATGTTCTTCTGGCTGCCGGCGTCCTATCACACGGCGACGATCATCGTTTCGGCCGTGTTCGCGGGGCTCTTGACGAAGGTCGGCGTCTACGCCTGCTTTCGCGTCTTCACCTTGCTCTTCGAGGTCGAGGATGGCGGCATCCGACCGCTCGTTGCGTTCTTCGCGGCGGGAACGATGGTGTTCGGCGTGTTCGGCGCGGCGATCCAATGGGACGTGCGGCGCATCCTGTCGTTCCACATCATCAGCCAGATCGGCTACATCATGCTCGGACTTGCCATCGCGACACCGCTCGCGCTGGCCGGCGCGGTCTTCTACATCATCCACCACATCGTGGTGAAGGCGAACCTGTTCTTCGTCGCCGGCGCCATCCACCGCGCGACGGGCACGTTCGACCTGCGCAAAACGGGCGGGTTGATGAAGTCCTCGCCACTCCTCGCCGTCCTGTTCCTCATTCCGGCCCTCTCGCTTGCGGGCATCCCGCCACTGTCGGGCTTCTGGGCGAAGTTCATGGTCATCGACGCCTCCTTCCGCGGCAACGCGGCGTGGCTCGGCGCCGTTGCATTGTTCGTCGGCCTGCTCACCGTCTTCTCGATGAGCAAGATCTGGATCGAGGCCTTCTGGAAGGACAGCCCGCGCAAGATCGTGCGCGTGCGAGCCGTTCCCGCGGCCATGCTGCTGCCGATCGCCGCGCTCGGGGCGATCACGCTGGCGATCGGCTTCAATCCCGAGCCGCTGGTCGCGTTCTCGCAACTCGCCGCCGAGACGATGGCGGATCAGGCGCAGTTCATCGCCGCCGTCTTCAACGAACGCCAGATCGCAGGAGTCCAGCCGTGAAGAACATCATTCATCGCATCCTGACGGCCATCCTTCTGGCAGGCATCTTCCTTCGGGAACTCGTCGTCTCGTCGATTGCCGTCGCAAGATCGGTGCTCGGCGAACGCGATGCCGCCGCCTCCGCGATCATCGCGGTGCCCGTCACGCTGAAGACGCGGGCCGGCGTTACCGCGCTGGCCAATTGCGTGACGCTGACACCCGGCACGACCTCGCTCCACGTCAGCGAGGACATGGAGACGCTTTACATCCACGTCCTCGACGCCCCGTCGAGCGAGACGGTGATCGCCGACATCAAGAACACATTCGAGGCACGCATCAAGGAGATCGAGGGATGATCGAGTTTCTGGACAGTTCGCTTTCCACCATCGCAACGATCCTGATCACCGTGCTCATGGTGCCGCTCGGCCTTTCCGCGCTGCGAATGGCCACCGGACCGGGCTATGCCGACCGGTTCATCGCGCTGGACATGCTGACAGGCATCGCCGTCGCCATTGCCGGCCTCACCATGATCGCGACCGGGCGACGTGAGTTTCTCGACATCGCCTTCGGCATCGCGCTGATCGGCTTTCTTGCGACCTGCTCGCTTTCGGCGCTGCTCGAAAAGAAGAAGGGAGACGACTGATGCTCGTCCTGATCTCGATAGCCCTGAAACTCGCCGGCGTCGCCTTCCTCGTCATCGCGGGCGTCGGCGTCATGCGCCTTTCGGACCCCTTCCAGCGCATGCATGCCGCAACGAAGGCCGGAACGCTTGGCGCGGGCCTCGTCATCCTCGGTTCGGTCGTCGCGCAAGGGGCGACGGACGCGACGGTGACGGGAATCCTGACGATCGTCTTTCTGCTCCTGACGGTTCCGGTCGCAGGGCACCTCCTCGGCCGCGCTTCCTACGTATCGGGAGCGCAGTTGTCGCTGCGGGGCGACAATGCCCTCGATGGAATTCTGGAGCGCTCGAGCCGGCCGCTCGACGAGCGCATGGGCTGGCTGCCCGCCGAAGGGGCGAACAGCGTAGTCGCCACCGAACCCGGGATCGTCGCGCGCCAGCGCCGTACTCAGGTCGTCGCCCTGCCTGCGCTGGAAGCGGTTCGATTCGCCGTGATCGACGGCCATGTCGAGCGCGTCGCCGAACGAGCGAGCGCGATCGCCAAACTGTGCGGCGCCGATCTTTCCGCGCATGTCGTCATCGACACGCACGCGATCGAGACTGCGGACGAACCGGCACAGATGCGCCGCCTGATCCGCGAGCGGGCGAGCAAGGCGATCCACGCTTTCAGAAGCTCAACCGGTGCCGCCGACGCGGCGCTGAACTATGACGAGGGCGACCCGGAACATCTGCTTGCCTGCGCGCAGGCCGGCGAAGTCCTGCTCGTCGTGCCCTGCGAAGGCTGGTTCCATCACCAGGTGGAAGGCGGCCGGTCGCTGACGACGTGGGAGCCGGACGGGCTGCTGCGCCTTCCCGGCGTTCATTGCGGGCCCGTGCTTTTCACCGCCTCGCGCCAGCCGTCGCGCCTGCCGATCACGCTCGTCGTGCGCGATTGCGGCGAAGACCACCTGCCGGCGCTCGTCGAATGGGCGCTCCTGACCGGCATCTGGACCGTCGCGCGGCTCGTTCACGTCACGCAGCCAGATAGCGACGCTTCCGTCATGCAGGACATCGCGGGCCGGTTCGGCTGCCAGTACGAGCGTCGTGAAGCGGCCAGCGCGGATTGCGCGATACCGGACGAATTCGGCGACGCGCGCGCCGTCATCCTGGGCAGCACGCCGCGTCCGCTGCGCACCAACTGGTTCGGCACGCACTGGCGCGCGCGGATCGCGCCTAGCATGACGGGCGACGTCCTGATCATGGAAGCGCCGGCAAGACGTCTGGACTCATAGGTCTGGCACAATAGCGCAAAAGTACGGTAATGCCTCAGGCAATGCCCTCGCGCCTTCGCCAGAACCTGCCGCTGACCGCAGCGCTGCCGCTCTTCGTGGCGATCGCGATGTTCGTGGTCGCCGTCGGCACGACGCAGCTCGGCGTTCGGTTGCTGCAGTCCAGCGGGGAGTCGGCCCTGCGCGACCAGGCGGTGGTTTTTCTGGATGCAGTTGCCGGCAACGTTGCGGCGGAAATTCAAGAGGCGCCGCAAGCGGTGCGCGCGCAACTCGCCGCATCGCTGACCTACCGTACCGCGCTGCTCGAAGAGGCCATGGCAGCGCGCTGGATCGATGCGTCGGGCACGACGCAGACCGTCGTCCTCGGCGAGAACCATCGCACGATCCTGACCGCGGCGCTGGACGAGGCCGCCGCGCTCGGCGTCGACGCGACGGCGTTCCGAACCGAGGAGGATCGAGCGCTTCTGGTGGTGCTTCGGACCTATGCGATGGGCGAGATCGTGCTCTATCTCAGCGCCACCTTCGACACGACGCCCGTCATCGAGGCGGCCGATGCCGCGGCCGACATCGCACTCGGCATCGACTTTCTCGTGGCAATCTTAGCTGCCGTCGCCGTCTACGCCATCACCCGCAGGGTCCTGTCGCCTCTCGACCGGTTCATCAACCGCCTCGCCGAACACGATGCGCTGACGACCGGTCCCGCTCAATGGCGCCAAGGCGACGAGTTGCGGCAGCTCGAGACCGCCCTTGCGCTGCGCGAAAAATCGGAAGCAGAGCGCGTGCGTCTCCTCGAACAGATGGCCCAGCAGGAACGCGACGCACTTCTCGCACGAATGGCGGCGGGGATTGCCCATGAAGTCCGGAATCCGCTGGCCGGCCTCAAGAACGGCGTTTCCACGCTAAAGCGGTTCGGCGACCGGCCGGAAGTTCGCGACCAGACGCTCGATCTCATCGAAAAAGGCCTCGACAGCATCGGCCGGGTGGTCGACGTCACCTTGTCGACCTACCGGCGCCGCTCGGGGCCTTCGCGGCTTGGCGCGCAGGACATCCGCGACCTCGATCTCCTGATCCAGCCGGAAGCGCGCCGGGCAGGCGTCGAACTCGTCTGGAAACTCGACGAAACGGCAAAAGTCGATGCGGATGCGGACGCGCTGCGCCAGATCCTGATCAACCTGATGCTGAATGCCGTGCGCGCGTCGCCTGAGAACGGCATTGTCACCATGACGCTGGAACGCGATGCCGATGAGCGGACGATATCGCTCGGCATCGCGGACCAGGGAAAGGGAATGCCGCCGGAGATGGTCGCGGCGATCGTCTCGGGGCGCATGGAGGAGATCCCCGTCGAGCGCAGCATCGGCATTTGGGTGGTCGCCAACCTGGTCGAGCGCATCGGCGCGAACCTTTCGATCCGAAGCGAGGATGGCGTCGGGACCACGGTAAGGATTACGCTGCCCGAAAGCGCCTTGGTGGCGGAGGTATAGACCGATGACCCAGCCTCTGATCCTTCTGGTGGAAGACGACGCGACACTTGGGGCTTCGCTGAGCCAGCGGCTCGAACTCGAGGGCTTTCGCGTGTCCTGGGCGAGGACGGCCGGCGAGGCACTCGCCAGCCTGTCGAGGATCGAGCCGGCGATCATCCTGTCCGACATCCGGCTGCCGGATGGCGATGGCGAGACCGTCATGCGCCGTCATTTCGACCGTCTCGGGCTCGTTCCGACGATTTTCATGACGGCATTCGGCGATATCGACCAGGCGGTCCGGCTGGTGCGCGAGGGCGCGCTCGACTATGTGACCAAGCCGTTCGATCTCGACCGGCTCGTCGATACGCTTCGCGATCTGGCAAGCCGCAGCGCGATTACCGGTGAACCACACTCGGACCCGTTCGCGACGAGCGCCGCGATGCGCCGTATCGGCGAGACGCTTTCGCGCGCGGCGGGGATCGACCTGCCCGTCTTGCTTCTGGGCGAAACGGGAACCGGCAAGGAGGTCGCCGCCCGCCATCTCCACCGGACAGGTCCTCGCGCGGCCCTGCCCTTCGTGCCCGTCAATTGCGGCGCGCTGCCCGGCGAACTCGCCGATTCGATGATCTTCGGCCATGAGCGCGGCTCGTTCACCGGGGCGGTCGGACAGCATCGGGGTTTTCTGGAGGAAACCGACGCCGGGACCCTCTTTCTCGACGAAATCGGCGATCTGCCGCTCAGCCTTCAGGTGAAATTGCTGCGCGTTCTCGAAACGCGCGAATTTCGCCGTCTCGGCGGCAGCGAGATGCGGACATTTTCGGGCCGGATCGTTTGCGCGACCAACCGAAACCTCGAGGCCTTGGTTGCGGACGGATCGTTCCGCGAAGATCTCTGGTTCCGAATCAACGTCATAAGCTGCACGCTTCCACCTTTGCGCGAGCGTGCCGACGGCATCCCGGACATGCTGCGAAGCTTCACGGCGGCGGCTGCAATGCGCATGGGCCGCCCGGCACCGACGATCGATGCGTCGGCCGTCGAGGCCGCGCTCGCCCATGGCTGGCCGGGAAACATCCGCGAAATGATCAATCGCGTCGACCGTGCGGTCGCGCTCGGAAACGGGTCGACGCTTTCAGAGCGCGACCTGTTTCCCGATGGCATAAGCAAGCCGGCCGGTTCATCGGAGACGGGGCCGGCCAACGGCACGCTGTCGGACATTCGCGAGGCTGCCGAGCGCAGGCACATCGTCGCGGCTCTTGCCAGGACCGGCAACTCGCCGAAGGAAGCGGCCTATCTCCTTGGCGTCTCGCGCACGACGCTGTGGGAGAAGATGCGCCGATATGGCATCGAGGCGGATGACTGACGCGGCGCGTCCCGGATGCCGGGAACCGCGCTATGTCCGCTCGTCTGCGATGACCTTGCCGTCGTTCGGAAGGTCGCCGGCGGGAACGATCTCGACGAGGCCCTTGAGCTTGGTGATCTCGGCGAGTTTCTGCGCCGCAGCGGCGCCCAGGGACTGGTCCGCGTGTTCGATCTTCAGGACCATGGCGTCCTGCTCGTCCGCCCGCGTCACCACCAGGCGCATGCGACCGGAAATGCCCAGCGCCCTGGCGAGAGCGGCGACCTGCTCGGGACGCACGAACATGCCCTTGACCTTGGTCGCCTGATCGGCGCGGCCCATCCAGCCGGCGATGCGGCGCCGGCCATCGACCGCATCCAGGGCGCGCGACATGTCGCCGGTGGCGAACCGGATCAACGGATAGTCGCGGTTGAGGCGGGTGACGACGATCTCGCCGACCTCGCCGTCGGGCAGCGGATCGTCGGTGCCGGGGCGGACGATTTCCAGCACGACGCCGTCATTGACCGCCATGCCCTCCCCGCCATCCTCATAGGCGACGATGCCGAGGTCGGCCGTGCCGTAGCACTGGACGACCGCGATGCCGCGTTCGACGAGGTCGGCGCGCAGGCTGGGCGGAAGCGCCGCGCCGGACACGACGGCCCGCCGGATCGGAGACGCGATATCGGCCTCGCGAGCCTTGTCGAGCAGGATTTTCAGGAAATCAGGGGTGCCGATGTAAACGGTCGGCTGAAACTGCACCATCGCGACGAGCTGGTCGGCGGTGTTGCCGGGGCCGGCCGGGATGACGGCGCAGCCAAGCGCATGGGCTCCGCTTTCGAACATCGCACCGGCCGGCGTCAGGTGATAGGAAAACGTGTTGAGGACGATGTCCTGCGGCGTGACGCCGGCTGCCGCCAGAGCCTTTGCCGCGCCCCACCAATCCCTGCCGTGACCTTCCGGATCGAAGATCGGGCCGGGCGAGACAAAAAGGCGTGCGAGCCTGCCGGCCGGCGTTGCCGTCAACCCGCCGAAGGGCGGCGCCTTGGCCTGCAGTTCGGCGAGTTCCGACTTGCGCAGGACCGGGACCGCCCCAAGCGCGTCTCGCGAGGTGAGTGCCGCGACATCGACGCCTGCGAGGCGCGCGGCCCAGAAGGGCTGGTGCTCTGCCGCGCGCGAAATCTGCGCCCGCATCGCCGCCAGAAGATCGGCGTCGCCGCCCGGCGCGATGTCTCGATGCTCGACCATGCGGTCTCCCTGCAGGTTCATAAACTCAGGCCAGCCAGCGCTTGCGGCGCTTGTAGTGCTTCACGTCGCGGAACGATTTGCGGCCCTCGCCGCCGACGCCGAGGTAGAATTCCTTGACGTCGTCGTTCTCACGCAATGCCTTCGCCTCGCCGTCGAGTACGACGCGGCCGGATTCCAGGATGTAGCCATATTTGGCATAGCGCAGCGCGACGTTGGTGTTCTGTTCGGCCAGCAGAAACGAGACGCCCTGTTCGTCGTTGAGCTTCTTCACGATCTCGAAGATTTCCTCGACGAGCTGCGGCGCGAGGCCCATGGACGGTTCGTCGAGCAGGATCATCTTCGGCCGCGACATCAGCGCGCGGCCGATCGCCGTCATCTGCTGCTCGCCGCCCGAGGTGTAGCCGGCCTGGCTCGTGCGCCGTTCCCGCAGACGCGGGAAATACTGATAGACGAGTTCGAGATCGTCGCGGATCGCCGCCGCGCCGTCCTTACGGGTGAAGGCGCCGGTCATCAGATTGTCCTCGACCGACAGATGGCCGAAGCAATGCCGGCCTTCCATGACCTGAATGCAGCCGCGGCGCACCAGCGTGTTGGGCGACAGCGCCTGGACTTCCTGCCCTTCGAACAGGATCGAGCCCTTGGTGACCTCGCCGCGCTCGGCATGCAGAAGATTGGAAATCGCCTTCAGCGTCGTCGTCTTGCCGGCGCCGTTGGCGCCGAGAATGGCAGTGATGCCGCCGCGCGGAACCGACAGCGAGACGCCTTTCAGCACCAGAATGACGTGATCATAGATCACTTCGATATTGTTGACCGCGAGGATCGGCTCGGCGGTATCGGGCGTGGGTGCGGTCATTGGTGTCATCGCTGTTTCCATCACCTGGAAAAAAGCGCGGCGAGGAGGTTTCCCCGCCGCGCGTGACTTGTCCTATTCGGCGCAGTCGTCGTTCATCTGCCAGGGCTGATTGGCGGCGGCATAGTCTGCCGAAGCCTTCTCGACCAGCGGATCGATGACCGCACGATCGGCCGTCATCAGGTCGGAGACCTTGACGAACTTGGTGCCGTCCCACTCGATCATCCAGGCGCTGGCGTGGCCGGTGTGGTTCGAGCAGCTCATGGCGAAGGGCGCCATCATCTCCTCGGCGCCGAGCTCGGCGAGGCGGGCCTCGTCGAGGTTAACGCTTTCCAGGCCCTTGCGGAGCTGCTCCTGATTGATCATCGGCGTGCCGGCTTCCGCCTGGGCGGCTTCCACCGCCTCCGCCAAGATGACCGACATCAGGATGCCGCGCTGATAGGCGGTGGTGTCGAACTCGCCGGCGCCCTGGTTGAGCTGCGACTTGCCGGCATCGACGACGTGCGTCTTCACGTCCTGCATGAGCTTGGATTCGGAATCGACGAAATTCCACGACAAGGCACGGTAGCCCTTGGCCTGTTCGCCGACGAGCTTGAGATCGGGCTCATGCGCGCCCCACCACACGCTGACGAACTGCTCCATCGGGTAGCGCGTCTTGACCGCCTCGGTGATGGCGCCGGCATTCATCGCGCCCCAGCCCCACATGATGACGAAGTCAGGCCGCTCGCGGCGGATTTGCAGCCACTGAGCCGACTGGTTCTGCATCTCGGTCAGGCCGACCGGGATCGGCAGAAGTTCGAAGCCGTGGGTTCCGGCCATCGCTTCCAGAAGCGGCAGTGGCTCCTTGCCGTAGGGATGGTCGAGATGGAGAAAGGCGATCTTCTTGCCCTCGAGGCTGTCGAGATTGCCGTCCGCGACGGCCTGCATGATCATCGACGCGCCGTCCCAATAGGAGGTCGGCGGGTTGAATGCCCATTTGAAGGTCTTCCCATCCTGCATGGCGGAGAAGCCGTAGCCGGGCGCGAACATAGGGATTTCGTCGACATTGGTGCGCGGGAGAACCTGAAGCGTGATGCCGGTCGACCAGGGCTGCGTGACGAGTGCGCCTTCCGACTTCAGCTTCTCGTAGCACTCGACGCCCTTTTCGGTGTTGTAGCCGGTCTCGCATTCCTCAAACGCGATCCTGACCCCGCCGATGCCGCCGTCACGCTCGTTGAGCATGGTCATGTAGTCGAGCTGGCCGTTCATGTGCGGCGTGCCGGTCGCCGCAAAGGGGCCGGTCCGGTAGGACATGTTGGGCAGCTTCAACACTTCCTGCGCGAAGGCCGGCGCGGCGATGCCGGCCGCAAGGATGCCGGCCGCAAGAGCCGTTACGTGCTTCATTTTCATCAGTCGCTCCTCCACATTCGCCCGTATCGGGCTTTGCCTCAATCAACCCGCACCGCTCTCTCCTCAGTGCGGGAATGGCCAGATGATCAGCTTTTCACGGATGACGGCCCAGAACCGCGCAAGCCCGTGCGGCTCGACGATCAGGAAGCCGATGATCAGCGCGCCGATGATCATGGTGTTCAGATGCTCGACCATGGCCGAGGAAATCGGCAGGCCGAACATGGCCGGTACCGTGCCGATGATGACCGGCAGCGCCACGATCAGCAGCGCGCCGAGATAGTTGCCCAGGATCGAACCCAGCCCCCCGATGATGGCGATGAAGAGCACGCGGAACGACAACTGGATGTCGAACAGGTCGGCCTCGGCCGCGCCACGCCACAGGAAGACGAAGAGCGCGCCGGCGATGCCGACGATGTAGGACGAGACGAAGAAGGCCGACAGCTTCGCCTTCATCAGATTGATACCGACGAGTTCGGCCGCGATGTCCATGTCGCGCACGGCCTTCCAGGTGCGCCCGATACGGCCGCGCGTGACGTTGATCGCGAGGAAGGTGACGATGCAGACGACCGACAGGACGACGAAATACTGGCTCATCGCCGAGGCGCGCGCCCCGGTCACCGTCACGCCGAACATCTGCGTGTTCGGCACCTGGATCGCGCCCGAGGCATTGTAGTTGTAGAGCCACGCCCATTTCTGGAACAGCCAGACGAGGAAGAACTGCGCGGCGAGCGTCGCGATGGCAAGGTAGAAGCCCTTGATACGAAGCGACGGCAGGCCGAAAGCAACGCCGACCGCTGCCGAGAAGAAACCGGAAAGGGCGATCGCTACGATGATGTTCAGCTCGGGGAAGATCGTCACGATCTTATAACAGGCATAGGCGCCCACGCCCATGAACGCGCCCGTTCCGAGCGAAAGCTGGCCTGCATAGCCGGTCAGGATATTCAGTCCGAGCGCAGCCAGCGCGTAGATCAACACCGGGATCAAAAGCGCGCGGAACATGAAGTCGCTCGCCGTCAGCGGGAAGACGACGAAGGCGACGATCAGGACGAGGGCGAGCAGCCACGCATCCTGCTTGACCGTAAAGAGGGCGTAATCCGCCTGATAGCTGGTCTTGTACTGGCCGGCGACGCGATAGAACATGGATTACACCCGCTCGATGATTTTTTCGCCGAAGAGCCCCTGCGGGCGCACCAGAAGCACGAGCAGCGCCAGAACGTAGGCGAACCAGGCTTCCGTGTTGCCGCCGAGAAGCGGCTGGCCCCAGTAGATTTCGAAGACCTTTTCGAGGACGCCGATGGCAAGGCCGCCGACGATCGCGCCGGTGACGCTTTCGAGGCCGCCCAGCATCAGCACCGGCAGCGCCTTCAGGGCGATGACTTCCAGCGCGAAGGAGACGCCGGCGCGCGCGCCCCAGACGATACCCGTCGCGAGCGCGATTATGCCGGATATGAACCAGACGATGACCCAGATGGTGGACAGCGAGATGCCGACCGAAAGCGCCGCCTGGTGATCGTCGCCGAGCGCGCGGATGGCGCGGCCCATCTTGGACTTGTTGAGAAAGACGAGGAGCGCGATGACGAGGAGAACCGCGCCGACGACGGCCGTCACGTCCTTCTGTTCGATCGAGACGAAGCCGCCGAAGGGCTCCATGATCCAGCTTCCGGTGGGAATTCCGAGTTCGGAGGTGATCATCACCTTGTTTTCGCCGCCGAAAATCGTTTCGCCGAGCCCGATCAGGAACAAGGTGACGCCGATCGTTGCCATGAAGAGGATGATGTCCGGCTGGTTGACGAGCGGGCGCAGGACGACACGCTCGATGGCGACGGCGAGGAAGAACATGACGACGAGCGTCAGCGGGACGGCGAGTAGCGCCGGCACGCCGCGCTCATGCAGGCCGACCAGCGTCAGCGCCGCGAAGACGACCATGATTCCTTGCGCGAAATTGAAGATGCGCGAGGACTTGAAGATCAGGACGAAGCCGAGCGCGATGAGCGCATAGAGGACGCCCGAGACGAGCCCCTCCCAGACGACCTGGAGGAAGAAGTCGGGCGCGGCGACCATGTCGGCGAAAGGCGCCACGAAGATCGAATGCAAGCTTTCCATTCAAAAGTCCTTACGGTCGCTCAATGCGGCACGCCGAGATAGGCGTCGATGACGGCCTGGTTGTTCTTGACCTCGTCGGGCGGCCCGTCGGCGATCTTCTTGCCGTAATCGAGCACCACGACGCGGTCGGACAGATCCATCACCACGCCCATGTCGTGCTCGATCAGCGCGATCGTCGTCCCGCGCTGCTGGTTCACGTCGAGGATGAAGCGGCTCATGTCCTCCTTCTCCTCCAGATTCATGCCGGCCATCGGCTCGTCGAGAAGAAGAAGGGACGGTTCCATCGCAAGTGCCCGGCCGAGCTCGACGCGCTTTTGCAGGCCGTAAGGCAGCTTCCCGACCGGCGTGCGCCGGATGTGCTCGATCTCGAGGAAGTCGATGATTTCCTCGACCTTTTCGCGATGCTCAATCTCCTCGGCGAGTGCCGGGCCATGCCACAGCATCTGCCAGCCGATCGAGCGCTTCATCTTGACCGAGCGCCCCGCCATGATGTTGTCGAGCGTCGACATGCCCTTGAAGAGCGCGACGTTCTGAAAGGTGCGCGCGATGCCCTGGCGCACGGCGTGGTGCGGCTTCATCGCGCGCCGCTCCTGGCCGCGGAAGGTGATCGTGCCGACCTGGGGCGTGTAGAAGCCGTTGATGACGTTCAGCATCGACGTCTTGCCGGCACCGTTCGGGCCGATGATGGCGCGGATTTCGCCCTTGCGGACGTCGAAGGAGATGTCGGTGATCGCCTTCACGCCGCCAAAGGAAAGCGAAACGTTCTTCACCTCCATCAGCGTGGCGCCCTTGGCGATACCGTCATCGTCCGGTGCGACGATGATGTGGTGATCGGGATGGGCGTTCATTCGGCAGCCTCCCGCACGGGCTGGGCGGCACCGAAGACCGGCGCGTCGACGATCTTCACATTGGCGCTGATCCGGCCCTTGCGGCCGTCCTCGTAAGTCACTTCGGTCTCCACGAATTTCTGCGTCGACCCGTCATAGAGCGCCTCGATCAGCGGTGCGTAGCGTTCGGCGACGAAAGAACGGCGCACCTTCTGGGTGCGTGTGAGTTCGCCATCGTCGGCGTCCAGTTCCTTGTGCAGGATCAGGAAGCGACGGATTTGCGCCGCGGCCATCATCGGTTCGGCCGAAAGCCGCCGGTTCGTCTCCTCGACATTCTGCGCGATCATCTCGTAGACGAGCGGGTGGCCGGCCAGTTCCTGATAGGACGCATAGGCGATGTTGTTGCGCTCGGCCCAGTTGCCGACCGCCTGCAGATCGATATTGACGAAGGCCGTCGCGAACTCCCGCCCGTCGCCATAGGCGACCGCTTCCTTGATGTTGGGGAAGAATTTCAACATGTTCTCGAGATATTTCGGCGCGAAGAGCGCGCCGTTTGACAGTTTGCCGACGTCCTTCGCGCGGTCGATGATCTTGAGCTGGCCGTCCGTGTCGAAGAAGCCGGCATCGCCGGTCTTTACATAGCCGTCCGGCGTCATCGTCTCTGCGGTCTTCTCGTCTTCCAGATAATAGCCGGAGAACATGCCGGGCGAGCGGAACTGCACCTCGCCATCCTCGGAAATGCGGATGTCGACATTGGGCGCGGGCGGGCCAACCGTATCCGAACGAACTTCGCCATCCTTCTGGCACGTCACGTAGAGAAACGCTTCGGTCTGGCCGTAGAGTTGCTTCAGGTTGACGCCCAGCGCGCGGAAGAAGGAAAAGAGATCGGAGCCAATCGCCTCGCCGGCGGTGTAGGCGACGCGAATGTTGGACAGGCCAAGCACATTCTTGAGCGGGCCATAGACGAGGATTTCGCCGATCGCGTAGGCGGCACGCGCGGATGCCGGAACGCTGCGGCCCTCCAGGATCGCCTCGCCATATTTGCGCGCGACCTCGATATAGTGGCGGTAGATGCGCTGCTTGAGCTTGCCGGCGTCTTCCATACGGATGGTGATCGACGTCAAAAGCCCCTCGAAGACGCGCGGCGGGGCGAAGTAGAAGGTCGGCGCCAGCTCGCGGAGATCCTGCGCGACCGTCTGGCTGCTTTCCGGGCACGCCATGCAGAAGCCGGCGACATAGCCTTGCGCATAGTTCAGATAGTGATCGCCGACCCAAGCGAGCGGCAGATAGGCGAGGACGCTGTCCTTTTCGGTCAGCCGGTCGAAGGCGACCGTGTCCTGCGCGGCGTTGACCGCGTTCTTCGCCTTCAGCATCACGCCCTTGGAGCGCCCGGTCGTGCCGGAAGTATAGAGCATGATCGATACATCGTCGCCGGAAGCGCTGCGGATCGCCTCTTCCCAGCGCGCCGCGACCTGCCCATCGCCCGATTGGGCCCGCCTGCCCATCTCTTGCACATCCTCGAAATCATGAAGGGCGCGCTTGTCGTAGTCGGTCAGGCCGCGCGGTTCGTCATAGATGACCGCCTGAAGCGAGGTCAGCCGGTCCGCGAAGCTGTTGAGCTTGTCGACCTGTTCCTGGTCCTGCACGACCGCGAAGCGTACATCGGCGTGCGACAAGACATAGGACAATTCGTCGGCGACGGCATCGGCATAGACCGGCACCGGAACGCCGCCCAGCGACTGCACGGCACAGACCGCCCAATAGAGCTTCGGCCGGTTGGCGCCGATGATGGCGATGCGGTCGCCGTGCCGGACGCCGAGCGTGGCGAGGCCGGTCGCGAAATCGCGAATCGCGTCGCGTTGCTGGCTCCATGTCCAGCTTTGCCAAATGCCGCGATCCTTGTGGCGCATGGCCGGACGCGTCCCGAACATCTCCGCATTGCGCAGAAGATATTTCGGAAACGTATCGGGCAAGGTTTGAGCCTCAGCCAATCTCGTTCCTCCTCGGACGACGTTGCGCCCGTTCCTCCCAGGGTATGCCCCCTGTTCTTGACGAGGAAAGTTCCACGAATCGAAGACGCGTTCAACTTGCGCCTTGACAGACAGATCGACTGATAGTCTCTTTGATCGGCAGCGCGTGTGCCCACCGACGATATTCGGGGTGGAAGTCTAGGATGCCCCTGCCAATATCCCTCCTCAAGCGCCGTAGCTGGCGAGCCGTTCCACCGCCAGCGGGCGAATGAGCCCGGGCTCGAGCGCGATCAGTCCCTCGTCGGCCAGTTCCTTCAGGCAGCGATTGGCGACCTGGCGGGATATTCCGGCGAGGTGACCGACTTCCTCCTGGGTGATCTCGATGACGCCGCGCACCTGTGGGCAAAGAACGGGATTGCAGATCCACGACAGATTGCGCGCCACGCGCGCCTTTGCGTCGAATGAGCGGTCGTGCTCGGTGACGGCGATGAACTGGCCGAGTCGCTCGTTGAGTTGGCGCACGAGGAAGCGGTTGAAGCCGACGCTGTTCTCGCAAAGCCAAGAAAAGGTGGCGCGATTCATCAGGAGGAGGTGCGTATCGCGCAGCGCGACGAGGTCGTATTTGCGCTCCTCGTTCTTGAGCATCGAACCTTCCCCGAGCCAACCCCCTGCCCCGATGCCCGCAAATGTCAGCGCCTTTCCGCTGAGCGCGACCGCGCTCATCTTGACGAGACCAGTGACGACGCCCGTCCAGGCATCGAGCCGGTCGCCGCGATGGCAGATGTAGCTGTCCTTGACGTAATGGCGCTCGCTGATGCCCCGGGCCGCGCGCTCGATCACATCGTCGGTCAGTTCTTCCGCCCAGATCGCGGATCGCACGAGATCTATCTTGCTGGTCATCCGATCCTCGGTTTGTGCCCGGTCGCGACCTTCGTCCATGACCGGGCAAAGTCAAGCGATAGCCATCGCAAAGCGACGTCAGGAGTTGCGCATACGTGATCGCCGGTGCGCCTAGAGGTGGTCGGCGATGACGGCCAGGAAAGCGGGCCCATACCGATCGAGCTTCGTTTCGCCGACGCCGGGCACGTCCGCCATCTCGACGCGCGAGCCGGGCCGGGCTGCAGCGAGTTCGATCAGCGTCTTGTCGTGGAAGATCACATAGGGCGGCACGTTCTGAAGGCGCGCGATCTCCGTGCGCTTCTGGCGCAGCGCCTGGAACAGGGAACGATCCGCTTCGCTGATCGCGGACTGCGCCGTGCTCCGCTCGACCTTCTGGCGGCGCGCGCGGGGCGCTGCCGGCACGCGCAGCATCAATTGCGGCTTGTCGCGCAGAAAATCACGCCCTGCCGTTGCGATCGACAGGCCGCCATGGCCGGCAAGATCGACATCGATCAGGCGAAGCGCGATCAATTGGCGCAGGATCGCGCGCCAGACGCGATTGTCATGCTCGGTTCCGATGCCGAACGTCGAAATTCGATCATGGCCGAACTGGGCGATCCGCTCGTTTTCGACCCCCAGCAGCACATCTACAATGTAGGCTTGCCCGAAGCGCTCGCCGGTCCGGTAGATGCAGGACAGGGCCTTTTGTGCCGCGATCGTGCCATCGAAGCGTTCCGGCGGCCGGTCGCAGGTGTCGCAATTGCCGCACGGATCGCAATCGTCGCCGAAATAGGACAGCAATGCCTGCCGGCGGCAATTCGCCGTTTCCGCCAGGCCCAACAGCGAATCGAGTTTCTGGCGCTCCATGCGCCGGCGCTGGTCCGGCGCATCCGATTCCTCGATGAATCGGCTGCGCAGCGCGATATCCTCGGAGCCATAAAGCATCAGTGTGTCGGACGGCAGTCCGTCGCGCCCGGCCCGGCCCGTCTCCTGGTAGTAGGCCTCGATGCTTCCCGGCAGGTCGATATGGGCAACGAAGCGCACGTCGGGCTTGTCGATGCCCATGCCGAAGGCGACGGTGGCAACCATGATGACTGCCTCGCCATGCTGAAAGCGCGTCTGGTTGGCCTCCCGCGAGGCCTTGTCCATGCCGGCATGATAAGCGAGTGCGTCATAGCCCTGATCGCGCAGCCAGGCGGCAGTCTCCTCCGTCTTCCGCTTCGACAGGCAGTAGACGATGCCGCTGTCGCCCTCATGGCGCTTGAGGAAATCCTTCAATTGCCCGCGCGGATTGTCCTTTTCCTCGATCGCATATCGAATGTTGGGACGGTCAAATCCCGCGATGAAGGCATCATCGCGCCCGATGTCGAGATGCGACAGGATTTCCGCCCGCGTCGGCTCGTCGGCCGTCGCCGTCAGCGCCATGCGCGGCGTATCGGGAAATTGGCGCACCAGTGCGTCGAGTTGGCGATAGTACGGCCGGAAGTCGTGCCCCCACTGCGACAGGCAATGCGCCTCGTCGATGGCGATCAGCGACAGTTTCACACGGCCGAGCCGCTCCAGCACCTCCGGGCGCAGAAGCGTCTCTGGCGCGACGTAGAGAAGGTCCAGTTCGCCTTCGTGGACGGCGTGCCACAGCGCGCGTCGATCGTCGGCCGGCAGATCCGAATTCAGCGCCGCGGCGCGCACCCCCGCCTGGCGCAAGGCCGACACCTGATCCGCCATCAATGCCAGCAGCGGCGAGACAATGAGCCCCATGCCGGGCCGGACGATGGCGGGAATCTGATAGCAAAGCGATTTTCCACCGCCCGTCGGCATCAGAACGAAGGCGTTGTTGCCGCCGACGACATGCTCGACGATCCGCGCCTGCGGCCCACGGAACGCATCATAGCCATAGACGGTCTTGAGAATTTCGAGAGCGGTGGCGGTCATCGGCCTCAGCTACAGAATCAGGAAAGCGTCCCTCATAGCACTTTGCCGCGTCGACGTTCATCGCTGCGATACAAGCCGATGGCTCCAGGAGAAGGCAGAGCTTACGACAGCAAGAAACAGATACAATCTGTCGGACAAGCGCAATGGAACATAAACCATTTGCGTTGACCGCGTTTTATACAGTCCTGCCGTATGTTCTTCTGGCAACAGGGACAACGATAATGAATAAACTGATCACGACTGCATTCTTTATTGTATTCGCTTCGGCTTCCGCCAGCGCTCAGCAGGCAGCTTCTCCCGCATACATTCAGCAGATCGCGCCGTCGGCCAGCGCATTCCGGGCGGCGAGCAGCGAACTCATGCAGCCGATCATGAACGCGGCGCTCCAGATGCCCAGTCTGCAGCCCACAGGCCCGGGCAATCTCGGCCTCGTCTGGCAGCAGGGCAGCGGCAACCAGGGCACGATCAGCCAGTTCGGCAGCCGCAATGTCGGCCTGATCCAGCAGATCGGCCTCGACAATGTCGCCTCCATCACGCAGCGCGGGATCGGTCACCAGGCGATGGTTTCGCAGCAGGGTCGCGGCAACGTCGCGATCATTCGGCAGCGCTGAGATGCGTTGGCGGTAACGCTGGTGCGCGGGCGTTAGTCGCCCGTGCCGGCAGGATCGACTGGCGGCTGTTCGACCAGATCCGGATCAGGCTGCGGGACTCCGCCGAAATCCGGGAAGTCGATCGAGAAACCGGGCGAGCCGCCACCCTCGGTCTGCGCTGTCGCCTGCGACAGAAGCCAGTTGCCATTCAGCGGATCACCGCCGAGCGACGGATTGATCGGGCGATAAACGAGTTCGGACGCCTGCGCGGCGCCGCCGGCAACCATTGCGCCGACAAGAAGAGCGGCAGCCAAAACCTTCATTTGCGAATCCTCCGGAACAAGAACAACGGCGCAATACAGCCGGTGGACAGATTATCTTTTGGGTAGCACATACATCTTGCCGGGCACAATCACGACGGCAGCGTTTTTCAACCCGCTGATGCCCGTCGGCATCAGGTAATTGCTCGACCGATTGGTCTGAAGCGCGACGACAGTGGTATTGTGCGAGTTGCGCAGGTCGAGAACGCCGGCAAGATTGTCGCCGACCTGCACGTAGCCGATGTCATTGTTGCTGCCGGAAACGCCGACGAGCTGGAAATTGTTGTCGCCGCGGCTCGCCTGCAGGACATTGTTGTTGGTGCCTGACTGGACGAGGAGCAGCGCCGAGTTGCTGCCCTGGATCGCCTGAACCGCGCGATTGCGCGTGCCTTCCTGCGCGATCAGCGAGGCACTGGAATGGCCCTCGATGGCCGAATTGACCGAATGACCGGTGCCTATCTGCGCGATCGAGGTCGTGTTGCCGGCCTGCCCCGCGACGAGCGGGCTGATCGGCTGCATCAGCGTGGACACGATCGCCTTCTCGCGATCGCCGCCATAGTCCGCCTCGTCGACAATGCGGATTTCCGTTGCCGCGGCGATGCCCGCCGAAAGGGCCAGCGCGGTCATCGCGCCTGCAATTCGCTTCGTCCAGCTCGTCATGTGCCAGTCCCCTTGTTGCCCCGATCTTTGCTTCACAGCCGGATCGCGCCCTCGTCGAGATCGATGTCAGTCTTCACGCGGCAGAGCGCCGCGCCGTTTGCTTCGGTCACCTCAAGTTCGATGGAGGCCTGCGAGGCCCGTCCGATGCCCACGACGCTCGAGCCGAGCTTTCCGTCGGAAAACCGGTTCGTCTGGCTGGTCGTGTTTGAGTTGGAGCCCGACCGGCTTGAGATGGCGAAGCGGTAGGTGCCTGCCAGTTCGTGAGAAGTTTCGATGAAGGGCCGCAGGAACACGCCGCCATCGCCGTCGATCGTGACGCCGCATGCGGCGATACGCGGATCGAGAATGTCGCCGTTGATCGTCCGGCCGTTCATCGAAGCTTCGCTTGCGCTGGAGAAAAGGAGGAGGCCCGTTGCGAGCAGCGACTTGCCGATCATGCGAGCCTCCCGGATTTCGAATAGAAATGGCGGGGCGCCTCGCGACGCCCCGCCAGCTCATCAGTTGCCGGACTGCGAGACAACGGCGACGTTGCCGCGTCCGTACTGGCCGACGAAAGAGCTGTTGTTGTTGCTGCTCTGGCTGACGATGGCGTGGTTTGCGCCACCATTCGCGCCATAGCCGGCTTGGACGACGAGCGAGTTGTTGCCGTTGCCCGTCTGCGAGATCCATGCATTCGAGTACGTGCCGGCCTGGACGACGGCCGAGTTGTTGCCCGTGCCGCCCTGAAGGACGAGCGCACCCGAATTGCTGGCGGCCTGGACGATCAGCGAGGTGCTGGACATGCCCGACTGCGCGGTCACGGCCCAGTTGTCGCTACCGGCCTGGATGGTCGCGGCCTTGCCGTTCGACGCAGTCTGCGACGTGACGGCGAAGTTGCCTTCACCCACCTGGACGGCGCCGGCGAGATTGCCCGATGCCACGGTGAAGCCCGAGATATCGCCGATCGAGGTAACGTTCGCGAGGTTAAGATCGCCCGACTGGGTGGTAAGCGCCCAGTTGCCGGTGCCGACCTGTACGGTCGCTGCGGCCGACAGGATCGAGTCCGACTGGCGGGTGATCGCGCCGTTGTTCTCGCCTTCCTGATAGGTCGCGGCGATGACGCCGAGGGTCAGGTCCTGCGACTGCAGCGCGAAGTTCTCGTCGCCGTTCTGCACGATGGCGGCCAGCGAGCCGATCGCGGCTTCCTGGGCGTTCATCGCGAAGTTGTCGTCGCCGAGTTGCACGATGCCGGCGGCCGACGCCATGGTGGGGATGGCGATTTCGCCGAGCGGGTTGTCGAAGGTTTCGTCGAGGGTGACATCTTCCGACTGCTGCTCATACTGCCACGGGCGGTTGGCGCCATTGCCGCTGACAGGCAAGCCGCTACCAAGGTAGAGAATGCCATTCTGCCGTAGCGTCAATTCCGCTGGTGAGAGCAGTTTTCCGACCTGAATGTTGGCAGCAGCGTTATTGTTACCAATTTGCGCCGAAACGGCAACGGACGCGGTCGCAGGAGCAGCCCCTTCACCAGAGACAGTTCCGTCTTCAGCCACGACCCCGACCAAGAAGGGACCCTCCGTCCAATTGCGTGGGTTCCCTAAGAGCTGACCCCAGTTTTTCGGTGCCATCTGTGTGGTGGTCACATCGTAACCAGGTACAACGTAGCTGACCGTCTGCTCCTCACCCTGCATGTTGAACGCGCGGTTGCCGTTGCCGGCCTGCAGGATGCCCGCCGTCACGCCCGAGCTGCCGTACTGCTGCAGGTTGGTCGCCACGTTGCCGAAGCCGATCTGTGCGATGAGCGAAGTCGCGTCCGTCACGTCGTTCTGGACGTTCGCAGCGAAGTTGAAACCGCCGACCTGGATTGTGCCGGCCGAGCTGCCGTCGACATCGGTCTGGCTGTTGCCAGCGATGTTGAAGGCGCCGACCTGAACGATGCCGCCCGAGACGTCTTCGCTGTTCGACTGGGCGTTGCCGGCGATGTTGCCGAGGCCCGCCTGCAGGATCGACGCATCGGAGTTCTGGATGTTGGTCTGCGCGTTCGCGCCGACATTGCCGATGCCGAACTGGGCGATTGCCGCCGAGGTCGGATTGACATTGTTCTGCGCATTGACGGCGACGTTGCCTGCGCCGACCTGAAGGATGTCGGCCGACGAGCCATCAACCGTCTTGACCTGGCTGTTCAACGCGAAATTGCCGAAACCGAGCTGGATCGCGTTGGCAACGGCATCCTGCGTTGCACTATCCTGACCGTTGATCGCAGTGTTCTCGCCGCCGACCTGCAGGATATTTGCCTCGTTGCCCGAACCACCCGTCTGGCCGTTCGCCGCCTCGTTGCTCCAGCCGAACTGGGCAATGTTGGCGGTGTTGGTCGAGCCGTTGGTCTGGACGTTGGCCGCCTCGTTGGCGAAACCGACCTGCGCGATGCCGGCCTCGTTGGCATTGCCACTCGACTGGCCGTTCTCGGCGATGTTCAGCACGCCGAACTGAGCGATATTTGCCGTATTGGCAGAGCCGCCCGACTGCACGTTGGTGCCGGTGTTTTCCGCACCGACCTGCAGGATGTTGGCTTCGATGCCTGCGCCGCCGGCCTGAGTGTTGCTTGCCGCGTTATCCAAGCCGAACTGTGCGATATTGGCCTCGCGGGTACCTACGGAACCCGGACCCCACCCTTGCGTGTTGGTCGCCGTGTTTCCAACGCCGACCTGGGCGATATTTGCATGAACATCGGACCCCGTGTTCTGGGCGTTGATCGCCGTGTTCTCGACGCCGGCCTGAACAATGTTCGCATGCTGACCGAGGCCGTAGCCGCCGGTCTGCGTATTGGTTGCCGCGTTATCCACGCCGAACTGGGCGACGTTGGCGTCCGCATTGGAACTGCGCCACTGGTTGTTTTCAGCCGTGTTCCCGTGGCCGAACTGAGCAATCGTGGCCGACGAGCCACTCATGCTTCCCCGCCACGTCGGTTCGTTGGCAGCAGACTGCCGGTTCCTGCCGGTATTGTCGGTGCCGAACTGGAGAACCGTTGCGGCATTGTCGCTTGCCACGTACTCCCCCGCCGACGTTTGCGTATTCGTCGCGGTGTTGCCGCTGCCGAACTGACCGATTTGGGCCGTGTTATCAGCGCCGCCATTCTGAGTGTTCGCCGCAAAGTTGCGTTCGCCAAACTGCGTGATCATCGAGCGCGATCCGACGGCAGCGGTCTGGCGGGAACCCGCGATGTTCTTCTCGCCCGCCTGGAAGATGCCGGCGAAGGAACCGTCGGTGCCGCCCTTCTGCGAATTGCTGGCAAAATTGCCGACGCGGGCGTCCATCGGGCTGAGTTGGATGATGCCGGCGTCGTTGCTGCCGCCGTCTTGGTTGCTCATCGCCCAGTTGCGCGAACCGCCCTGGAAGATCGTGCCGCGCTGCTTGCCGTCGCCCGCCTGACGGAACTGCGAAACGATGTTGGCTGTACCAAACTGCGCCACGCCGCCGACATGACCATCGCCGTGCTGCAGGAAGTCGTTGCCGATGAAATTGTAGTCGCCACGCTGCATCGTACCGAGCGTGTTCGAACCGCGCTGCGCGTCACCGCTGGCACCGTTAAACAGCGGGGCGAAGACGTTGCGGCGGCCGTGCTGGTAGACGAACGCGTCGTTGCTGCCTGCCTGAGACAGATAGGCGAAGTTGCTGCGGTCGCGCTGACCGACATAGGCGCTGTTGCCATCTTCTTCCGCCTGCGCGGTGCCGGCGAGCGCAATGAGCGCGACGCCTGCCAAAAGTTTAGTGCGTGACATGATTGTCTCCCTGACGCCTTAGACCCGCGGGAGACCCCTCCCCCGCCGAAATTGCCCCCCGCGCCGTTCAGGCGAGGGTTAACGTCGGGTTAATACCATTCAAGTTTCGAGAGTCGCAAGTCTTAATACTTTAAGAAGCGTTAAATGGTGAATCATGATTCTCTAATTTTGATCTATACGGCTCTTAATGGGACATAGGCGACGTATAAGCACCATATTGACACATCTGCGCCGGTTGAACGTGCAGGAACGGTGCAAAAACGAAATGCGCCTCGCAGGTTTCCCGGCGAGGCGCATTGGACAAATCGAATTGTTCGTGGACTAGGAAATCAGTATTCAGCTACATGACTGTCAAATGACAAGCACAGGCCGATCGTTCTTCTATGAACCTCGGGGCAGTTTGCGCGCGTATGAGGTCGAGAACTCGCGGATGAGCTTTTCCTGGGCCGCGGAGTCGGCCAGCGACCACAGCCCGCTCTGGAGGCCGTCGACGATGAGCGAGTAGACGGCGAGTTCGATGCCTTCGCGAACGGCAAGATGTCCCGGGTCGTTGTAGGAGTTGCCGATCTCGATCTCGAGCAACTCCTCCGGGGCGGCGAACTTATAGGCGCCGCCACGCATCATGTAGGAGTAGATCTGCTTGGACGTGGTCGTCGAAGCAAGAACTTCGCCGGTCTGCACGCTGACTGCACGCAGCGAAATCGTCACGAGATCCGAGCGATACTGGACGTCGCCCCCGATGCCGAGATAGCGCGCGCCGGCACCGCCAGTCCGCTCGTTGGAATCGTAGCCGACAATACCGCCTTCGAGGATCAGGCCGGCAAAGCGCACCGGCGGCAGGCTAGCCGCGCCGGGGCTATAGGCGCGCTGCGTGTTCTCGATCAGCGTACGTTCCTGGACGAGGTTCTTCAGACCGCCGCGCTCGACGACGCGGAACCACTGGCCATTGCCGGTCGACTTGAGGACATCGATGAGCAGGTTGGCGCCGCCCTGCGTGACCGCGCGGCTGTATTCGGCGAAATTGTCGTTGGGCTTGGCCTGGCCGGTGAGATCCGGGAACTCGTAGATCGCGACGTCGACAGGCTGGGCGGGTGCGGGAACCGACTCCACCTTGAGCGTGGTCTTCGTCAGCGATTCCAGTTGCGCGGGCGGCGTGGGGAGCTGTTGCCCGGTGGCACAGCCAGCCAGAGCCAGACTCGTCGACATCAATACGCCCAGAACGCCCACTTGACCCATAACAAACCCCTCATGTCGCTGTCCGCGGCGCTCAAGACCTCCGACTTGTCGGAGGCGAGCGCCAGATCGGCATTGCCAGCCGACGAGCCCCTGTCGCTGGACAACGACTGCCAATAGCCGTTCAAACGACTCCAAACAAGCTGTCAGTCCGATTCAATTCTATCCAAGCCCAATGAACAAAGCAGTGTGGCGCAAAGGACACTGTCAAAACGGCGACGCGCATTGATTTCAATTGATTAACGCATAAGGTTAATCTTGTGGTACGCGCAAACACCGCCGATCAAATGATTGTAGTCAGAGGATTGATTGCAGAAGCCGCCTCAGGGTGCGCCGACGCCGGCTCCGACATCGGGAAATTTGCGCACGCCGGGAGCCTGTGAGAGCGCCAGCGCGACGCCGCTTCCGACGGAAGGGAATATCGCCGCAGGTTCGGCCGGCTCGACGATGGAAGCTGCGGGGCGGGGCTGGGCGGAAGCGGCGGTCCGGACCGGGGCGCGTCGCTGAACGGGCCGCGGGGGAATCGGCCGCGCGGATTCGGGAACCTGAATGACATATGCCGACCCTTGCATCCCGCCGGGTGCCGACGGCGCGGTGACCGCGCCGCGCACGGAGCGGTCGACCTGGTTCACATAGGCTTCCGACGGCTGCGCCATGGACGGAGCCGCGCCAGCTACGGCGCCCAGCACCAAGATCGACGCTTTCAGCGCGATGCGTACGATCATGACAACTCCCTTCCCCTTGCGATTATTTGCTATTAACAATGCAGCCGTTGCCAAGCAATGGTTAGAGCCGGCTTAGGCACAATAAACAAAACACCGCGACTGCAGCGTTCAGTCTTAACCTTCAGTCGGCCCTGGGAGCGGGAGAGCACATGTCGCCTATTCGTACCGGAATGCCTGCCGTCATAGGCGCATTCCTTTTGCTGGCAACGTCGGCATCGGCGCAGATCAACCCGAATGACGGGCCGCAGGTTTCGCCGTTGCAGCCCGAGCCGACGATCGGCCTGCCCGAACAGGCGCCCACCTCCCAACCACCCTCCAACGCTCCTCAAGCCGTTCCGGCAGCGCCACCTGCCCGTCCCGCTGCCACGCCCCAGCCGGCCCAGGCAACGCCCCCACAGGTGGAAAATACAGCCGCCTGGCAGCTCGAATGCATCGAGCAGGATGCCCAGCAGCGGATGTGCCAGGCGATCTTGCGGGCCCGCGTCAACGATCAGGTCGCGATGGTCGTTGCGATTGCGAAGGGCGAGGATTCAAACGAGTCCCGCCTGCAGATGGCGCTGCCGCTCGGGATTGACATGCAGCGTGGCGCTGAAGTCACGATCGGTGATTTCAGCGAGACGATGGCGCCCTCGAGATGCACCGCGCAGGGATGCCTGGTCGAGACCGTTGCCTCGGACGATCTTTTGGCGGCAATGCGCGCAGCCAATGCGGGCATTGTGCGTGTCTACGCCCCCGGGGGAAATGCGATCGATTTGCCGATGCCGCTGGCAGCGGCGGACGACGTGTTGAATCAGGCATTCGCACGCTGAACCGACCGGGCCGGGCCGCAACATCACCTGGCTCGGCTCTTGCGGATTTGGCTGCCTCCCGTCGCCTTCCGCACAGGACCGGTATCGGATCAACAGATCCTCGTCATGACGATTGCGATTTTTTGCAATCGTTTTTATATTTGCGATCTCGAGCAGGGCCGCCCGGCCAAACACGCTGGAGTGACGCATGAAACAGGTTTCCGACAAGCTCTACATCGCCCCTCAGATCACCGCCGCCGACATTCATGCCGCCAAGGCGCAGGGGATCGTCGCCATCGTCAACAATCGGCCGGATGGCGAGGAGGCGGGCCAGCCGACTTCATCGGAGAACGGCAGCGTCGCAGCGACGGTGGGGCTCGGCTACACGCACATTCCCGTCGTTCCCGGTCAGATCACCAGGGGTCAGGTGGCGGATTTCCAGGCGGCGCTTGGCAACGCCGACGGTCCCGTTCTCGCTCACTGCAAGACCGGCACACGCTCGGCCACGCTTCACGCGATCGGCGAGGTGCTCGACGGCCGCATGGCGAAGAGCGAGGTCGTGCCGCTCGGCGCGCGTCTCGGGGTCGACCTTTCGGGCGCGGTCAAATGGCTCGACGCCAACGAAGCCAATCTCACCGGTGCCAAGCCTGACGTGAAGGCGTTTTTCGACAAGCGTACCTTTTCGGTCCAGTACGTCGTCTCCGATCCCGCCACGAAGAAATGCGCGATCATCGACCCGGTGCTCGACTTCGACGAGAAATCCGGTGCGACGGCGACGATCAATGCCGACCGCATTCTCGACTACATCAGATCGAATGGGCTCCAGGTCGAGTGGATTCTCGACACGCATCCCCATGCCGACCATTTTTCCGCTGCCCATTACCTGAAGGAAAAGACCGGCACCTCGACTGCCATTGGCGAGAAGGTGGTCGAGGTCCAGAAGCTCTGGAAGGGCTTCTACAACTGGCCCGATTTTCCGGCCGACGGCTCGCAGTGGGACAAGCTCTTTGCCGAAGGCGAAACGTTCAAGCTCGGCAAGATTGACGCCAAGGTGCTGTACTCGCCCGGCCACACGCTGGCCTCGATCACCTATGTGATCGGCGACGCGGCCTTCGTCCACGACACGCTTTTCATGCCGGATTCGGGCACGGCGCGGTGCGATTTTCCCGGCGGCAGCGCGTCGCGCCTTTGGGATTCCATCCAGCAGATTCTTGCCCTGCCCGACGAGACCCGCATCTTCGTCGGTCATGACTATCAGCCGGACGGGCGCGAGCCGCGGTGGGAATCGACCGTCGCCGAACAGAAGGCGGCGAACACGCACATTTCCACGTGTCGCACGAAGGACGAGTTCGTCGCGGTCCGCGAAGCGCGCGATGCCACATTGCCGATGCCCAAGCTGATCCTGCACGCGCTGCAGGTGAACATGAATGGCGGCCGCCTGCCGGCGCCGGAAGCCAACGGCAAGCGCTTTCTCAAATTCCCTCTCGACGCGCTGAAGGGTGCGGCATGGGACTGACCGTCATGGCTCGCGAAATGTCGCAAGAGACAGCGGAAATGGTCGACAATGCCGGCGAGGCGGCGGAGTTCTTGAAGAAGCTCGCCCACCCCTCGCGGCTGATGATCGTCTGCGCGCTCGTCGATGGCGAACGCGCGGTGCGCGACCTCGAAGATACGCTCGGAATCCGTCAGCCTGGCCTGTCGCAGCAGATTGCCGAGTTGCGCGAAGCCGGCTTCATCGTCGGCCGCAAGGAATCCAAGCACATGTACTACCGGCTCGAAGATGGCCGCGTGTCCGAGTTCATTTCGATGATGCACGCCATGTTCTGCGCAACGCCGGCCAAAGGATCGACCCCATGACGGAATTTACCCCCCTCGCCTCGCTTATCGGCGGCATGATGATCGGCCTTTCGGCCGTACTTCTGATGCTGTGGGAAGGTCGCATCGCCGGCATTTCGGGGATCGCCGGACGGTTGCTGCCGCCTTACCGCGACGGCGCCTTCCTGTCGCGCTTCGGTTTCGTCATCGGGCTCGTCGCCGCACCGCTCGTCATGGTCACGCTTGGGGGCGTCGAGATCAGCCAGTCGGTGTCGTCCAACATTCCGCTGATGATCGCCGCCGGGCTGCTCGTCGGCTTCGGCTCGGTGTGGGGCAATGGCTGCACGTCGGGCCATGGCGTGTGCGGCCTGTCGCGGCTGTCGACCCGCTCCTTCGTCGCCACCTGCATCTTCATGGCGACGGCCTTCATCACTGTCTTTCTCGTGCGCCACGTCACCGGAACCTGATCGAATGTCCTTCCTCGTCAACCTCGCGCTCGGCCTTCTGTTCGGCACCGGCCTCGTCGTCTCAGGCATGTCGGACCCGGCGAAGGTCCTGAACTTCCTGGACTTGTTCGGAACCTGGGACCCATCTCTTGCTTTCGTCATGGCTGGCGCGGTGCTGGTGACCTTCGCCGGTTATCGTCTGGTGCTGGCGCGCGCCGAGCCCATCGTCGGCGATCGATTCCTCCTGCCGACGCGCAGCGACATCGACGCCAGGATCGTCGCCGGTCCCGCCATCTTCGGTATCGGCTGGGGGCTTGGCGGGTTTTGTCCCGGCCCGGCACTGACCGCGCTCGGCCTCGGAGCCACCGGCACCTTCGCCTTCATCCCCGCCATGCTTCTCGGCATGTGGGCCGCAAGGCTGCTCGCGGAGGGAACGGCCGCACCACGCGCCGCCTGACGAGGTCGACAATCGCCGGATCGCGAATTCGATTCTAAGTCGGCCGGTTTTGCGAAAGTTGCAGGGGACAAGGCCAACCGAAGTCTTGTTCGAATCGAACCATCGTGGATGATTTGACCTATCGTCAGCATAGGAAGCGGGAGTGGTCAGATGGAAGACGCAAGCGTGGGCTGGATCGCGGCAATCATCATTGGCGGCCTTGCCGGCTGGATCGCCTCGAACTTCATGAAGAGCGATACCGGCATCTTCGCAAACATCATTCTCGGCATCATCGGCGCTGCAATCGCCAGCTTTCTTTTTGGCTTCCTCGGCGTCTCTTTCGGCGGCTGGCTCGGCTATCTCATCGCTGGGCTCATCGGCGCGTGCATCCTGATCTGGCTCGGCCGAGCGGTGAGGCGCTAGAGCGGAATCCTATCAGTCTGCATCGTATCCAGCGGCTGCGAAGTAGTTGGCGCACTCTTTGGGCGTGAAGGTTTGGACCAGTTTGCCAATTCTGTTCCAGAGCGCATCAACGGTTCGCTCTGCTGCTTTGCGGAGCATCGCTTTGAGTTTGGAGAAGGCGTTTTCGATCGGATTGAAGTTGGGGCTATAGGGCGGCAGGAACCTCAGTGATGCGCCCGCTGCCTCAATCAGTTCTCGGGTTCTGGTTCCTTTGTGGCTTGAGAGATTGTCCATGATCACGATGTCGCCGGGCCGCAACTCGGGCAACAGAACCTGCTCAACATAGGTTTCGAATGCGATGCGGTTGATCGGCCCGTTGAGAACGAAGGGCGCGATCATGCCCCGCTGCGTCAGTGCGCCGACGAAGGTGGTCGTGCGCCAGTGGCCATGAGGTGCGCCGGCGCGCAGGCGTTTTCCTCTGGGTGCCCGGCGGTGCGTGCGAACCATGTTGGTCTTGGCCCACGTCTCATCGATGAACACCAGCTTGGCCGGATCAAGATCAAGCTGCCCCTCGAACCACTCCTGGCGCTGTTTCAGGATGTCTGGCCGGTCTTGTTCGGATGCGTGGAGCGTCTTTTTTTTCGAGTGATGGCGTGACGCACGAAGAAGCGCTGGATCGTGCCGAAACCGAAGCGGTGACCACGTGCGCTCAAAGCTTGCCGCAACTCCTCGATCGTAATGTCGGGCGTCTCCTCAAGCAGCGATAGGATCAATGCCTTGCAGGCGTCGATGCGTCCAGATCGACGGTCACCTCCCAAGGCCTTGGGAAGAGGCGCTCCCTGATCACGCTCGCGCGCCCTCCAGCGGCTCACACTTGCCGCACTGACACCAAAGCGTTCAGCTGTCTGGCGATGGCTGAGCCCGCTGGCCACGGCGGCAAGAACACGCGTCCGGAGATTGAGTGACAAAGCTTTCGACATGTCCGCCGGCCTCCTCACCCGGCAAACATGATGAATCAGAAACGCGTTGATTTGGGAACCCGCACCGATTCATTCAGCTCGGGTGACGCTCTAGCGGCCGGGGGCAACATCACGGAAAATACGGGCGGCACCAGAGACAGGCGTCAGCGGCTCATGCCGCTGCAGACTAAAAGATTTAACAATTCTAATGGCTTAAAGATTGGCTGGGGAACCTGGATTCGCTGACCAGAACACCAGAAATAACATTGTTTCAATAACTTAGCCGAACATGCCGGAGCAATGTGGGGGCCACTTGCGGGGATGTCAACAACCCATGAGATGGCATTCCTCTCCTCTCTGAATCTACGATCTAAGACGCTCGACATATTCGATGAAATTGAGCCGCAGAAGTTCGTTCGGCACCGGCAGCAGGCGATGTGACTGGGCATTCTTGATGCGCCTGACCTCGCTCGCCTTGATCTGGATCGACCAGTGGCCATCGCTCTGCACGATCTCGTCGACCATGAGGCCGGCGAATTCCTTACGCCGGGAACCAAGGTAGGTGAAGAACATGGGGAGGTAGTAGTTGGCCGAATGGAAGACGTTGTCTCCTGCGACTTCCGGTTCCTCCACGCTTCTTCGACCCGTGAAGAACGGGATATCAAAGAGCGGCCGGATATCCTCCGGCTTCGGCTTCACCTGTTGGAGCCTGATCTCGCCTTTTGGCGGCTTCTTGGGCCGCAGCCCCTCGAAGGTCCATTCGGGGACCGTGAAGTGCGATGCGCGCAGATGCTTCAGGAAATGGTCGAGATTGCCGAGGTGTCGGCGGATCGTCGCACGCGAGAGTCCGAGCTCGATCTTCTCGCCGGATGCTGCTGCCTCGTCGGCGCGCCGTTTGCTCTCGGCTCGCAACGCAGCAGGCGAAAGCGCGCGCAGGCGCGGGCTGCGACCGTAGAGCGGAAGGATGTGATTGAAGTGCTGGCGGAGCGCAGCGACATGTTCCTGCGTGATCTCGCCGGAATGCGCCACGCCATGCTCTTCCAGGATGCCTCGAAAGATTCCGACCAGTACCCGAACGTCTGAGGCAGTGTCGTCTTCCCACTCGTTCTTTCTGTTCGAGATGAGGTTCTCCAACTCTGTATCGAAATCCGTAAGAGGGAGATCTTTCCGAGCCGTCTTCGGCTGGGGTGGCTTGGCTTGGGCTACCGGTGGCTGAACGGTCACCGGCTCAACAGGGACGACCGGGGGCTCCGGCCTAAGATCTGGCTCGGCCGCCGCTCGCGCCACGGGCTGTTCTTCAGCCCAGAAAACTGCCGGGCGAGGAGGTGGAGATCCGGCGCTGGCGGCAACCGATCCACGATCCGGCGGACGTTCTCCAGTGAGCTTTGGCTTTCTCGTGTCTTCGGCCGAAGCAAGCAGGGTATCGGCCCGCGCCCGGAAAATCTCCTCGATCGCAGCGTCCCGATGCAGCGGCGTGTCCTCGAGTTCGGCCTGTGCCATGCGGTGCAGGACGTCGCGAAGGAATGGGCTGCGCGTCACGCCCTTCCTGTCTGCGTTGGTGATCTCGCGTTCGGCCCGATAGGTCGCTTCGATGAAGGGGAGGTCCTCTGCCTGGGCGCCTGCCTCGATTAGCGCCTCCCGCGTTTCGCTCCCTTCCTCAAAGGATACGTCCTCTCCCGACCCGAACGTGTGCAGGAGGCGGTAGGCCCAGCCAACCTGACGGTCCGCCTCGCGATGTTCCGGATCGCGCAGGGTACCCGTCCGTTTTGCCGCCAGGTCCAGCGCCTCGATTTCGGCGCGCATCGCTTCGGCTTCGAGCGCGAAGATTTTCGCGAGCTGTTCCTTTGTCGCCATCCTGGCCTTCGGCACCATCTCAAGTTCGAGCAGCATGGCGTTCAGACGCCGTGCCACGAGCGAAGCCTTCTTACGGTCCGACAGCCTAAGGCTCAGTGAAAGCCTTGCATTTGTTCCGGTGCCTCTGAAGCCGACGGGGATGCGCGCCCGCCAGTAGAAGATCGGCCCCCTGAGGACGAGGTTTTCAACCTGATGCCTGCGCAGTCCCATCCGCCCCGTGCTCCATCGGCCCGGAGCGGATGGACATCAGCTCTGGGCATCAGTTGTGGGCACCACTTGCGGAAGGCCGATTCGACGCGGCGCGCGTCAGCTCTACAGCCCAGAAAATCCAATGATTTCAATGGTTTCGGAATAATTCTGGCTGGGGAACCTGGATTCGAACCAGGACTAACGGAGTCAGAGTCCGTGGGTCTACCGTTAACCTATTCCCCAAGACCGACACGCTCGCGGCGTGCTGATGTGGGCGCGTTTTATCCGGGCGGGCGGAATAGTCAACCCCCAATGCGGCAAGTTGATGGGCGGCGGCGTCTTGTGTGCCGCATTGGCCGCCGCCGCAGTCACGATCTAGGCTCAGGACTCATTGATCAGAGCCAGAAGATGACGGCGGCTGCGATGCAGATGGCCGAGAAGAAGGTGTGGG
>NZ_JBQVMV010000019.1:0-56444 GCF_052435475.1 Aliihoeflea sp.
GTGCATCGCCCGCTGCGGTGCTGAACTGGATTCGCAAGGAGCATGCGGCCATGCAGCCCAAGCTGGCCCAGGCTTTACCGACCGATACCGGCAAGGCGGACGTGATCGAGATGGACGAGATCTACACCTACGTCCAAAAAAAGCCCGCCGCGCGGTGATCTGGACGGCCTACAGCCGCCAGCACCGGCGGGTGGTCGCCTACCATATCGGTGACACGGGCGTATACAGCGCCATCGCCATCTACAGGCTGGCCAAGGCGGCCGTCGGTCAGATCAGCGCCATCTTCACCGATGCCAACTCCTGCTACCGTCTCGCCTTCCAGCGCATCGGGGCAAGCGAACCGCACCAGCAGACCAAGGCGCAGACCCACCTCATCGAGTCCTCGAACGCCTCCTTTCGAGACAATCTCGCGCGCTTCAACCGACGAACCAAGCGCGCTTCCAAGTCCCAGAACATGCTCGAGATCACCCTCGACATCTTCCTCGCCAGAAAGCGACTTCAGAGTCCGGGTTGAACAGTCCCCCCGGGCAGGGGGGTCCGAAGGACGGGCGAGACCCGCGGCTCGCCCCGGCAGGTGGCCCGAAGGGCCGGAGTGGGGGTGCTTCGCTCCGCCTATAAGACAACACCCGCCCGCAAATCATTGACGTTCGTCCCCGTCGGACCCGGCGCGAACAAATCCCCCAGCGCATCGAACGCCGCCCACGCGTCATGCCGTGCCAGTAAAGCACGCGGATCATGCCCCAGCCCACGTAGGCGCGTCGCCGTCGTCCCATCAGCGAACGCGCCGGCATTGGCCTCCGATCCGTCGATCCCGTCCGTATCCGCCGCGAACGCATGAACGCCCGCCAACCCCTCGATGCCGAGCGCGAGCGACAGCAGGAATTCCGTATTGCGCCCGCCCCGGCCGCCTTTCTGCGCAATCGTCACCGTCGTTTCGCCGCCCGACAGGAGGAGGACAGGCCTGGCGAACGGCCGGTCGCGCAGCGCGATCTCGCGGGCGATCGCCGCGTGGACCTTGCCCACCTCCCGTGCCTCGCCCTCGATCGCATCGGAGAGGATGACGGCCTCGATGCCATGGCGCCTGGCCTCGGCGACGGCTGCTTCGAGGGAAATCCCCGCCGATGCGATGACGCGCACCTCGTTGCCGGCAAAGCGGGCCTCGTCCGGCATCGGCGCATCGGCAGCGGGCGAGCGGATATGCACCATGACGGCGTCCGGCAGTTTCAACCGATAGGTGTCGACGACCGAGAGCGCGTCCGTTCGCGTCGCGCCATCCGGCACCGTCGGGCCCGAGGCGACATGGGCGGGATTGTCGCCGGGAATGTCGGAGACGATCAGCGAGACGACGCGCGCGGGGTGCGCGGCCGCGGCAAGCCGCCCGCCCTTGATGCACGAGACGTGCTTGCGCACCGTGTTCATGGCCGAAATCGGCGCGCCGGAGGCAAGCAGCGCCTCGTTGACTTCGATCTCGTCGGCGAGCGTCAGGCTGGCGGGCGGTGCGGGCAGCAGAGCCGAGCCGCCACCCGAGACGAGCGCGATGACGAGGTCGTCGGCGGTGAGGCCCGCTACGGCAGCGAGCAGCCGTTGCCCGGCCTTGAGCCCCGCTTCGTCAGGGACGGGGTGCGCAGCCTCGATGATCTCGATGCGCTCGCAGTCGCAGCCATAGCCGTAACGCGTGACGACAACGCCCTCGAGCGGCCTGTCCCAGGCGCGCTCCAGCGCCCGCGCCATCTGCGCCGAGCCCTTGCCAGCGCCGATCACGATCGTTCGGCCCTTGGGGCGCGGGGGAAGGTGGTCGCCAATGGTGCGTTCGGGATCGGCGGCGGCGACGGCGGCGGAGAAGAGGGAGGTGAAGAGGGTGTGCGGGTCGGTCATCGCGAGTCACCGCGGAGCGTATGCGATCCTTCGCGCCCCCCTCTGTCCTGCCGGACATCTCCCCCGCAAGGGGGGAGATCAGCTAGTCGCAAAGGTTGAAGCGCGTGATCTCCCCCCCTGCGGGGGAGATGTCCGACAGGACAGAGGGGGGCAACGTCGAGCGCAATCGTCACAGATACCCTCACCCCGCCAACTCGCTCTTCGCCGGCTGGCCCGCCACGTAAACCTCCCGCACCGTCCGGTCATCGCCCATCGTCTGCATCAAGAACAGCTCTTCGGCCAGAGTCTCGATCCGCTCCATGCGCAGCCGCATGGCCGGCGTCGCCTTGGCATCTAGCACGACGAGGTCGGCATCGGTGCTGATGTCGAGCGTGCCGATCTTCTCTTCCAGAGATAGCGCCTTGGCGTTGCCGAGCGTGATCTGCCAGAACGATGCGAGTGGGTTCAGCTTCTCGCCATTGAGCGCGATGATCTTGTAGCCCTCGTCCATCGTGCGCAGCATCGAATAGTTCGTGCCGCCGCCGACATCCGTCGCCGTCGAAATGCGCAGCGGCTTCGCGCGGCGGCGATAGCGCTGATAGTCGAACAGGCCGGAACCGAGGAAGAGGTTCGAGGTCGGGCAGAAGACGGCGATCGAGCCGGCGTCCGACAGCGCATCGGCCTCGCGTTCCGACAGATGGATCGAATGGCCGAACAGCGTCTTCGCGCCGGCGAGGCCGTAGTGCTCGTAGATGTCGGTATAGTCCTTCGACCAGGGATAGAGCTCCTGTGTGAAGGCGATTTCAGCGTGGTTCTCGGACAGATGCGTCTGGACATGGAGGCCGGGACGCTCGGCGGCGAGCGCGCCCGCCATCTCCATCTGCTCGGGCGAGGAGGTGATCGCAAAGCGCGGCGTGATCGCATAGTGGCCGCGCGCGCGGCCATGCCATCGCGCGATCAGCTCCTTCGTGTCGTCATAGGAGGTTTGCGGCGTGTCGGTCAGCGCGTCGGGCGCGTTGCGATCCATCATCACCTTGCCGCCGACGACCAGCATGTCGCGGCTTTCCGCCTCGGCAAAGAACGCGTCCGCGCTCTCCTTGTGGACCGAGCAATAGGCGACGACCGTCGTCGTGCCCTGCCGGATCAATTCGTCGAGGAAAAGCCGTGCGATGCGCCGCCCATGCTGGAGGTCGGCAAAGCGCGTCTCCTCCGGGAACGTGTACTTGTTGAGCCATTCGAGAAGCTCGGTGCCGTAGCTGGCGATCACCTGCATCTGCGGGAAATGCGCATGCGTGTCGATGAAGCCGGGCAGGATGAGATGCGGGCGATGATCGACGATCGCGACATCCTTGCCCGCCTCGCGCGATACCAGATGGAAATCGCCCATCGCCGCGATCTTGCCGTCGCGGATCAGAAGCCCGCCATCTTCCTCGTAGCGATAAGAGGCGCGGTCCTCGATACTTTCGGGCTCGGTGAGGAAGGACAGCAGACGCCCGCGCAGGAGAAGCGTCGACATCAGCGCCCCTCGAACCAGGCGACCAGCAGGCGGCGCTCGTCGTCGGTCATGCCCGAGACGTTGCCGGGCGGCATTGCGTGGCTGCGGCCGGCCTGGAGATAGATTTCGCGTGCGTGCTCGGCGATCTGCGCCTCGCCGTCGAGCAGCACGCCCTTCGGCGCGAGGTAAATCCCTTCCCAGCCGGGCTCCGCCGCATGGCACATGGCGCAGCGGCCCATGACAGTATCGCGCACCGCGTCGAAATGGGTCGATGCCATCAGCGTCTCCGCGCGGACAGAGGCACGCGGCTCGCCCGTCAGGGCGGCCGGCACGGTCGACAGCCACATGATGACGATGAAGAGCACGGCCGATGCGCCCCAAGTCCAGTGCGGCTGGCCTTTGCCCGCATGCACCGAGTTGAAATAGTGCCGGATCAGGACGCCGATGATGAACACCAGCGAGGCGATCACCCAGTTGAATTCCGTGGCGTAGGCCAGCGGATAATGGTTCGACAGCATCAGGAAGATGACGGGCAGCGTCAGGTAGTTGTTGTGCGTCGAACGCTGCTTGGCGATCTTGCCGTATTGCGGATCGGGTGCGCGGCCGGCCTTCAAATCCGCGACCACGATCTTCTGGTTCGGGATGATGATCAGGAAGACGTTGGCCGACATGATCGTCGCCGTGAAAGCGCCCAGATGCAGGAAGGCGGCGCGCCCGGTGAAGAGCTGCGTATAACCCCACGCCATCGCGACGAGCACGCCATAGAGGATCAGCATCAGCGCCGTGTCGTTGTTGTCCAGCGGCGACTTGCAAAGCTGGTCGTAGATCAGCCAGCCGATGCCGAGCGATGCGATCGAGATCAGAATCGCGACGGGCGCCGAGACGTCGAGAACGTTGCGGTCGATCAGATAGAGATCGGCACCGGCATAGTAGACGATGGCGAGCAGGAAGAAGCCCGACAGCCAGGTCGCGTAGCTCTCCCATTTGAACCAGATCAGGTGCTCCGGCATGTTGGGCGGCGCGACCATGTATTTCTGGATGTGATAAAAACCACCGCCATGGACCTGCCACTCCTCGCCATTGACGCCCGGCGGCAACTGGCCCTGCCGGCGCAGGCCGAGATCGAGCGCGATGAAATAGAAGGACGAGCCGATCCACGCGATCGCGGTGATGACGTGCAGCCAGCGTGCGGCAAAGCTCAACCAGTCCCAGAAAATCGCAAAATCGTACAAGTGTGAGCCCTCGGCAAATCCCAGCCTCGGACTTTACGCGTGACGGTTCAATGCGGAAGAGGGAAGCGACGCGATGACTTTCAAAAAAAAATCGAAAATGCTAGGCCGCTGACGCTTGGGAGCGAGAAATGGCCTATCTGGACAATGTATCTGTTTTCGTGCGCGTGGTGGAACTCGGCAATCTGTCGGCCGCCGGGCGCGACATGCGCATTTCGCCCGCCGTCGCCTCCAACCGCATCAAGGAACTGGAAAAGCACCTCGGCGTGCGGCTCTTCAATCGCACCACGCGGCAATTGATGCCGACCGAGCACGGCCGCATCTTCTATGACGGCGCCAAAAAGGTGCTCGATGCGGTGACGGATGCGGAAGCCGCGGTCACCTCGCTTTCCGGCCAGCCGCGCGGCACCATCCGCGTTACCGCGCCGCTTGGCCTCGGCCGCCGGCTGATCGCATCGGGCATTCCCGATTTTCACGACCGATATCCCGACATCGAAGTGCGGCTGCGCCTGTCGGACCACAATGTCGACATGATGAAGGAAGGTATCGACGTCGCCTTCCGGCTCGGCCATTTGGAGGATTCGAGCCTGCGGATGCGCGGCGTCATGGACTGCGAGCGCGTCCTCGTCGCCGCACCACAATACCTTGAAGCGCGCGGCGAACCGCAGACCCCGCAGGACCTGATCGACCAGCGCCACGACTGCCTGCTGTTGCGCTTTCCCGGCGCGCGCGAATTCTACTGGCCGCTGCAGACCGCCGAGGGCGTCCAGAAATTCGACGTGCGCGGGCCGTTCGATTCCGACGATGGCGACGTATTGACGAGTTGGGCCCTGTCCGGGCGCGGCATCGTCATGAAGCCGCGCTTCGAGGTCGAACCCTTCATCCGCGACTGGCGGCTCAAGGTCATCCTGCCCGAAACGCCGCCGACCCCGGTACAGCTTGCGGCGGTCTATCCGCACCGCAAGTTTCAGGACCCCAAGGTGCGGCTGCTGCTCGATTTCATGGCCGAGCGCTGCCAGCGCCTCATCCGCGACATCATGAAGCCGCGCTGAAAAGCGTGGCCGAAATCTCTGCCGTCGCCATCGCCGCAATGATGGCGGGGCGCTTGTCCTTCACCGCCGAGCCGCCGATCGGGCAGACGAGGCGCTCAAGGTCGGCCTCCGATCCGCCGGCCTCCTTCAGATACCAGCTCTTGAACGTCGCCCGCTTGGTCCTCGACCCGATCATCCCGACATAGGCAGCATCACTGCGCTTCAGTGCCTCGGCAACGATCAGGAAATCGAGCGCGTGGTCGTGTGTCAGGACAACGAAAGCGGAGCCGGCAGGCGCGTCGCGAACGGTTTCTTCGGGAACCGGGGTGAGCTTCGTCGCTATCTTCTCCGGCATTCCGTCGAGCGCATCGGCGCGCGTTTCGACGATGGTGACGTGCACCGGCATGAGCGCGAGCGCCGCCGCCAGCGCATGGCCGACATGGCCGCCGCCGAAGAGCAGCACGTGCGGCTGCATCGCTTCTTCTCGCTCGGTCCGCTTCGTGATCGCGGCGCGCAGTTCGGCATCGACGAGCACGATGTCGATCTCGGTCCGCCCGCCGCAGCACTGGCCGATCTCGGGCCCGAGGGGGATATCGAGAAGGTCGGTTGTCGGGCCTGCTGCGGCGATCATCTCCCGCGCGCGGTCGATCGCCATGAATTCGAGCTGCCCGCCGCCGATCGTGCCGAAGATGGCGGTCGGCGAGACCAGCATCCACGCCCCGGCTTCGCGCGGGGTGGAGCCGACGGCGGAGCGGACCTCGACGAGGGCAAGGTCGGGGTGGGTGGAGAGGAAGCTTGCGACGATGGTCATGCAGCGCGCCCTGATTGGGAGGCGTCGGGCCCTACGTTGCCCCCCTCTGTCCTGCCGGCCATCTCCCCCGCAAGGGGGGAGATCACGCTATGTCGGCGACGAGAATAATCTCCCCCCTTGCGGGGGTGTGGGCCGGCAGGACAGAGGGGGGCGTGAAGGATCATAAGCATCGCTGTTCTATAGCCTGTCCGCGCGCATTCGCATCCGGCTAGCCACCCGCAACCTTTCGCACCCGCTCCACCGCCATCAACACCCGCTCCGGCGTTGCCGGCGCATCAAGCGCGGGAAACACCTTGTGCCCGCCGACGCTCGCCACCGCATCCGAGAGCGCATGGAACACCGACATCGCCAGCATGAAAGGCGGCTCGCCGACGGCTTTGGAGCGGTGCACCGTCGGCTCATGCGCCTCCGGCCAATCCGCCAGCGTCACGTTGAAGATCTTCGGCCGATCCGAGGTGAGCGGGATCTTGTAGGTCGAGGGCGCGTGCGTTCTGAGCCGCCCCTTGTCGTCCCAGACGAGTTCTTCCGTCGTCAGCCAGCCCATACCCTGCACGAACCCGCCCTCGATCTGGCCGAGGTCGATGATCCGGTTCAGGGAGCGGCCCGTCTCGTGCAGGATGTCGGTGCGCTCGACGACATATTCTCCGGTCAGCGTGTCGATAGCGACTTCCGAACACGACGCGCCATAGGCGAAATAATAGAACGGCCGCCCCTCGCCCTTGTCGCGATCCCAGTGGATTTTCGGCGTCTTGTAGAAACCGGCGGCGGAGAGCTGGATGCGCGCCATATAGGCCTGCTTGACGAGGTCGGCGAAGGGAATTTCCTGGTTGCCGATCCGCACACGGTTGGGCAGGAAGACGATCTGGTCCTTCGGCAGGCCGTATTTCTCGGACGCGAAATCGCACAGCCGATCCTTGATCTGGCGCGCGGCGTTCTGCGCCGCCATGCCGTTCAAATCCGTGCCGGACGAAGCCGCCGTCGCAGAAGTGTTCGGCACCTTGCCCGTCGTCGTCGCAGTGATCTTCACGTTCGAGATGTCGATCTGGAACTCTTCGGCCACCACCTGCGCGACCTTGACATAGAGCCCCTGCCCCATCTCCGTGCCGCCATGGTTCAGGTGCACCGAGCCGTCCGTATAGACATGCACCAGCGCGCCCGCCTGGTTGAAATGCGTGGCGGTGAAGGAGATGCCGAACTTGACCGGCGTCAGCGCGAGGCCGCGCTTGACGATCCGGCTTTGGGCGTTGAACGCGGCGATCTCCTCGCGTCGCCGCTGATAATCGCTGGAGGCTTCCAGTTCCTCGACGATCCGATGGACGATATTGTCCTCGACGGTCTGGTGGTACGGCGTAACGTTGCGGTCTGTCGTTCCGTAGAAATTCGCCTTGCGGATTTCGAGCGGGTCCTTAGCCAACGCGAACGCGATCTCGTCGATGACGCGCTCGGCCCCCATCATGCCCTGCGGGCCACCGAAACCGCGAAATGCGGTGTTCGAGACCGTGTTGGTGTAGAGCGGCGCGGACTGCGCATGGACCGCCGGGTAGAAATAGGCGTTGTCGCAGTGGAAAAGCGCGCGGTCGGTGACGGGACCGGACAGGTCCGACGAGAAGCCGCAGCGCGCGGCATAGGTGTAGTCGACGCCGCGGATCGTGCCATCCTCGTCGAAGCCGACCTCGTAGTCGATCAGGAAATCGTGACGCTTGCCCGTGGCGATCATGTCGTCATCGCGATCGGGGCGGATCTTCACCGGGCGCTTCAGCTTCTTGGCTGCGATGGCCGCGATGGCGGCGAACTGGTTCGACTGCGTCTCCTTGCCGCCGAACCCGCCGCCCATACGCCGCACCTCGACCGTGACGGCGTGCGAGGCGACCCCGAGCGCGTGCGCGACCATGTGCTGGACTTCGCTCGGATGCTGGGTCGAGGAATGGACGGTGACGTCGTCATCCTCGCCGGGGATGGCGAGCGCGATGTGCCCTTCGAGGTAGAAATGATCCTGCCCGCCGACGCGCATCCGGCCCTTGAGCCGGCGCGGCGCCGACGCGATGGCCTGTTCCGCTTCGCCGCGCTTGAGCGTCAGCGGCGGCGCGACCATCTTGCCCGACTTCGCATCCAGGTTGCCGATGTCCGTGGTGAAGGGCAGCGCGTCGTACTCGATCTTCGCCAATCTGCACGCCCGCCGCGCAGCCTCGCGCGTTTCGGCGATGACGGCGAAGAGCGGCTGGCCGAAGAACTCGACCTTTTCCGTTGCCAGCACCGGCTCGTCATGCCGGCCGGTCGGCGAGATGTCGTTGACACCGGGCACGTCATGGCCGGTGAGCACCGCGACGACGCCCGGTGCGGAACGAACCGCATCGAGGTCGATGGCTTTGACCGCGCCGTGCGCGATGGTCGAGAGGCCAAGACACCCATGCAGGGTTCCCGCCGGCTCGGCGATGTCATCGATATAGACGGCAGTGCCGGTGACGTGCTTGGCGGCGGAATCATGCCGCTGGTCAGTCGCGACCCCACCCTTGATGGCGGCTGCGGTGAGGTCGGGCTGGGCGTGCTTGTTCATCGGCCTGCCCCGGAAGCGTTGCGATCCGTCGCGCCCCCCTCTGTCCTGCCGGACATCTCCCCCGCATGGGGGGAGATCACGCGGTGTCGACGACGAAACTGATCTCCCCCCTCGCGGGGGAGATGTCCGGCAGGACAGAGGGGGGCAACGTAGGGCGTATGCATGTCAAGCAGCCTCATGCCGCGAGACGGTCACCGTCTCACCCGAACTTTCCAGAAACACCCGCATCAGCAGATTCTTGGCCGACATCATCCGATAGTCAGCGCTCGCGCGCATATCTGAAATCGGCTGGAAGTCCTGCGCATAGACCGCCATCGCCGCCTCGATCGTCTCCATCGTCCACGCCTTCCCGACGAGCGTCGCCTCAACAGCCCTCGCCCGCTTCGGCGTCGCTGCCATTCCGCCATAGGCGATGCGGGCCGAGATTACCGTGCCGCCCTTAATCGTCAGGTGGAAGGCCCCGAGCACGGCCGTTATGTCCTCGTCGCGGCGCTTGGTGACCTTATGGAGGGCAAACAGCGATCCGGCATCCGGCACAGGTACATGGATCGCCTCAACGAACTCGCCGGGCGCGCGGTCCTGCTTGCCGTAATCGATGAAGAAATCCTCGAGCGCGATCGTCCGGCGCGCCGCGCCCTTGCGCAGCGTCACCGACGCGCCGAGCGCGATCAAGGGCGGCGGCGTGTCGCCGATCGGCGAGCCGTTGGCGATGTTGCCGCCGATCGTGCCCATGTTGCGCACCTGGTCGCCGCCGATCCGGTCGAGAAGTGGCCGCAGCGCGGGAATGCGTGTCGCGAGCGCCGCATAGGCGTCCGTGTAGCTGACGCCGGCGCCGATCGTGATCGTGCCGTCCGTCTCCGACACCTGCCGCAACGCGTCGAGCCCACCGATGAAGACGACCGGCGAGATATCGCGGAAATACTTGGTGACCCACAGGCCGACATCTGTGGAGCCGGCGACGATGCGCGCATGCGGTTCGGCTTCGAACACGGCCGCGAGGTCATCGACCGTCGCAGGCACGACGAGCCGATCCTTGCCCGCGCCGATCTCGACGCGCGCACCGTCGCGCATGGCATTCAGCCTGGCGATCACCTCCGCGCGCTCGGCGACGAGCGGGTCGCGGCCTGCTTCGCCATAAGACGAAATGGCACGTGCCGCGCGCATGATCGCCTCGTAGCCGGTGCAGCGGCAGAGATTCCCCTGCAGCGCCTTTTCGATGGTCGCGTCGGACGGGTTCGGCTCGCGCATCCACAGCGCGTAGAGCGACATCACGAAGCCCGGCGTGCAGAAGCCGCACTGCGAGCCGTGGAAATCCACCATCGCCTGCTGCACCGGGTGAAGCCCGCCACCCGCACCGCGCAGATGCTCGATGGTGACGACATGGCAGCCGTCGAGCGACCCGGTGAACCGGATGCAGGCATTGACGCCTTCATAGACGAGCCTGTCGCTGGCCAGGCGCCCGACGAGCACCGTGCATGCGCCGCAATCACCTTCCGCGCAGCCTTCCTTGGTGCCCTTCAGCGCGCGGTCGAGACGCAGGAAATCGAGCAGCGTCGCGTCGGGGCGGAGGTCGGTCAGGGTGATTTCCTCGCCGTTGAGGAGGAAGCGGAGGTGAGGGCGGGTCAATTCGCGACCTCGTTCGGTTTACGGCTGCGCCCCTTCGCGCCCCCCTCTGTCCTGCCGGACATCTCCCCCGCGAGGGGGGAGATTCGCCTGCATGGATGACGCGCGTGATCTCCCCCCATGCGGGGGAGGTGTCCGGCAGGACAGAGGGGGGCAACGTAGAGCATACACATCGTCATCAACCCTCAACTCCCCCGATACGTCGAATAGCCGTAAGGCGAGATCAGGAGCGGCACATGATAATGCGACGTCTCCGCCATTCCGAAGCGGATCGGCACTTCGTCGAGGAAGGCGGGATCGGGCAGGATCACCTCGGAAGCGCGCAGATAGTCGCCTGCCGCAAACACCAGCTCGTACTGCCCCGGCGCGAAGTCCGCGCCTTCGAGCAGCGGCGCGTCGCAGCGGCCGTCCGCATTGGTGGTGACGGACTTCACATGCGCGCGGTCATCCCCATCGAGCCTGTAGAGCGCGATCTTCAGCCCCGCAGCCGGCCGGCCCGATGCGGTATCGAGCACATGCGTCGTCAGTCGTCCTCCGCCACTGGCCATTTGCGAGCACCTCTTTGTTGTTATTGAGCCATTGTCGGTGATCCTAAGGCAAGTCATAAGCCCTCTGGAGGCGAGCGGCCACAAAAAGACTTTCAAATTTTTCGCCGGGAATAGGCGCATCGATCCGCGCTTATCCTGAACATGTCAGGGGAGACGTCGATGACCGAGCCGAAGCGATATGTCCGCAACATGTGCGGCTATGGCGCCAATCCGCCGAAGGCGAACTGGCCGGGCGGTGCGCATGTGGCGGTGTCCTTCGTCGTCAACTACGAGGAAGGCGGCGAAAACTGCGTCCTCCATGGCGACGCCGCCTCAGAGGCGTTCTTGTCGGAAATCGTCGGCGCGGCGCCGTGGCCAGCCAAGCGCCACTGGAACATGGAATCGATCTACGAGTTCGGCGCGCGCGCCGGCTTCTGGCGGCTCCATCGCCTCTTCACCGAGGCCGGCCTGCCGGTGACTGTCTACGGCGTGGCCGACGCGCTGGCCAGATCGCCGGACCAGGTGGCAGCAATGCAGGACGCGGGCTGGGAAATCGCCTCGCACGGATTGAAATGGATCGACTACCGCGACCACGAGGAAGAGGCCGAGCGCGCCGATCTCGCTGAAGCCATCCGGCTTCACACGGAAGTCGTCGGCGAGCGCCCGAAGGGCCTCTATGTCGGCCGCACCTCGGTCAACACCGTGAAGCTGGCCGCGCAGGAAGGCGGCTTCACCTGGATTTCCGACACCTATGACGACGACCTGCCCTACTGGCTCGACCATGACGGACAGGGCCGCGCGAGCGATCCGCAACTCGTCATCCCCTATACGCTCGACGCCAACGACATGCGCTTCGCGACGCCGCAGGGCTTCAATTCGGGCGACCAGTTCTTCGCCTATCTGAAGGACGCGTTCGACACGCATTATGCAGAAGGCGAAGCGGGCCGACCTTCCATGATGAGCATTGGCCTGCACTGCCGGCTCGTCGGCCGGCCGGGGCGCGTGGCGGCGCTGAAGCGCTTCGTCGACTATGTGAAGAGCCACGACAAGGCATGGGTCGCGCGCCGCATCGACATCGCCGAACATTGGGCCGCGAACAATCCATACGCGCCGCATGCGCTGCGCCCGAGCCGCATGGCGCGCGACGAGTTCGTCTCGCGCTTCGGATCGATCTTCGAGCATTCGCCCTGGATCGCGGAGCGCGCCTTCGACCTCGAACTCGGCCCGGCCCATGACAGCGCGGGCGGCCTGCACAACGCACTGGCGCGGATGTTCCGCTCGGCAAGCGAGGCGGAGCGCCTCGGCGTCCTGCAGGCCCACCCCGACCTTGCGGGCAAACTGGCGCAGGCCAAGCGGCTCACCGAAGAATCGACCAGGGAACAAGCCTCAGCCGGTCTCGACGCCCTGACCGACGCGGAGCGCGCGACCTTCATCGAACTGAACGACGCCTATGTCGACAAATTCGGCTTCCCGTTCATCATTGCCGTCAAGGACAACACCAAGGCGTCGATCCTCGAGGCTTTCCAGCGCCGCATCGCCAACGACCGCGACGCCGAATTCACGACGGCCTGCAAGCAGGTCGAGCGCATCGCCTATCTGCGGCTGAAGGACATCCTGCCCCAATGACCGAGCGAACCTATTACGCACCCACCGGTGGCCTGCCGGCGCAGACTGAGCTCCACACCGGCCGCGCCGTCTTTACCGAGGCCTATGCGGTCATCCCGAAGGGCGTCATGAGCGACATCGTGACGAGCTATCTGCCGTTCTGGAACAAGACGCGGCTCTGGGTCCTCTCGCGCCCGCTCTCCGGTTTCGCCGAGACGTTTTCGCAATACATCATGGAAGTGCAGCCGGGCGGCGGTTCGGACCAGCCCGAGCCGGAAGCCGACGCCGAGGGCGTGTTCTTCGTCGTCGAGGGCGAGATCACGGTGACGTTCGACGGCGAGGCCCACATCCTGACGCCCGGCGGCTACGCATACCTGCCGCCCGCGAGCGGCTGGACTGTCAGGAATGACGGCAAGGACGTCGCCCGCTTCCACTGGGTCCGCAAGGCGTATGACTTCGTGGAAGGCCTCGACGCGCCCGACCCGCTCTTCCTCAACGAAAAAGACATCGCGCCCACCCCGATGCCCGATACCGGCGGCACATGGGCGACGACGCGCTTCGTCGACCCTGCGGACCTGCGCCACGACATGCACGTGACGGTGGTCACCTTCGAGCCCGGCGGGCTGATCCCGTTCGAGGAAACGCATGTCATGGAGCACGGCCTCTACGTGCTCGAAGGCAAGGCGGTCTACAAGCTCAACAAGGATTGGGTGGAGGTGGAGGCCGGCGACTACATGTGGCTCCGCGCCTTCTGCCCGCAGGCCTGCTATGCAGGCGGGCCGGGCCGGTTCCGGTATCTGCTCTACAAGGATGTGAACCGGCATATGAAGCTGGGAAGGGCATTCTGATATGGTTGCGCCAATCACCGCCCTCCCCCTCACCCGCGAAGCCTTCTCCCCCTTCGGCGACGTCCTCGACACCTCCGGCGACAACCACTTCCCGATCAACGACGGCAAGTGCGAGCGCTATCACGACCTTGCCAAGGTCGAGGCGATGGGCCCGAATGCGCGCGTGCTCGTCTCCATCGCCCGCGGCACGCCCTACGCGTTTCCGCTGACGCTCAAGATGGTCGAGCGCCATCCCTTCGGCAGCCAGATCTTCATGCCGCTCGACCAGCGCCCGTTCCTCGTGGTCGTCTGCCACGACACGAATGACGGCCCCGGCGAGCCGCACGCCTTCGTCACGGCGCCCGGCCAGGGCATCAACTATCACCGCAACACGTGGCACGCCGTCCTGACGCCGGTCGGGCAGAACCAGGATTTCATCGTCGTCGACCGCGGCGGCGACGGCACCAACCTCGAGGAATTCTTCTTCGAGGAGCCGTGGGAAATCCGCCTGCCAGAAGGCTTCCAGCCATGAGCGCAACGCTGATCCACCGCCTGTTCGACGTGATCGAAGACGACATCGTGCCGAAAACGGAAGCCGGCGTTGCGGCCGGCAACAAGATTTTCGGCGCCGCGATCCTGCGCAAGTCGGACCTGTCCGTGGTGATCGCCGAGACCAACAACGAGATGGAAAATCCGCTCTGGCACGGCGAGATGCACGCCATGAAGCGCTTCTACGAGCTGCCGAAGGCGGAGCGGCCCGACACGAAGGACTGCATCTTCCTCTCGACGCACGAACCCTGCTCGCTCTGCCTGTCTGCCATCACCTGGGCGGGCTTCGACAATTTCCACTATTTCTTCAGCCACGAGGATTCGCGCGACAGCTTCGCCATTCCCCACGATCTGAAGATCCTGAACGAGGTCTTCGGGCTTGAGCCGGGCGGTTACCGGACCGAGAACGCCTACTGGAAAAGTCATTCCATCCGGCGCGAAATCGCCGCGATGGACGAGCGCGACAGGTCGGAACTGACGGCCCGCGCGGCCCGCATCGCAGCCCGCTACGACACGCTTTCGCAAGTCTATCAGGCGTCGAAGGACGCCAACGACATCCCGCTCAATTGATAGACCAGTGAGGGCGCTCGGCGCCCAACTATCGGCAAATCCTCACGAATTTTCCCTTCGCGGTTGATCCCGCGGCGAGGGTGGCTATAGTTCGCCTCGTCTCAGGCGAAACCAATTACGCCATTCAATGTCGCAAACGGCCATGTGAAATGTCGCATGATGCCGTCAATATCCTTACCCAACGAGACCCGCCAACGGGTCCGCTCAATGGGTTCGGATCAATCGATCGAATGAGGAACGGGCAATGTCGAAAGAACTGGAATTTTTGAGCCGCTATGTCGCGCGCGGCAAGCTGAACCGTCGCGATTTTCTCGGCCGCGCGGCCGCGCTCGGCGTCACCTCGACATTCGCCAACTCGCTGCTGATCGGCGCGGCGCGCGCGCAGGGACCGCAAAAGGGCGGCGACCTGCGCATGGGCCTGCAGGGCGGTGAATCCACCAACAGCCTCGACCCCGCCCAGTGGCTGACCCAGGTGCCTCAGAATTTCGGCTCGACCTGGGGCGAGCTTCTCGTTCTCCAGTCGCCGCAGGACGGCTCCCCGCAGCCTGTTCTGGCCGAATCCTGGGAATCGTCCGACGATGCGATGGAATGGCGCTTCAAGATCCGCAAGGGCGTCACCTTCCACAATGGCAAGGAAATGACCCCGGAAGATGTCGCCCAGACGATCCGCCGCCATTCCGACGAGGCGACGGAATCCGCTGCGCTCGGAGTTCTGCGCGACATCGAGGACATCTCGATCGACGGCGACAACGTTGTCTTCAAGCTGGGCTCGGGCAATGCCGACCTGCCGCTGCTCCTGACCGACTACCACCTCGTGATCCAGCCCAATGGCGGCTATGACGATCCATCGGCGGGCATCGGCACAGGGCCCTACAAGGTCGAGGTCAACGAGCCCGGCATCCGCCACGTCGCGACCAAATATGACGGCTATTGGAGCGACGAGATCGGCCACGTGGCCTCGGTCGAGGTCGTCGTGATGAACGACGCCACGGCGCGTACGTCGGCGCTGCAGTCCGGCCAGGTCCACATCATCAACCGCGTCGAGCCGCGCACCGTCGCGCTTCTGGCGCGCATGCCGGGCGTGCATATCGAAAGCGTGCCCTCAAAGGGCCACTACGTCTTCATCATGCACTGCAATACCGCGCCGTTCGACAATGCGGACCTGCGGATGGCGCTGAAGCTCGCCATCGACCGCGAGCAGATGGTCGAGCAGATTCTCGCCGGCCACGCCTCGATCGGCAATGACTTCCCGATCTCGCCCTCCTACGCGCTTTATCCGGAAGGCATCGAGCAGCGCGCCTACGATCCCGAGCAGGCCGCCTTCCACTACAAGAAGTCGGGCCATTCGGGCCCCGTCCTCCTGCGCACGTCCGAAGTCGCCTTCCCCGGCGCCGTCGACGCGGCCCAGCTCTACCAGCAGCAGGCGCAGGCCGCCGGCATCGAGATTCAGGTCCAGCGCGAGCCGGGCGACGGCTACTGGACGGAAGTCTGGAACGCCCAGCCCTTCTGCGCCTCCTACTGGGGCGGTCGCCCGACACAGGATTCGATGTATTCGACCGCCTACATCACCGGCGCCGACTGGAACGACACCCGGTTCTTCGACGAGGGCTTCGACACCCTCATCCGCACCGCGCGCGCCGAACTCGACGACACCAAGCGCGGCGAGATGTACCGCGAGGCGGCGACCAAGGTGCGCGACGATGGCGGCCTGATCCTGCCGATGTTCAACGATTTCCTCGACGCACGCCGCGAGGAGGTCCAGGGCTGGGTGCAGGACCCCAACCACGAGACGTCCAATCTGAGGGCGGCGACCCGCGTCTGGCTCGACCAGGCCTGATCGGGGCGGAACGTGGGGGCACACCCGGTACTGACACTCATCGCCCAGCGCATCGCGCTGGGCATCCTTCTCCTCCTGGCGGTTTCGGTGCTGATCTTCCTCGGCACCGAAATCCTGCCGGGGGACGTCGCTCAGTCGATCCTCGGCCAGGCGGCGACACCGCAGGCGCTGGAAAATTTGCGCCGCGAACTCGGCCTCAACGACCCGGCCTATATCCGCTATTTCACCTGGCTCGGCGGCGTCCTGACGGGCGACCTCGGCACGGCGCTGTCCAACCGCATGGACATCGCGACGTCCATCTGGCCGCGCCTGAAGAACACGCTCTTCCTCGCCTTCTGGGCCGCCATCGTCTCGGTGCCGCTGGCAATCCTGCTCGGCCTCGTCGCCGTGCGCTATCGCAACGGCTTCGTCGACAAGACGATCTCCGGCCTTGCCCTCTCGGCGACCTCGCTGCCCGAATTCTTCATCGGCTACGTGCTGATGTATTTCTTTGCCGTCCGCCTCGGCTGGTTTCCCAGCGTGTCTACCGTCTACGACACCATGCCCTTCGCTGACCGAATGCGTGCTATCGCGCTGCCGGCAACCGCGCTGACGCTCGTCGTCCTCGCGCACATGATGCGCATGACCCGCGCGGCGATCCTCAACGTCATGCAGTCGGCCTATATCGAGACCGCGGAGCTGAAGGGCCTGTCGCTCTTCGAGATCATCCGCAAGCACGCCTTCCCCAACGCGATCGCGCCCATCGTCAACGTCGTGATGCTGAACCTTGCCTTCCTCGTCGTCGGCGTCGTCGTGATCGAGGTGATCTTCGTCTATCCGGGCATGGGGCAATATCTCGTCGACCACGTCTCCAAGCGCGACGTGCCGGTTGTGCAGGCGGTCGGGCTGATCTTCGCCGCCGTCTATATCGGCCTCAATCTCATCGCGGACATCGTGGCGATCCTCGCCAATCCGCGCCTCAGGCACCGGAGGTGACGCGATGATGTTCAAGCGCATGCCCATCGGTGCGGCGATCGGCCTTTTCGTCACGGTCGTCCTGCTCTTCGTCGCCATCTTTGCCCCGTGGATCGCACCCTATCCCGGCTCGCGCGTCCTTGGCGGGGTGTGGGAGCCGTCCTCGGCGCAATACTGGCTCGGCACGGACAATCTGGGCCGCGACCTCCTCTCGCGCATGATTTATGGCGCCCGGATCACGGTCTTCATCGCCGTCGCCTCCACCGCGCTCGCCTTCACGCTCGGCTCGATCCTCGGCTTCATGGCGGCGGTCATCGGCGGCTGGTTCGACACGCTGATGTCGCGCTTCGTCGACCTCCTGATGTCGATCCCGACGCTGATTTTCGGCCTCGTCGTCCTGTCCGTCCTGCCCTCGACCATCCCGATCCTGATCCTCGTCATGGGCATTCTGGATTCCACCCGTGTCTACCGCCTGTCGCGCGCGGTCGCGGTCGACATCAACGTCATGGATTTCGTCGAGGCGGCCAAGCTGCGCGGCGAAGGCACACGCTGGATCATCTTCCGCGAAATCCTGCCCAACGCGCTGTCGCCGCTCGTCTCCGAACTCGGCCTGCGCTTCATCTACGCGGTGCTGTTCCTGTCGGCCCTCTCCTTCCTCGGCCTCGGCGTCCAGCCGCCGGATGCGGACTGGGGCGGCATGGTGCGCGAAAACCGCGAAGGCATCGTCTTCGGCATACCGGCCGCGCTGATCCCCGCCGGCGCCATCGCCGCGCTGGCGATCTCGGTCAATCTCGTCGCAGACTGGATCTTGAACCGCACCACCGATTTGAAGGGAGGGCGCGGCAATGCCTGAGGAACCGATCCATCTCAAGGGCGCGCCGCTGCTCGAGATCCGCAATCTGAAGATCGAGGCGACCGTCTATCCGCCGGACGAGGACCCGCACGACATCACCATCGTCGACGGCGTCTCGCTGACACTGCACAAGGGCAAGGTGCTCGGCGTGATCGGCGAATCCGGCGCCGGCAAGTCCACCATCGGCCTCTCGCCCATGGCCTATGGCCGCGGCGGCGTGCGGATCACCGGCGGCGAAGTCATCGTCAACGGCCGCGACATCCTGAAGGAGGGCAACCGCAAGGTGCGCCGCCTGCGCGGCCGCGAAGTCTGCTATGTCGCGCAGTCCGCCGCAGCCGCCTTCAATCCTGCCCACCGGCTGATGGACCAGGTGGTCGAGGCGACGCTAAAGCACGGCGTCTCCTCGCGCCGCGAGGCCGAGGCGCGCGCCGTCGAATTGTTCCGCAAACTCTCGCTGCCCGACCCGGAGAACATCGGCAAGCGCTACCCGCATCAGGTCTCCGGCGGCCAGCTCCAGCGCGTGATGACGGCGATGGCACTCTGCTCCGAGCCGGACCTCATCATCTTCGACGAGCCGACGACCGCGCTCGACGTGACGACACAGATCGACGTCCTCGCCGCCATCAAGGAAGCCATTGCCGCGACCGGCGTCGCCGCGCTCTACATCACGCACGACCTTGCCGTCGTCGCGCAGGTCTCCGACGAGATCATGGTGCTGCGCCATGGCAAGACCGTGGAATGGGGCGACACGCGCCAGATCATCGACCAGCCGCGCGAGACCTATACGCAGCAGCTCGTCGCCGCCCACCATGTCGAGCACGACGAACACGCACCGGAAGGCACGCCGCTCCTGTCGGTGAAGAATGTCACGGCCGCCTATGGTGGCGGCCACATCAACGTCCTGAAGAACGTCACGGTCGATATCCGCCCGGGCCAGACGCTGGCCGTCGTCGGCGAGTCCGGTTCCGGCAAATCGACGCTCGCGCGCGCCATCACTGGGCTTCTGCCGCCGAAGGAAGGCACGATCACCTTCGACGGGCGCGAACTGCCCGCCCGCCTTGCCGACCGCAGCAAAGAGGATCTGCGCGAACTGCAGATGATCTACCAGATGGCGGACGTCGCGATGAACCCGCGCCAGACCGTCGCGACGATCATCGGCCGCCCGCTCGAGTTCTACTTCAACCTTCGCGGCACTGAGCGCGACCGCCGCGTTAATGAACTCCTCGAAAAAATCGAGATGGGCCGCGGCTTCGCCGATCGCTATCCGGCCGAACTATCCGGCGGCCAGAAGCAGCGCGTCTGCATCGCCCGCGCGCTCGCCGCCGATCCGAAGCTGATCATCTGTGACGAGGTGACCAGCGCGCTCGATCCGCTGGTCGCCAACGGCATCCTCAAGCTGCTGTTGGAACTGCAAAAGCAGGAGCAGGTCTCCTACCTCTTCATCACCCACGACATCGCGACCGTCCGCGCCATCGCCGATTCCATCGCCGTCATGTATCGCGGCGAGGTGGTGCGCTACGGCCCGAAGTCGAAAGTCCTCGAACCACCCTTCGACGACTACACCCAGCTCCTCCTCTCCTCCGTTCCGGAGATGCAGGTCGGCTGGCTGGAGAAGGCCATCTCGGGACGACGCATGGCGGCAGCTGGGAACTAGCCGGTCACGCCATCGCGGCCAACAGGTCGAATTCCTTCCTGTCGAGGTCTTCGATCCACGCGCACTTGTTTTTGCGCTGAAGCCGGTGCCCCTCGCCTTCCAACTCCGCCTCGTGGCGGTCCATCCCACCGGGATAGCGGTCGTTCAAATGACCGCCGGATTTGAGCGTGCGCCACCATGCGATCGCATCGTTACGGCCCATGGCGCGCCAGTCCTCGGCGGCCTGCGCGGCCAGATTGATGAAGATCGCGGTCGAGACCGGGCAGGCGATGCTAGTTCCGTGCCGGATGGACAGCGCATCGCGGATCGTGTCGAGCGTGATGACTTGGCCATGCGGCACGAGCTGCATGAGCTCGTAGACCTCCCCGGCCGACGAGACGACCATCGAACCGCCCGGCGGCGCCCAATGCGCGACTCCCGCCGGCAACTGGCGGACGATCTTCGGCGGCTTGCGTTCCAGAACCTTGGCGATGGCATTTCCGTGCATGGGACAAACTCCTGTAGCGACCGCAGGCAGTCTGCACCCGCCCGGCGGTCAGGCAGAGGGGTTATTTTTCATTTTCTCACCCCCGCCGCATCGCGCTCGGCGTCTTGCCGAACGCCCGCCCGAAAGCACGCGAGAAAGCGGCGGAACTCGAAAAGCCGGTTCGCGCGGCGATGTCCGCCATCGGCTCGCGTGTGTCGAGGACGAGGCGCCGCGCCGCATTGAGCCTCAGCCGCAGATAATAGGCGCCGGGGCTTTCGCCGATCGCGCGGCGGAAGACGAGTTCCATCGTCCGCACCGACAGCTTGGACCGTCGCGCGATGGCAGCAACGGTAAGCGGCCGGTCGACATGCGCCTCCATGATCCGCACTGCCTGCGCGAGCCGCGGATCGTGGCCATCGAGCCGGCCGAGCGAGACCAGCGGCTGCGCGTCGCTCGCCGCCCGCGCCTGGTCATAGATGAAGACGCTCGCCACATCGAGCGCGACGCTCATGCCGAGGCGCGATCGGATCAGATGGAGCATCAGGTCGAACCCCGGCGACGCGCCGCCCGCCGTGACGACCGGCCCGTCGATCACGTATCGGTCGGGCCGGACATTGGCTTCCGGGAAGGCGGCGGCGAAGTCCTCGAGATCCTCCCAATGCGTCGTCGCCGCGCGGCCGTCGAGGAGCCCCGCATGGCCGAGAACCCACGTTCCCGCCTCGATGCCCCCGACCGCACGCGCAGCACCCGCCGCCCGTTTGAACGCCGCAAGCTCGGGGCCGGAGAGCGCGCCGCGCGAACCGAAGCCGCCGATCGCGATGATAAAATCGCCCGCGCGACCCGCCTCGAACGCGCCCGACACCGCGACCGGCAATCCACTGGTCGTCTGCGGCGCCGCACCGTCGAGCGAGACCACGCGCCAGTCGAATACCTGCCGCCCGCAGATGCGGTTCGCGGCGCGCAAGGGATCGATGGCGCACGCGACACACATCAGCGAGCAGCCCGGCAGCACGAGAAAAGTCACCGCCAGCGGGGTTCCGTCGGGCCGAAAGATCGACTGTTTTTCGCTTTTCATCAATTATCATGCGTAAATCGCAAAACATGCTGACGCAAGGGACGCGAAGCTGGCAACAACTTGGAGGATGCCCATGCCGCTCGAAATGAACCACGAGGTCTTCATCACCTGTGCCGTTACCGGCTCGGGAAGCACGCAGGACCGCTCGCCCCACGTGCCGCGCTCGCCGAAACAGATCGCGGATTCGGCGATCGAGGCGGCCAAAGCCGGTGCCGCGATCGTCCACTGCCATGTCCGCGATCCCGAGACCGGCGCCCCGCGGCGCGACATCGCGCTCTACCGCGAGGTGACCGAGCGCATTCGCGACGCCGAAGTCGACGTGGTCCTGAACCTCACCGCCGGCATGGGTGGCGACATGGTGTTCGGCTCGACGGAAAAGCCACTGCCGCTGAAGGAACAGGGCACCGACATGGCCGGCGCCGCTGAACGCGTCGAGCATGTGCGCCAGTGCCTGCCCGAAATCTGCACGCTCGACTGCGGCACGATGAATTTCGCCGAAGCCGACTACGTGATGACCAACACGCCAGGAATGCTCCGCGCCATGGGCGGCATGATGACGAAGATGGGCGTCAAGCCCGAGGTCGAGGCCTTCGACACCGGCCATCTCTGGTTCGCCAAGGAACTGGTGAAGGAAGGCGTCCTCGCGCCCGACGCGCTGGTGCAGCTTTGCATGGGCGTGCCCTGGGGCGCGCCGGACGACCTGAACACTTATCTGGCGATGGTCAACAACGTGCCGAAAGACTGGACCTGGTCCGCCTTCGCGCTCGGCCGCAACCAGATGGCCTACGCCGCCGCCGCCGTCCTCGCCGGCGGCAATGTCCGCGTCGGGCTGGAAGACAATCTCTGGCTGGGCAAGGGCGAACTCGCCACCAACGCGCAACTGGTGGAGCGCGCGGTGACGATCGTGGAAAATATGGGCGCGCGGGTGATCGGGCCGGACGAGGTGCGCAGGAAACTGAACCTGACAAAGCGGGCGCCGGTGGCGTGAACGATATGAAGAATGAAAACGTCGCGATCCTTCGCGCCCCCCTCTGTCCTGCCGGACATCTCCCCCGCATGGGGGGAGATCACACGGTGTCGGTGACGAGACTAATCTCCCCCCTCGCGGGGGAGATGTCCGGCAGGACAGAGGGGAGCAACGTAGAGCGCGACCTCCGCCAAGTGGAGCAAACCAAATGACCATCACAAAGGCAGCCTGCATCGGCGGCGGCGTCATCGGGGCGGGCTGGGTCGCGCGCCTTGTCTTGAACGGCATCGACGTCGCCATCTTCGATCCCGACCCCGAGGCCAAACGCAAGGTCGACGAAGTCATGGCCGGCGCCCGCCGCGCCTACAAGCGCCTGGCGACGTCGGGCCGCCCGAAAGAAGGCGCGATCACCTACGCGACGAGCATCGCCGAGGCTGTCGCCGATGCCGACTTCATCCAGGAAAGCGTGCCCGAGCGGCTCGACCTGAAGCACAAGGTGCTGGCCGAAATCGACGCCCACGCGCCTTCCTCCGCGCTCGTCGGCTCGTCCACTTCCGGCATCAAGCCGACCGACATGGCCGTGGCGATGAAGCACCATCCCGAGCGCCTCGTCGTCGCGCACCCGTTCAACCCGGTCTACCTCCTGCCTGTCGTCGAGATCGTCGGCGGCGAGCAGACATGGCCCGAGGCCGTCGAACTCGCGCGCGAATGTTACGCGCAGATCGGCATGAAGCCGGTCGTCATCCGCAAGGAAATCGAAGCCTTCGTCGGCGACCGGCTGCTCGAAGCCATGTGGCGCGAGGCGCTGTGGCTGATCAAGGACGGCATCTGCACGGTCGAGGAACTCGACGACATCATGCGCTACGGCTTCGGCCTGCGTTGGGCGCAGATGGGCATGTTCCAGGTCTACCGCATCGCCGGCGGCGAGGCCGGCATGCGCCACTTCATGGCCCAGTTCGGCCCCTGCCTCTCATGGCCGTGGACCAAGTTGATGGACGTGCCCGAGTTCAACGACGAACTCGTCGACCTCATCGCCAGCCAGTCGGACGCGCAGTCGGACAAATGGACGATCCGCGAACTGGAAAAGATCCGCGACGACAATCTGGTCGCGATCATGGAAGCGCTCTCGAAGGAGAACAAGGGCAAGGGGTGGGGCGCGGGGCAGTTGCACAAAGCCTATGTCGATCGGCTCGGCAAAGCGAAGCCGGTTTCGAAGACGGCCGCCAAGGCGAAGGCGGACAAGCCGAGGAAGGTGATCAAGGTGCAATCCAGATGAGCGAAGCGGTCGACCCCCACTCCGACCCGCTGCGCGGGCCACCTCTCCCCCGATCGACGGGGGAGAGGATCGGCGCTGCCGCAACGCATGCGCTTCTCCAGCCTGGCTTGCTCTCCCCCGTCGAACGGGGGAGAGGTGGCCCAAAGGGCCGGAGTGGGGGTCGAACTGCCGGGTTGACGGCGGAGTTCCGGCCATGAACTTCTCCCTCACCGAAGAACAGCGCCTCATCGTCGACACCACCCGCGCCTTCGTCGAGAACGAACTTTACCCGCACGAGGCGGAGATCGAGCGCACCGGCCATCTGCGCATGGACCTCGTCAAAGAGCTGCAGGCCAAGGCTATCGCGGCCGGCCTCTACGCCGCCAACATGCCAGAAGACGTCGGCGGCGCCGGGCTCGATACGCTGACCTGGCTGCTCTACGAAAAGGAGCTCGGCCGCGCCAATTACGCGCTGCACTGGACCTGCGTCGCCCGCCCGTCCAACATCCTCCTCGCCGGCACCGACGAGCAAAAGGAGCGCTACCTTTTTCCCTGCATCCGCGGCGAGAAATGGGACTGCCTCGCCATGACCGAGCCCGGCGCAGGCTCCGACCTGCGCGGCATGAAGGCGAGCGCCAAGCAGGATGGCGGCGACTGGGTGCTCAACGGCACCAAGCACTTCATCTCCCATGCCGATATCGCCGATTTCGCCATCGTCTTCATGGCGAGCGGCGAGGAAGAAACCCCGCGCGGGCGCAAAAGGCTCATCACCGCCTTCTTCGTCGACAAGGGCACGCCGGGCTTCACCGTGCGCGACGGCTACCGCAATGTCTCGCACCGCGGCTACACCAATTCCGTCCTCGAATTCGACGATTGCCGCCTACCTGCAAGCCAGGTTCTCGGCGAGGTCCACAAAGGCTTCGAGGTCGCCAATTCCTGGCTCGGCGCGACCCGCCTCCAGGTCGCCGCCACCTGCATCGGCCGCGCCGAACGCGCGCTCGGCCACGCCGTCGACTGGGCCGCCAGTCGCGAGCAGTTCGGCCAGAAAATCGGCAAGTTCCAGGGCGTCTCGTTCAAGCTCGCCGACATGGCGACCGAACTGAAGGCCGCCGACCTGATGCTGATGGAAGCCGGCTGGAAATACGACGCCGGCACGGTCACCGACATGGACATGGCGATGGCCAAGCTGAAGGCCAGCGAAATGCTCGCCTTCGTCGCCGACGAAGCGATCCAGATCCATGGCGGCATGGGCCTGATGGACGAACTGCCGCTGGAACGCATCTGGCGCGACGCGCGGGTCGAGCGCATCTGGGAAGGCACGAGCGAAATCCAGCGGCATATCATCTCGCGGGCGTTGCTGCGGGCGGTGGGCGGTTGATGTTGGGCGGTTACGCGCGTCAGACCCCCACCCTTTATCCCTCCCCACAAGGGGGAGGGAGACTTCGACGCCGCATGCACTCATTCAGTGCTGTGTTGTGTAGCCATGGCGCAACGTGGATGCCCTCCCTCCCCCTTGTCGGGAGGGATACAGGGTGGGGGTCCCCTCGCAAGGCTCCTTCCCCCTCATGACCCGCCTCCACCGCCTCCTCCACCCCCATTCCATCGCTATCGTCGGCGGCGGCGCCTTCGCGACCAACGTCGTCAAACAGTCTCTCAAGATGGGCTTCACCGGCCACATCTGGCCCATCCACCCAACGAAACCAGACATCGAAGGCATCCCTGCCTTCCGCTCCATCGCCGACCTGCCAGTTCCACCCGACGCAGCCTTCATCGGCGTCAACCGCTTCGCCACGATCGACATCCTGCGCGAGCTTGCCGCCCGCAACGCCGGCGGCGCGATCTCCTTCGCTGCCGGTTTCCTCGAGGCCGACGACCCGGACGGCCCCCGCCTCCAGCACGAACTCATTGAGGCCGCCGGCGACATGCCCGTCATCGGGCCGAACTGCTATGGGCTGATCAACTATGCCGACGGCGCGCTTTTGTGGCCCGACCAGCATGGCGGCCGGCGCCTAGCGCCCGGCACGCGCGGCGCGGCGATCATCACGCAGTCTTCCAACATCGCCTGCAACCTCACCATGCAGAAGCGTGGCCTTCCCATCGCGTTCCTGATGACGGCGGGCAACCAGGCGCAGACCGGTCTGTCGGAGATGGCGCTCGGCCTGATCGAGGACGAGCGCGTGTCCGTGCTCGGGCTCCACATCGAAGGCTTCGATTCCATCCCCGGCTTCGAACGCCTCGCCGCCCGCGCGCGCGCGCTGAAGAAGCCGATCGTCGCGATGAAGGTCGGCCGCTCGGAGCAGGCGCGCGCGGCGACGATCTCGCACACGGCCTCGCTTGCGGGTTCCGACGCCGGCTCGGACGCTTTCCTCAAACGCCTCGGCATCGCCCGCGTCCACTCGATCCCGGCCTTCCTCGAAACGCTGAAGCTTCTCCACGGCGTCGGGCCGCTGCCCGGCAACCGGCTCTCCTCGATGAGTTGCTCAGGCGGCGAGGCGTCGGTGATGGCGGATGCGGCCGACGGGCGCGCGGTGAACTTCCCGCCGCTCGGCGAGATGCATCGCAACCGGGTGAAGGCCACCCTCGGCCCCCTCGTCGCCGTCGCCAATCCGCTCGACTACCATACCTTCATCTGGAACGACGGACCGGCCATGACCGCGACCTTCACGGCAATGGTTTCGGGCGGGTTCGACCTCAACATGTTGGTCCTCGACTTCCCCCGCACCGACCGCTGCTCCGACGCCGACTGGTGGCCGACCGTGCGTGCGTTCGAGGCCGCGTTAAAGGCCAACGACGCACGCGGCGCGATCGTGGCCTCGATGGCGGAGAACTTGCCGGAAGAACACGCCGACGATCTCTTCGCGCGCGGAATCGTGCCGCTGCACGGCATAGAAGAAGCGATCGCGGCGGCGGAAGCGGCGGCGTTTGTGGGACAAGCCTGGCGCAATCTTTCCTCTACCCCCAAAGGGGAGAGAGGTGGCCCGGCGAAGCCGGGACGGAGTGGGGGGGAGGCGTTGGCGCATAACCCCCACTCCGCCTCGCTTGGCTCGGCACCTCTCCCCCTCAAAGGGGGAGAGGAACGGCGCCCGCTAGACGAAGCCACCGCCAAATCCCTCCTCGCAGCCCACGGCCTGCCCGTCCCCCCAGGCCGCCGCGTATCCTTCGCGCAAGAAGCCGTCACCGCCGCCGAAGCTCTCGGCCTGCCCGTCGCACTTAAGGCGCTCGGCCTCGCGCACAAATCCGAGCACGGGGCAGTCCGCCTCAACCTACGCACGCCCGCCGAAATCGAAGCCGCTGCATCCGCACTCTTGCCCCTCGGCACCGGCCTCTACGTCGAACGCATGATCGAAAACCCGATCGCCGAACTCATCGTCGGCGTCTCGCCAGATCCCGTCTTCGGCGCGCTGCTGACGATCGGCTACGGCGGCCTCCTCGTTGAGCTTCTGGCGGACACCACGACGCTGCTCCTCCCCGCAACCCGCGACGAGATCGAAACGGCGCTGCGCTCGCTAAAACTCTTCCCACTCCTCGACGGATATCGCGGCCGCCCGAAAGCCGACATCGCCGCCGCGATCGACACGATCCTCGCCATTTGCGATTTCGTCGTCGAGAATGAGGGCCGGGTCGTCGAACTCGACATCAACCCGCTGATCGTCTGCGAGCGCGGCGCGTTCATCGCCGATGCGCTGCTGGTCGGCGATTTCGAAGCCTTGGAGAAAACCGCATGAACGCCGACATCGTCAAAACCCGCCGCGAAGGCGCGATCCTCGAAATCACGCTCGATCGGCCGAAGGCCAACGCCATCGATCTCGAAACGTCGCGGCTGCTCGGCCAGACCTTCAAATCCTTCCGCGACGATCCCGAACTGCGCGTCGCGATCGTCCGGACCGCAGGCGACAAGTTCTTCTCGGCAGGCTGGGATCTGAAGGCGGCAGCCGGCGGCGATGCGGTCGATGGCAATTACGGCGTCGGCGGCTTTGGCGGGCTGCAGGAACTGCGCGACATGAACAAGCCGGTCATCGCCTGCGTCCACGGCATGGCGGTCGGTGGTGGCTTTGAACTGGCGCTCTCCTGCGACCTGATCTACGCGTCCGAAACGTCGAGCTTCGCCCTGCCCGAGATCAAGGCCGGCACGCTGGCCGATGCCGCGACGATCAAGCTCCCGCGCCGCATTCCCTATCACGTCGCGATGGACATGCTGTTGACCGGCCGATGGATGGATGTGCTCGAAGCCCATCGCTGGGGCCTCGTCAACGAGGTACACCCCGCTGATCAGCTCGAAGAGCGCGTCTGGGACGTGGCAAGATTGCTTGCCGCAGGGCCGCCACTGGTCTTCGCCGCCATCAAGGAAGTCGCGCGCGAGGCGGAAGGTCAAAGCTTCCAGGCAGCCATGAACCGCATCACCAAGCGCCAGTTCGGGACGGTCGACCGGCTTTACGATTCGGAAGACGGCCTCGAAGGCTTCAAAGCGTTCGCCGAAAAACGCGACCCGGTGTGGAAGGGGCGCTGACGCCCCTCCCAAGCGCGTCGACTATACCCGCTCGATCGCGATCGAAATGCCCTGGCCAACGCCGATGCACATCGTCGCCAGCCCATAGCGCGCGCCGCGTTCCTTGAGCTCCAGCGCCGCCGTGCCGGTAATGCGCGCACCCGACATGCCAAGCGGATGGCCGAGCGCGATGGCGCCGCCATTGGGGTTCACATGGTCCGCGTCGTCTGCGATGCCGAGATCGCGCAGCGTGGCCAAGCCCTGCGACGCGAAGGCTTCGTTGAGCTCGATCACGTCGAAATCCGAAACCTTCATGCCGAGCCGGTCGACGAGCTTGCGCGTCGAAAGCGCCGGGCCGAAGCCCATGATGCGCGGCGCGAGGCCTGCGACGGCGCCGCCGAGAACGCGCGCGATCGGTGTCAGGCCATATTTCTTGACCGCAGCTTCCGACGCGATGATCAGCGCCGCCGCGCCGTCATTGACGCCCGAAGCGTTGCCGGCGGTGACCGTGCCGCCCTCCTTTTTGAACGGCGTCGGCAGCTTGCCGAGCTTCTCGGCCGTCGTGCCGGCGCGCGGGTGCTCGTCTTTGTCCACGACGATCGGGTCGGCCTTGCGCTGCGGGATCGTCACCGCGACGATTTCCTTGGCGAGGCGGCCATTCTCCTGCGCGGCGACGGCCTTCTCCTGGCTGCGCGCGGCAAACGCGTCCTGGTCGGCGCGGCTGATCTGGAACTGCTCGGCGACGTTCTCCGCCGTCTCCGGCATGGAATCGACGCCATACTGCTTCTTCATCAGCGGATTGACGAAACGCCAGCCGATCGTCGTGTCGTAGATTTCCGCATTGCGCGAAAAGGCCGTGTCGGCCTTCGGCATGACGAAAGGCGCGCGCGACATGCTCTCGACGCCGCCGGCGATCATGATCTCCGCCTCGCCCGCCTTGATGGCGTGGGCGGCATTAATGACGGCGTTCATGCCCGAGCCGCAGAGCCGGTTGACGGTCGCGCCCGGAACGGCTTCCGGCAGGCCGGCCAGAAGCAGCGACATGCGCGCGACGTTGCGGTTGTCCTCGCCGGCCTGGTTGGCGCAGCCATAGACGACGTCGTCGATGGCGGCCCAGTCGACGCCGGGATTGCGCTCCATCAGCGCCTTCAGCGGCACGGCACCGAGATCGTCGGCTCGCACGGAGGAAAGTGAACCGCCAAAGCGGCCGATGGGCGTGCGGACAAAGTCGCAGATATAGGCGTCAGCCATGTTCAAACCTCCGGTACGATCAAATCCTTGCAGGCACCCTCGACCACGAGCTTCGCTCCGGTCACGGCCTGCAAATCTTCCATGCTGATGGACGGCAGCTTTTCGCGCAGGACGAAACGCTTGTCGATGATTTCGACGACGGCAAGGCTGGTATAGACCGTCGTCACGCAGCCGACGCCGGTCAGCGGCAGCGAGCAGCGCTCGACGAGCTTCGGCTTGCCGTCCTTGGTGACGTGGTCGGTGATGACGCAGACGCGCTTGGCCCCGTGCACGAGGTCCATCGCGCCGCCGACCGCCGGCACCGATTTCGGACCCGTCGACCAGTTGGCGAGATCGCCGTTTTCGGCAACTTCGTAGGCGCCGAGGATCGCGACGTCGAGATGCCCGCCGCGCACCATGGCGAAGCTGTCGGCGTGGTGGAAGAACGAAGCGCCCGGATTGAGCGTCACAGCCTTCTTGCCGGCATTGATCAGGTCCCAGTCTTCCTGACCGGCGGGCGGCGCTTCGCCGAAATCGAGCACGCCGTTCTCGGTGTGGTAGATGACCTCGCGGCCCTTGGGCTTGAACTTCGCCACCATCTCGGGAAAACCGATGCCCAGATTGACATAGGCCCCGTCCTGGATGTCCTGCGCCGCGCGCCAGGCGATCTGGGCGTTGGTGAGTTTCGCGGTCATGCGCCCGCCCCTTCCTTCACGAGCGCCCCTTCGCGCAACAATGCCTCTTCCTGCTTCGCATCGGCGATCTCGACGACCATGTCGACGAAGATGCCAGGCGTGACGACATGCTCGGGATCGATCGCGCCGGGCTCGACCACCTGCCGCGCCTGAACGATCGTCGTCGCCGCCGCCATCGCCATCAGCGGCGCGAAATTGCGGGCCGCCTTGTTGTAGGTGAGATTGCCTTTCCGGTCGGCAAGCTCCGCCTTGATGATCGCGACATCCGCCTTCAACCAGCGCTCCTGCACGTAAGAGCGGCCATCGAACTCGGCGACCGGCTTGCCCTTGGCGATGTCCGTTCCGAAGCTCGTCGGCGTATAGAAGGCCGGAATGCCGGCGCCGCCCGCGCGGATGCGCTCGGCGAGCGTGCCCTGCGGCACGAGTTCCAGCTCGATTTCGCCGGCGTGGTAGCGCTCGGTGAAGGCGCGCGCATCCGTTGAGCGCGGGAACGAACAGACCATCTTGGCGACCATGCCGGCATAGATCATCGCGGCGATGCCAACCGCGCCATTGCCGGCATTGTTGTTGATGACGGTCAGCCGGCCGGGCGAGCCGGTCGCCTTGTAGCGTTCGACGAGCGCTTCGATCAGTTCGATCGGTGCACCCGAGCCGCCAAAGCCGCCGATCATGACGGACATGCCGTCCTCGATACCGGCGATCGCATCCTCGATGCTGGGGGTGATCTTGTTCATCTCGCTCCCGGAAATTTGGACGGAAGGCAGAACGCCGACCGCAGTTCGACTTCAACAAAAGTTCGCATTGCGAACATATGTTCCATATGCGATACATGCTCTAGATGACTGAGGGTAACGTGTCAATCGAAGAGCAGGCAAGCCGCTCCGACTTCGTCGGGTCCTTGGAGCGCGGGCTGGGCGTCATGGAAATCCTGGCGGCGCATCCGGCCGGCCTGACGATGAGCGAGGTCGCCGACCGCGCCTCCTTGACCCGCGCCGGCGCACGGCGCTTCCTGCTGACCCTCGTCGCGGCCGGCTATGCAAGGCAGGACGGGCGCATCTTCCGCCTGTCGCCGCGCCTCATCACGCTCGGCCGCACATGGCTATCCGGCGCCTCGCTTTGGACCTATGCGGAGCCCTTCATGCGCGAGGTCTCGCAGGCACTGAACGAGAGCTGCTCGGCGGCGGTTCTGGCGGACGAGGACGTGGTCTATGTGGCGCGCATCGCCGGCGCGCGCATTGTCGGCGTCGCGCTCCATGTCGGCACGCGCCTGCCGGCCTTCTGCACGTCGATGGGCCGGGTGATCCTGTCAGGTTTATCGGCCACCGACCTCGACGCATTCCTTGCCCGCGCGCAGATCGCCGCCAAAACCGAACGGACGGTGACCGACCCGGCCGAACTCGCCCGCCTCGTTGCCAAGGCGCGCACGGATGGCTACGCCATCGTCGACCAGGAACTGGAGATCGGCCTGCGCTCCATCGCGGTCCCGATCCGCGACCGCACTGGCGCCATCGTCGCGGCGATCAACGTCTCGACGCAATCGGCGCGGATGCCGCTGTCGGAAATGGAGCGGGAATTCCTCCCGCTCCTGAAGACGGCCGCCAGTTCGATCGAGGATTTTTTCGTGGTGCAGTAGCGGTCAGGCCGCTTCGCAGGTGCCTTCGTCGCGCTCGATCAGGCCCTTGATCGTGCGGGCGAGCGTCAACTGTCGGTGCTGCGCGATGGCGCGGTCGATCTCGTTGTCGGTTTCGGGCAGTTCCGCAACGGCCAGGAGCCGGTCGACGATCGATACCATGTCGGCGGAACCATTGCAGAGCGCACGGTCCGGGCGGGCGGCATTGTGTAGGTGAAGCATCGATTCCTCCTTTCGTCGATTGCGCGAAGAAATAGCCGGGATCGATGACAGAGCGAAGACAAGGGCGCGTCCAAAATGGGGCGGGGGAGAGACTTTTCTTCCCCGCGCCGCCCCAGAAGTAAACGCGCCTTGCTTCCGCGCCGCTAGACGTAGCGGTTAACGATGTTCTCCAGCCGCTCCTGCCGGCCCGAGACCGGCTGCGGGTCGATGCCGGCATCGAGGGCCCAGGTCGAAATCTCTTCCAGCGAATACGATCCGTCGAGCATCTTCTTCGCATTCGGCTCGGACCAGCCGGCGTAGCGCTCCTCGAGCGGCGCGGAGAGCGCCTTGTCCTCGATAATCTTCGCTGCAGCCTTCAGCCCGCGCGCGCAGCAATCCATGCCGCCGACATGGGCAGCGAGCAGGTCGATTGGATCGAGCGACTGGCGGCGCAGCTTGGCGTCGAAATTGGTGCCGCCGGTGGTGAAGCCGCCGGCTTTCAGCACCTCCAGATAGGCGAGCGCCATTTCCGACACATTGTTGGGGAACTGGTCGGTGTCCCAGCCGGACTGGTAGTCGTTGCGGTTCATGTCGATCGAACCGAAGATCCCGATCGCGCTTGCGAGCGCCAGTTCGTGCTCGAAGGAATGGCCGGCGAGGATGGCGTGGCCCTGCTCGATATTGACCTTGACCTCCTTCTCCAGCCCGAAATCCTTGAGGAAGCCATAGACGGTCGCAACGTCGAAATCATACTGGTGCTTGGTTGGCTCCTGCGGCTTGGGCTCGATCAGGATCGTGCCGTCGAAGCCGATCTTCTTCGCATAGTCGACGACGAGCGACAGGAATCGCCCCGCCTGCTCGCGCTCGCGCTTCATATCGGTGTTGAGCAGCGTCTCGTAGCCCTCGCGCCCGCCCCACAACACGTAGTTCTGCCCACCGAGACGCTTGGTGACGTCGACGCAGCTCTTCACGGTCGCGGCTGCATAGGCGAAAACGTCCGGGTCCGGATTGGTTGCAGCGCCCGCCATGTAGCGGCGATGCGAGAAGAGATTGGCGGTGCCCCAGAGCAGCTTGACGCCGGTCTCTTCCTGCTTCTTGGCAAACACATCCGCGATCTCGTCGAGCCGCGAAATGCTCTCCTTGAGCGTCGCGCCCTCGGGCCGCACGTCGGCATCGTGGAAGCAGTAGAAGGGCGCGCCGAGAAGCTGGAACATCTCGAAGGCGACGTCGGCCTTTTTCTTGGCCGCTTCCATCGTGTCGCCGAACCAGGGCCGCTCGAAGGTCTGGCCGCCGAACGGGTCACCGCCCGGCCAGGCGAAAGAGTGCCAGTAGGCGACGGCAAAACGCAGATGGTCCTCCATCCGCTTGCCGAGCACGATCTCGTTCGGATCGTAGTGACGGTAGGCCAGCTCCGACGTCGATTCTGGGCCTTCGAACTTGATCGGCTTGGTGTCGCCGAAGAAACCGGTGCTCATGGTGTCAGACTCCTTTGAGTGCAGGATAAAGCGCGCGGAAACGCGCATAGGCGTCCCCATAGGCCGAGGCCAGCGCGCGGTCGGGTTCGATGATCGAGGCAATGCCGGGCCGCGTCAGGATGGAGGACGACTCGGCGTTTTCAGCCGCGATGAGGCCGAGCCTTGCGGCGCCGAAAGCAGCGCCGAAATCGCCGTCGGCCGGAACCTCGACAGGGATGCCGAGCGCCGTCGCGATGGTCTTCAGCCAGAGCTGCGAGCGGGAGCCACCGCCGACTGCCATCACGGATGACAGCTCGGTTCCTGCCGCGCGCAGCGCCTCAAGATTGTCGCGCAGCGCAAACGCAACGCCTTCGAGCACCGCCTGCGTCAGGCTCGCGCGGTCGCTCTGGTGCGATAGGCCAATGAGGGCGCCGCGGATCGCGGCATCATTGTGCGGCGTGCGCTCGCCGGAAAGGTAAGGCACGAAGGTGACGCCCGACGGCGCGCGCAGTTCGGCGCCAAGTTCGCCCGTCAGCTCGGCCGGCTTCGCGCCGGTGACGCCGGCAAGCCAGTTGAGCCCGTCCGTCGCCGACAGGATGACGCCCATCTGGTGCCAGGTCGCGGGGATCGCATGGCAAAACGTGTGCACCGCGCTTTCCGGGTTCGGCAGGTAGCTATCGGTAGCGGCGAAGACGACGCCCGATGTGCCGAGCGAAACGAAACCCTCGCCGCCTTTCGCGACGCCGAGCCCGCAGGCCGAAGCCGCATTGTCCCCCGCCCCGCCCGCGACGACGACATGGTCGGTCATGCCCCATTTGGCCGCAAGCTCGCCGCGCAACCGGCCCGCAGGCTCTGTGCCCTCGACGAGGCTCGGCATGTGCTCTTCGCCAAGTCCGGTCACTGCCAGAAGCTCCGGCGACCATCGCCGATTGGCGACGTCAAGCCAGGCCGTTCCGGCCGAATCCGACATGTCCGACATCGTCTCGCCGGTGAGCCAGAGGCGCAGATAGTCTTTCGGCAAGAGCACCTTCGCGACGCGCTCGAAGATCTCCGGCTCATTGGCTCGAACCCAGGCGAGCTTGGGCGCGGTGAAGCCGGGAAAGACGATGTTGCCGGTGATCTGCCGGAAGCGCGGATCGGCGTCGAGCCCGCCCGCCTCGGCGTGGCTGCGCGTGTCGTTCCAGAGAATGCACGGACGCAGCACCATCCCGGCGCCATCGACCAGCGTCGCGCCATGCATCTGGCCGGAAAGGCCGATGCCACGCAGGGCTGACATTTCCTGCGGGTGGGACTGGGCCAGCGTCCCGATTGCCTCCTCGGCCGCCGCGATCCAGTCGGCCGGGTCCTGCTCGGACCAGCCCTCATACGGCCGCGAGATGGAAAGCGCAGCAGATGCCGACGCGACAACCTTCTGGTCGGCGTCCATCAGCAGAGCCTTCAGCCCGGACGTGCCGAGGTCGAGCCCGAGATACATGGCAAATTCCTCCCGTACGCACTCTTAGCAGATTGCACGCCGCCGCCGAGTCGAATTTTTTCGGAACTCGCAATAAATCGCGATCAGGCGGCGGTGATGGCGTCCGCCCGCTGCCGCAGGATGCCCGACATCGGGCTCGCCTCGCGCTGGGCGGCGCGCTCCGCTGTCAGCCGTCCGGCCATCGCGCGGTCGCCGGAGCGGATCGCCGCCTCGATCAGCGTCAGGTCGATCACGTCGCGCTGCGCGTGGCTGCCGCCGAAGGAATGCGCCCGCGACCGCACGGCATTGAGCAGCCGCACCGTCTGCGCATAATCGCCGCGCCCGAATGCGTGGAGCGCGCGGGCGATCGGCCGGCCGACATCGCGGGTGAAGCCGGCATTGTCGCCCGCGCCCGCGACCGCCTCGTCCTGCGCCGCCAGAAGCCGTGCCGCCTCCTCCTCGCGGCCGCCGGCAACGAAGGCCATAATCGCGTGCATGTCGTTGAAGGCGTAGGCCGACGCGCCGGCATGCGGCGCCCATTGCGCGGCGAGCGGCGTCCAGCGATCGCCGACATCGACGCCGCCCAGATGCAGCCGCCAGAGGATCGCCGACGCGTCGACCATGTTGAGCGCGATCGTCGAGCGCGCGCCGAAGATCGGCCCGTCATAGAGCGCCAGCACCTCGTCCGTCTCGCCGAGGTCGAAATGGTAGAGCGCGAGGTGCCACCAATTGTGGACCTGCAGAAAACTCTCCTTCGTCCAGTGATCGGCATTGCCGCGCATCCAGGCGATGCCCTCGCGCTGCCGGCACTGCATTTCCATGACATGCGCCACCGCATGCTGCGCCCAGCCATCGCGCGGGTTCATCTCCACCGCCCGTCGACCAGCCCGCTCGGCCGCGCCATAATCAGCATTTTCCTCAAGACCGAAGGCGCGCATGCCGAGCATGGCGTGGTAGCCCGCCATGCTTTCATCCCAGGCGGGCAGCGCGCGCTCGATCCGCGCCCGCAGCATCGGCGCATTGCCGGTGAAGAAGTCGATCTGGTGCCCCGCCTGCAGCGCCAGCGCATCGCGCGGATGCTCGCCGGTCAAATCGGCAAGCACGCGCCCTGCATCATGCCAGCGGCCTTCGGCGAGATGGCCGAGCGCTGCGACATGCACCCGCTCGCGAGGATTGGCCGGCAGCGCCACGGCGGCCCCGTGGGCAGCACGGACGACGGGACCGGCCGTCGGCTCGGTCGAAAGCCCGTAGAGATAGCCCTTCAGCACATGCGCCATCACCGTGTCGGGATCGGCCTCGATTGCTGCGTTCGCCGCCCCCACCGGATCGCCGATGAAGCATTGCAGGTCGGCGACGCCGCGCATCAGATGCGCGTCCGCCCCGTTCGCCCCGCCGGAGATGGACAGATCGATCGCGTCGGTCGCCATGAAGCAGTCCCGGTTGATGACGGCGCCGAGCCTACGCCCGCCGCGGAGCCGATGCCAAGCCCGCCGCGTTCACGCGCTTTTCGGCGAAAGTAACATCTCGTCAACCACGCGGCGACAATCATGCGGACAAGGCCGGGCGATTCGCACCGGCAGACTTGCATTTCGTGACCGAGGGGATGGGTAGCGTGCGTTTGAATGAAGATGAAGCGGCCAGCGCCGCGATCCGGTTGTTCCCGATGGAGCGCCGGCAGGGCCGCATCGAGGCCGTTGCCACAGCCTTGCAGCGCGCAAGCAGCGACCGCGTCGCGGACCGCTACGCCGGACGCGTGGCCCAGACCATGTTTGCCGAACTCGAACTCCTCGGCCTGCCCGAACTCGCGCAGGACGAGGCGGTTGGTGCCTTCTTCAACGAGGTCGACCAGACGATGGCCGCGCGCCGCGACGCCGAGCCCTGGATGGCCGAGATCATCTCCCTGCGCTGAGCGGAAAGCCGGGCGCGGCATTGGCAGCGCCCGGCAATCCTCCTTACTTCGACGAGCCGGCCTTGAAGGCCTCGTAGCGGGCCTTCGTTTCCGCATTCATCGGATAGAGGCCCGGCAGCGCGACGCCGCGATCCACCTCTTCCATGATCCAGGCTTCCAAACGCTCCTGCTCGGGGGCCTCGGCGAGAACCTCGTCGAGGAGCGCTGCGGGAATGACGACCGCGCCGTCATCGTCGACCACGATCACGTCGTCGGGAAACACCGCGACGCCGCCGCAGCCGATCGGCTCCTGCCAGTTGACGAAGGTCAGCCCGGCGACCGAGGGCGAGGCGGCAACGCCGTTGCACCACACCGGAAAATTCGCGCCAAGCACGCCGGCAAGGTCGCGCACCACGCCGTCCGTCACCATGGCGGCAACGCCGCGCTTGGCCATGCGCGAGACGAGGATGTCGCCGAACACGCCGGCATCCATGACGCCCTGGCCGTCGATGACGGCGATCGCGCCCTCCGGCATCGCCTCGATGGCGGCGCGGGTCGAGATCGGCGAGCCCCAGCTTGCCGGCGTCGCAAGGTCCTCGCGCGCGGGCACGAAGCGGAAGGTGAAGGCCGGGCCGACCGAGCGCGGCTGGCCGGGACGCAGCGGCTTGGTGCCGCGCATCCACACGTTCCGCAGCCCCTTCTTCAACAGAACCGTGGTGAGCGTCGCCGTGGAAACGCCCTTCAGCGTCTCGATTGCCGCCTGATCCAATGCCATTCCTGAAAACTCCTCGCTTGGGTTGGTTGCACACCCTCTAAGCGCAAATGCGCGCCGGGGAAACCGCCCACATGGCCTGGACCGATCGCATTCGCTGCTGGCCCGTCGCCGGCCAGTTGCGCGACCGGCCTTCCGCTTTGTACGCCTATGCGGGCAACCTTCGGAGGAGAACCCATGGCCCGCCGCATCATCGACCTGTCCGTACCGATCGCCAACGACATCCCGGCCGATCCGCCGATCCAAATCCCCTCGATCGAATATATCGACCATAAGCAGAGCATCGGCCAGCTCCTGCCCTTCTTCCCCGGTCTGAAAGCCGAGGATTTGCCGGACGGCGCCGGCTGGGCGGTGGAGCGCGTCGTTCTGTCGACCCACAACGGCACCCATCTCGACGCGCCCTGGCACTACCACCCGACGATGAACCAAGGCGAGCCCGCCTGGCGCATCGACGAAGTGCCGCTCGACTGGTGCTTCCAGCCCGGCGTGAAGCTCGACTTCCGCCATTTCCCCGACGGATATGTCGCGACGGCCGCCGATGTCGAAGCGGAGCTGAAGCGCATCGGTCACGAATTGAAGCCGCTCGAGATCGTCGTCGTCAACACGTCCGCCGGCATGAAATTCGGCCAGGCCGACTATGTCGCGAGCGGCTGCGGCATGGGCTACGAGGCGACGATGTACCTTCTCGACCGCGGCCTCCGCGTCACCGGAACCGAAGGCTGGAGTTGGGACGCGCCCTTCGTCCACACCGCCCGCAAATATGCGGCGACGGGCGATGCCTCGCTCATCTGGGAAGGCCACAAGGCCGGCCGCCACACCGGCTACTGCCACATCGAAAAGCTGCACCGGCTGGAGGAACTGCCCGCCACTGGCTTCACCGTAAGTTGCTTCCCCGTGAAGATCGAAAAGGCCTCCGCCGGCTGGACGCGGGCGGTCGCGATCATCGACGATTGACGGCGGTTTCGGACAGCCGAAAGCGAAATACCGAACACCCTTGCAATATACTCATGAGTAAGACATTCTGTTCATTAGGATAGCGAGTAGCCCGCCAGCCAAGGCGCTCGTCACAGGGAGGATCGTGGTGGAAGCCATCGACGCGATCATCATCGGCGCCGGCTTTGCGGGATTGCGCGCCTTGTGGCGCCTGCGCGGCATGGGCAAGCGCGTCGTCGTCCTCGAAGCCGCCGACGACATCGGCGGCGTCTGGTATCACAACGCCTATCCGGGCGCCCGCTGCGACGTCGAAAGCTACGACTACTCCTACAGCTTCTCGCCCGAGCTCGAGCAGGAATGGCGCTGGAGCGAGCGCTACGCCACGCAGCCGGAAATCCTCCTCTACATCAATCACGTCGCCGACCGGTTCGACCTGCGCCGCGACATCTTCCTCAAGACGCGGATGGAAAGCGCCGCCTACGACGAGGCCGCCGCGCGCTGGACGATCACCGCTTCCGACGGACGCCGATGGTCGTCGCAATACTTCGTCATGGCGGTCGGCCAGCTTTCGACGACCAAAGCACCCGACTATCCCGGCCAGTCCTCGTTCAAAGGCGAGATCATCCACAGCGGCATCTGGCCGAAGCACGAGGTCACCTACGAAGGCAAGCGCGTCGCGATCATCGGCACCGGCTCGTCCGGCATGCAGATGACGCCCGTCATCGCCGAAAAGGCGGCGCATCTGACCGTCTTTCAGCGCACACCGAACTACTCCGTGCCAGCCGCCAACGCGCCGGTGACGGACGAGGAGGACCGCCGCGTCAAGGCGGACTACCGCACACGGCGCGAACAGTGCCGCAACTCGCCGACCGGTCTCGGCTTCAAGCCCAACCGCCAATCCGCCCTCGATGTGTCGCCGGACGAGCGCGACCGCGTCTACGAGGCCGCCTGGCACCGGCTCGGCTTCGGCTTCGCCCTCGCCTATTATGACATTCTCCTGTCGAAGCCGGCCAATGACACCGCGGCCGAGTTCATTCAGAAGAAGATCGGCTCGGTGATCGACGATCCCAGGCTGCGCGACAAGCTGGTGCCGAGCGGCCATCCCTTCGCCGCGCGTCGCCCGTCGGTCGACAGCGGCTATTTCCAGGCCTTCAACCGCGACAATGTCGAACTCGCCGATGTGCGCGAATTCCCGATCGTCGTGTTCACGCCGAAGGGCATCCGCACGGCCGACAAGGAGCACGAATTCGACATCGTCATCTTCGCGACCGGCTTCGACGCCTTCACCGGCTCGATCCTCAGGCCCCGCATCGAGGGACGCGACGGGCTGACGCTGAAGGAAAAGTGGGCGGACGGCCCGGTCACCCAGCTCGGCGTCGGCGTGGCGGGCTTTCCCAACATGCTGATCGTCGTCGGCCCCGGCAGTCCCTCGCTCCTGTCGAATGTGATGGTGTCGATCGAGGAGCAGATCGACTGGCTGGCCGACCTCGTCGCCTATATGGACGCCAACGACATCGTCGAATTCGAGGCGGAGCCGGAGGCCGAGCGCGCCTGGGTCGAGCACGTCAACGATCGCGCCCGCGAGACGCTCTACATGTCCACCAACTCCTATTACAACGGTGCCGAGATCGCCGGAAAGCCGCGCGTCTTCATGCCCTATTCGGGCGGCATCCGCGGCTATCGCCGCATCCTCAACGACTGCGCGGCCAATGCCTATACCGGCTTCGCCCTGCGCGAGGCACCGCTCGGCGCGACCGCCGACGACCAGCGGAGCGCGGCATCGTCATGAGGATCGACCTCGCCGGCAAGGCAGCGGTGGTGACGGGCGCGGGCGGCGGCATCGGCCGCGCCGTCGCGCTGGGCCTCGCCGCGCTAGGGGCCGGCGTGCTCGCCGTCGATCTGTCGGAGGCCGCCGGCAGGGAAACCGAGAAACTGGGCCACGCCGCCGGCCACGAAGTCGTATTCCAACGAGCGGACGTTACCAGCGAGACTGATGTCGCCGCCTATGTCGGCGAGGCGACGCGGCGCTGGGGAACGATCGACATCTTCATGAACAATGCCGGCTGGCAGGGACCGATTGCGCCGCTTTCCGCCTATGCGCTGGAGGATTTCGACCGCGTCATGGCGATCAATGTCGGCGGCGTCTTCCTCGGCCTCAAGCATGTCCTGCCGGTCATGACCGCGAACGGACGCGGCGCCGTCGTCAACACCGCCTCGCTCGGCTCCCACGTTGCCACCCGCAATCTCGGCCCCTACACGGCCAGCAAGCACGCCGTCCTCGGCCTGACCAAGACCGCCGCGCTGGAAGTCGCGCGCAAGGGCGTGCGCGTCAACGCCGTCTGCCCCGGACCCGTATCGACCGCGATGCTCGACGAGATCGAGGCCGCGCAGGCTGGCGACGACGCCGAAGAGCTGCGCCGCCGCCGCACCGCGTCGATCCCGGACGGACGCTACGCCGAGCCCGAAGAAGTCGCCGACCTGATGATCTACCTCGCCTCCGACCACGCCCGCCACATCACCGGCCAGGGCATCCATATCAACGGAGGCAGCCATGCGATCTGAACGCATCGCCGTCGTCGGCGGCGGCACGATGGGCGTCGGCATCGTCTATGTCTTCGCCATGGCCGGCTTCGACGTGACGCTGGTCGAGCCGTCCAAGGCGCGCGTCGCCGCCGTCCGGCACACACTGACCGAAGTCGCCGAGGGCGCAGTCAAGCGCGGCAAGGCTTCCGCCGAAGACGCACAGTCCCGCATCGACGCGATCCGCCATCTCGGAAATGCTGCCGACCTGCCCGAAGGTCTCGACCTCGTCGTCGAGACCGTGCCCGAACGCATCGAAATCAAGCGTGACGTGCTGCGCGCCATCGACGCGCGGCGTCCCGGAATCATCGCCAGCAACACCAGCGCGCTCTCCATCGACGCCCTCGCCGAAAACGTCGTCGACCCGTCGCGCTTCCTCGGCATGCACTTCTTCAATCCGGTCTGGTCGCTGCAACTCGTCGAATTGATCCGCGGCGCACAGACGAGCGAGGCGACCCTCGCCGCCGCGCGCGCCTTCGCCGAAGCCGCCGGCAAGACCACGATCACCGTCCGCGACGTGCCGGGCTTCGCCACCAGCCGGCTCGACCTGATCGCCGCGCTGGAAGCGATCCGCATGTTGGAGGACAACGTCGCCTCCGCCGACGACATCGACCGCGCCATGCTCGTCGCCTACCGCCACCCGATCGGCCCGCTGCGCCTCTCCGATATGGTCGGCCTCGACGTGCGGCTCGACATCGCCCGCCAGCTCTCCGCGACGCTCGGCCCCCGCTACGCGCCACCGAAGCTACTCGAAGACATGGTGGCGCGCGGCGATCTCGGCGCGAAGACCGGCAAGGGGTTCTTCGACTGGTCGAAGCCCCACGAGAACGGGGCGCTGCGACGCCATGGCTAGCCTCTTCAACACCACGCTCGTCGACACCGCCGACCACCACGCCATGCTGCGCGACAGCGTAGGCCGGCTCGTCGGCGGCTATGGCCGGCGCTACTTCCAGGACATCGTCAAGCGCAAGGAAAAGCCCGAGGCGCTGTGGAACGCGATGGCCGATGCCGGCTTCCTCGGCGTCCACATCTCCGAGGAATATGGCGGTTCCGGCAGCGGCCTGGCCGATTACAACGTCATCGTCGAGGAAGCGGCGGCGCAGGGCTGCCCCATCCTGTCCCTCGTAATCGGCTCCATCTGCGCGCCCATCATCGAGCAGCATGCGAGCGACGAGATCAAGAAGCTCTGGCTGCCCGGCCTCGCCAGCGGCAAGCTGCGCCTCGCCTTCGCCATCACCGAGCCGGATGCCGGATCGAACACCCACAAGGTCTCCACCATCGCCCGCCGCGACGGCAATGGCTGGAGCCTGAAGGGCACCAAATACTGGACGTCGGCCGTCGACGAGGTCGACGCGATCATGGTCGTCGCGCGCGGCGAGACGCTCGATGCGCAGGGCCGCGGCCAGCTCTCCATCTTCATCGTCCCGCCGGATGCGAAAGGCATTTCGAAGACGCCGATCGAGACCGCGCTGCACGTCCCCGAAACGCAGTTCATGCTCTATTTCGACGACGTGAAGCTGCCGGCCGACGCCATCGTCGGCACCGAGGGCCAGGGACTGAAGCACCTCTTCGCCGGTCTCAATCCCGAACGCATCTGTGCCGCCGCCATCAACAACGGCATTGCGCGCTATGCGCTGGAAAAGGGCGCGGCCTACGCCGGCGAGCGCAGCGTCTGGAAGACGCCGATCGGCGCGCATCAGGGGGTCGCCCATCCGCTTGCCAAGGCCTATGTCGCGGTCCAGCAGGCGCGGCTGATGACGGCCCGGGCGGCGCAGCTCTACGACCAGGGGTCGGGCGAAGCCGGCGAGGCCGCCAACATGGCCAAGTTCGCCGCCGCCGACGCCTCGCTCGAAGCGCTCGACCAGGCGATCCAGACCCATGGCGGCAACGGGCTCGCACTCGAATACGGGCTGGCCGATCTCTGGTTCATCGCCCGCCTCCACAAGACGGCCCCGGTCAGCCGGGAAATGGTCCTCAACTTCGTCGCCCAGCATTCGCTGGGCCTGCCGAAGAGCTATTGAGGGCGATCGGGCGATGAACATGGCACACCAGACCGCCAGCACATTCGCCGACATCATCCGCAGCCATGCCGCCACGCGCCCGAACGCGCCGGCCCTCACCTTCGAGGCTGTAACGCAGACCTTCGCCGAACTCGACGCGTCGAGCTCGCGCGCCGCCAACGCGCTGCGCGCCGAAGGCATCCGTCCCGGCGACCGCGTCGCGGTGCTGACGAAGAACCGCGCCGAATTCTTCGAACTCATCATCGCCTGCAGCAAGATCGGCGCGATCCTCGTCGGCCTGAACTGGCGCCTGGCCGCCGCCGAAATCGCGGCCATCCTCGCGGACGCCGCGCCCGCCATCGTCATCACCGGCCCGCAGGAAAGGTCGCTCCTGCCCGAAACGCCGATCCGCACGCTTCTCTTCGGCGCGGCCTACGATGCATGGCGCGACGCCCATCCCGCCACCGACCCCGGCCATCGCCGCGCGCCGGACGAAGTGATCCTTCTCCTCTACACCTCCGGCACGACCGGCCTGCCGAAGGGCGTGATGCTCACAAACGAGGGCATGTCCTACACGCGCAAGCTCGCCGATGCCTGGGGCATGACCCCAGCAAGCGTCAATCTCGTCGCCATGCCGATGTTCCACATCGGGGGCTGCGGCTACGGCTCGAGCACGATGATGGCCGGCGGCCACACGGTGCTGATGCGCGAGGTCGATCCGGGGCGCGCCATCGAACTCATCGCCCGCCACCGCGTCACCCACACTTTCTTCGTCCCGGCCGTCGTCCAGATGATCCTGCAGGCGCCGGGCATCGAGGACGCCGACCTGTCGAGCCTAGAACTCCTGATGTACGGCGCCGCCCCCATCGGCGACGTGCTCCTGAAACGCGCGATCGAAAAGCTCAACTGCGGCTTCATGCACGCCTACGGCATGACCGAGGCGTCCGGCACGGTGACGATCCTGCCGCCGGCCGATCACGAGCCGGACGGCTCCCGCGCGAGCCTGCTCAAATCCTGCGGCAAGCCTTTGCCCTGGGTCGAGTTGCGCATCATCGATCCGGCGACGCAGACGGATGCCGCGACCGGAACCGTCGGCGAGGTCTGGCTGCGCTCGGCGATGATCATGAAGGGCTACTGGAACAACCCAGCCGCGACCCGCGAGGCGATCGAGGATGGCTGGTATCGCACCGGGGACGCCGGCTACCGCGACGCGGACGGCTACCTCTATCTGGTCGACCGCTTCAAGGACATGATCATTTCCGGCGGCGAGAACATCTACCCGGCCGAAATCGAAAACGCGCTCAATGCCCATCCCGCTGTCCGAGAGGTCGGCGTGATCGGCATCGAGCATTCTCGTTGGGGCGAGACGCCGATGGCCGTGGTCGTGCTGCATCAAGACGGCACGGCCACGGCCGAGGACATCATCGAGTTCACCCGGAGCCGCCTCGCGCGCTACAAATGCCCGACGAGCGTGGTCTTCGTCGACGCGCTGCCGCGCAACGCATCGGGCAAGCTTTTGAAGCACGAGATGCGACGCATCTACCGGCGTCCCGGCGTAACCGCCCTGTCGCTGGTGCGCCGCTGGGTGAACGACTACTTCAACCGCCACGACGACGCCGCCTGCGCAGCTTTCATCGCGCCTGATTACACGCTGGAAATCGGCGACGTGACGCTCGCCGGCCGCGACGATGTCTGGCTGCCCGCCGTCGACGTCCAGATGAAGCGCTTCCCCGGCCTCTCCATGACCGTCCACCAGACGGTCGCCGGCGAGGACTGGGCCGCCGCATTCTTCTCCGAGCATGGCGCGAGCGAAGGCAGGCAGGCCGTCTGGTCCGGCGTCGGCATCTGGCGCTCGAACGGTGAAGTCCTAACCGGCTGCATCGCGCAGGAAGACTACATGACGCGCCAGCGCCAGCTCAAATCCGGCATCACCGATCCGGTCGACCCGCCGGCCGCAGCCCCATGGGACGTGGCACCCCTGCCGCGCGACGAGGCCGCCGAACAGATCGTCGCCGGCTGGCTGCAGGGGGCATGGCCGCGCGAGCCATCCACGGTCCGCTGCGACGACGACCACATCACCGGCTCGCCTCTCCGCTTCGACGTGAGCGAAACCGAGACGGTCTTCCTGAATTCGTCCGGCCCGGACGTTGTCTTCCATGTCCGCCAGACCGGCCTCTACCGCGGCGGCCTTACGAAAATCGGCGCGATCGACCTGCCCGCGACGCTCTACGTCAACGGCATCGTCCGCGTCGAAGACGGCCGTATCGCCTCCGGCCGCGTCATCCGCGACCGCGTCGGGCTTCAGGCTGCGCTCGAAAGGGTGATGCGATGACGATTCACCAGACCCATGCGCCGACCGTCCTCGTCGAGATCGACGGCCCTATCCTCGTCGTCACCATCAACCGCCCGCAGGCGCGCAACGCGATCGATCGCGCGACCTCGCAGGCGATCGCCGATGCGATGGACCGGCTCGACTCCGATCCGCAATTCGCCGTCGGCATCGTCACCGGTGCCGCCGGCCATTTCTCGTCCGGCATGGATTTGAAGGCCTTCCTTGCCGGCGAGCGTGTCGAACTTGACGGACGCGGCCTTGCCGGCATCTGCGAGACCCCGCCCGCAAAGCCGCTCATCGCGGCCGTCGAGGGCTACGCGCTGGCCGGCGGCTGCGAGATCGCGCTCGCCTGCGACCTGATCGTCGCCTCGAACGAAGCCCGTTTCGGCATTCCCGAGGTGAAGACCGGCCTGATCGCAGGCTCGGGCGGGCTCGTGCGCCTGCCCCAGCGCGTCCCGCGCCAGATCGCGATGGAATACGCGCTGACCGGCCGCCTGATGACCGCCGCCGAGGCGCATCATTTCGGGCTGGTCAACACGCTGACTGAGCCGGGCCAGGCGCTCGATGCCGCACGCGACCTCGCCCGCGAGATCGCCGCCAACGCCCCCCTCTCCGTCGCCATGACGAAGCGCATCGTCAACGAGGCGGGCGGCTGGCCGGCCGACGAGGTCTGGACGCGCCAGCGCGCGCTTTTGGAAGAGATCGTCGCATCCGAGGACGCGCGCGAAGGCGCGCGGGCATTTTCCGAAAAGCGCCGGCCGAACTGGCGGGGTCAATGATGCGGGGTCGAAGGAGGTGACCGATCAGGCAAAGGGATAAGACGGAGGAATGAACCGGTCCTGCCAATGATGGCCGATCCGGTGACGACCAAGATCATCGACGTGTCAGCAGGAGGAACCATGACACAGAATTCATTCACGCGATCGAACGATCGCAGCCTTCGCCCGGTCGCCCTGTCAGTCGCGCTGACGCTCGCCGCCGGTCTCGCAAGCCTGAGCGCCCACGCCCAGGAATCGCCCGCAGACGGCGTCCATGCCGACCGTGTCGACTGGGGCATCCTGATGGACATGTCCGGCCCGACCGCATCGTCGCAGAGCGTCTGGGTGCGCGGCTTCCAGGACTATGCAGCCAAGATCAACGAGGATGGCGGCATCAACGGCCGCAAGCTGAACCTCCTCGTCGAGGACAACCGCTTCGATGCGGCGACCGACAAGATCGCCTTCGAGAAGCTCGTCGGCCAGACGCCCGTCATCGCGATTTCCGGCATGGGCAGCTCGGTCTCGCAGGTCGCCCTCGCCGACACGATCAAGAACGGCAAGGTTCCGGTCATCGGCACCTACACGCCCACCAAGGCGCTGTCCGAACCCGTCTCGCCGATGGTCTATAACGGCTTTTGCGGCTACCGGCAGCAGGCAGAGGCCGGCGTCGGCTACATGGTCGAGAAGCTCGGCCTGGAAAATCCGAAGGTCATGACCGTCGCCATCGAGACGGCCGGCGGCCAGGAATACGCGCAGTTCGTCGCGGACGCCGTTGCCAAGCATAACGGCACGGCCACGTCGACGACGATGAAGGTGACCGCCGCCGACGTCACGCCGCAGGTTCAGCAGATCATGTCGGAAGAGCCCGACTTCATCACCATCTACGGCATCGAGAACACCGCGATCCTGACGATGAAGACGCTGGCGCAATACGGGCTGGAAACGCCGGCCTTCGGCATCACCTATCTCGGCACGCCCTCGGTCTATGCCGCGCTCGGCGCCGAAGCCGGCGCAAACTACAACTTCATCTCCTGCTTCACCCCCGGCGGCGCGGACGATGCGGAAGGCAATGCCGAACTCGTCGCCTATGCCGAAACGGCGGGCAACGAGAACCTCTCCGGCAACATCAACTACGTCGCCGGCTGGGTCGCCGGCCAGCTTGCCGCCGAGGCGCTCGAAATGGCGGGCGACAACCCGACCCGCGAAAGCCTCGTCAAGGGGCTCGAAGGCGGCTTCACGCTTGACAGCAAGGGCCTTGCCGCCCCCATCGTCTTCACGCCCGAGGACCACACCGGCCCGCAGGTCCTGAAGATGTTCAGCTACGACTACGACAACTCGGCCTTCACGGCCGACGGGGACTACGCCGACTACGAGAAATACACCAAGCCGGCGGAGTGATCGGATGTTCGCGCAAGTCCTCTTCAGCGGTCTCGCCCTCGGCAGCATCTACGGGCTCGTCGCCCTCGGTTTCGCCGTCGTGTTCAAGGCCACTGACGTGTTCAACTTCGCGCAGGGAATGTTCGCGGTGTGCGGCGCCTATTTCGCCGTCACCGCGATCTCCTCCCTCGGGCTCCCGTTCGGGCTGGCGATCGCGTTCATGATCGCAGCCTGCGCGACGTTGGGCGTACTTGCGCACATCTTCCTCATCCAGCCGCTTGCGGGACGCTCGATGCTCGCCATCATCATGGTGACGATCGCGCTGTCGATCGTCCTGCGCGCCGGCATCGAGATCTTCTACGGCCCTCAGGGCCGCGTCCTGACGACGCCGCTGCCCTCCGGCGTCATCCGCATCGGCGATCTGCGCATCTCGCAGCTTCACCTCATCGCGGCGCTGACGAGCTGGGCCTGCATGGCGATCTTCGGCGCCTTCTTCCGCTTCACCTCGGTCGGGCTCCTGATGCGCGCAACGGCGGACGGCCACGAGGCCGCGCTCGTCTCCGGCGTCAACGTCAACGCCATGAACCGCCTCGCCTGGGCCATCGGCGCCGTGCTGGCCGGCATCGGCGGGCTCTTCCTCGGCCAGATCCAGATCGTCTCGCCCGAGCTCGAGGCCATCGGCCTCCTCGCCCTTCCCGCCGTCGTCATCGGCGGCATGCAATCCATTCCCGGCGCCATCATCGGCGGGCTCCTCGTCGGCCTGATCGCCCAGTTCGCCGGCTCCTACATTTCGCCGAAATCGACCGACATCGTCATCTACGGCCTGCTTCTCCTGATCCTGATGGTCCGCCCCTGGGGCCTGCTCGGCCAGCGCGAACTGGGGAGGGTCTGATGTCCGACACGCTCGCCACATCCACCGTCGCGCCGGCCCGCGCCAAGACGTCGCCCGCGAAATGGATCGTCCGCGCGATCGTCCTCGCCGTGCTCGTCTACGCCCCCTTCGTCCTCGTCAGCCGCTCGATCTTCGGCATCCCGCTGTCGAACATGCAGCTTCTCAATCTGGGCCTGACCCAGATCAATCTGATGCTGATCGCCATGCTCGGCGCGCTGTCGCTGAATTTCCTGACCGGCAGCGCGGGCCTGATCTCCATCGGCCACGCCGCCTTCTACGCCACCGGCGCGATGACGGCCGCGATCTTCGGCACGCAGTTCGGTTGGCCCTTCCCGTTGGTCCTGGTCTGCGCGGCCATCGCGGGCGCGCTCGCCGGCATCCTCGCGGGCCTGCCCTCGCTGCGCGTACGCGGGCTCTATTTCGTCCTCTCGACACTCGCGGTGCACTACGTCGTCGTGTTCCTGTTCCAGGAATACCAGTTCGCCTTCTTCGGCGTCGTCGGCGTGCCCTTCGCCCAGCCGAATATCGGCCCGATCGCGATCGACAGCCCGATCCGCTGGTATTTCTTCCTGCTGCCGCTCGTCGCCCTCGTCTATCTCGGCCTGCGCAACGTGCTCGCGACGCGCGAGGGCCGGGCGCTGATGGCGATGCGCGACCACGAACTCGCCGCCACCGCGATGGGCGCCGATGTCCGCATCCTGCGCCTCAAGGCCTTCGCGCTGAGCTCGGCCATCGCCGCCGTCGCCGGCGCGCTCTACGCGCATCTCCTGACGAACGCGACGTCGGAAGTCTTCGGCATCAACTTCGCCATCCAGTTCATCGCCATGATCATCATCGGCGGGCTGGGCTCGCTGTCCGGCTCGCTCCTCGGCGCCGCCGTCTGGCTGCTCCTGCCCACCATCATCACCGGCCTGACGTCCTTCGCGGCCGATTCCACCGGCATCGTGCGCACCGTCCTCGTCGACCACCGCCCGCAGCTCGTGCAAATGATCTTCGGCCTGATCGTCATCGTGCTCCTGATCTTCGCACCCGGCGGCATGGCCGATTTGATCGCAAAACTGCGCGCGGCCCTCTTCGGCAGGAGACGCGGATGAGCGACCAACCGATCCTCTCCGTCGAGAACCTCTCGGTCGGTTATGCCCGCAAGGGCCTCGCGCTCGACGATGTCACCCTCACGGTCTCGCGCGGCGGCATCGTCGCCCTGCTCGGTGCGAACGGCGCCGGCAAGACAACCCTCATCCGCGCGATCTCCGGCCTGCTCGATCATCATCACGGACGCATCGAAAGCGGGCAGGTCCGCTTCGACGGCCGCGTCGTCAACACCCTTCCACCGCACAAGCGCATCCGGCTCGGCATGGCGCAATCGCCCGAAGGCCGCCTGATCTTCAAGAACCTGACCGTCGAGGACAATCTCCTCGTCGGCGCCGCGATCCTCCCCAGCGCGAAGCGCCAGGACGGGCTCGACGCCGTCTACGCGCTCTTCCCGCGTCTGAAGGAACGTCGCGGCCAGTCGGCCGGCTGGATGTCGGGCGGTGAGCAGCAGATGCTCGCGCTCGGCCGCGCGCTGATCGGTCGCCCGCAACTCCTGCTGGTCGACGAATTGTCGCTCGGCCTCGCGCCGCTTCTCGTCCGCTCCATCTACGAGGAACTGAAAAAGGTGCGCGAACTCTTCGGCTCCTCGATGCTGATCGTCGAACAGAACGCCAAGCTGGCGCTCGGCTTTGCCGAACATGCCTATGTGCTCGATCGCGGCCGCATCGCGCTCTCCGGCACCGCCGCCGAAGTCGCCGCAAGCTCGGCCATCCACGATTCCTATCTCGGCACCGAGCGCACGGCCAGCGAAGGAGCGCGCGCATGACCAGGCCGCTTCTCGAGATCGATGCGCTCCACATGCGCTTCCAGGGCATCGTCGCCCTCGACGACGTCTCCTTCTCGCTCGACGAGGGCAAGGTAACCGCGCTGATCGGCCCCAACGGCGCCGGCAAGACCACCATGTTCAACTGCGTGACCGGCATGTACCGGCCGACGGACGGCGCGGTCCGTTTCGCCGGCGAAACCATCACCGGCCTCAAAGCCCACCGCATCGCAAGGCACGGCATCGCCCGCACCTTCCAGAACCTGGCCCTGTTCTCCGGCCTGACCGTCCTGCAAAACCTTCTGGTCGGCGCTTATCTCAAGGGTTCGTCCGGCCTTCTGCAGGGCATGTTCCGCACCGGCGCTACACGTGCGGAGGAAGCGGAGGCCGAAGCGCAGGCGCGCGAAATCCTCGCCTATCTCGGCCTCGAGGACGTCGCCGATGCCAAGCCCTCGCAACTCCCCTACGGCCAGCAGAAGCGCATCGAATTCGGCCGCGCCCTGATGCAGAAGGCGAAACTGATCCTGCTCGACGAACCGATGGCGGGCATGAGCAAGACCGAAAAGGCCGCGATGACGGCGCTGATCCAGCGCGTGCGCGCCGAAATGGGCATGACGTTCCTGATCGTCGAGCACGACATCCCGGTCATCATGGACGTCTCGGACAAGATCGTGGTACTCGATTTCGGCCGCAAGATCGCCGATGGCGACCCGCGCGCGGTGCGCTCGGACCCGGCCGTGATCGCCGCCTATCTGGGCACGGACGAGTAGCGATCAGACCGCCGTCGCCTCGGCCTTCCGCTTGATAGGCGCGCGCTTGGCGCCGGCAATTCCAAGGATCAGCCGCGTCATTTCCGAGGCGATGCCGGCGACTTCGAGACGCCCTTCCGGCCTGTACCAAAAGGTCGACCAGCTCACCGCGCCGCCGATTGCGAGCGCACCCATCTTGGCGTCCTCGAGATCGAATTCGCCCGCGTCGGAGCCGGCCTGCAGCAGGCTCGCCACCTGGCCGAAGAACCGCCGCCGCATGTCGCCGAGCCGCCGCGCATCGGCCGGCTCGAGATTCTTTTCCTCGCGAGTATAGATCGCGATGTTCTTCTGGTTCATCAGGATCGAGGTGACGTAGCGCTTGCCGAACAGGCGAAGGCTGTCGGTCGGCCCCAGTTCCTCGGCAAGAACCCCCTCGATTTCGTCCAGCGCCGCCTTCACGCCACGCTCGCAGATTTCCGCCAGAAGTTCGCTCTTCGAGCCGAAATTGGCATAGATGAACGGCTTGGTGACGCCCAGCCGCTCGGCAACCTCGTCCAGCGTCGTGTTGTCGTAGCCCTTCTCGTAGAAGAGATCGGCCGCCGCGCTCACCGTTCGCTCGCGCTTCAGTGCCGCAACCTCGTCGCGGATCTTCAAATGCCCATGGGCTTCTTTGGCCATCGCCGTCATTTCCCTCAAGCGCCTCGCGGAAAGGCGCGTCCCGCAGTCTAGGCGATTCCCCGCCTCAAAGGGACAGGATGTCCCGAATTTCGGTCATGTAGAGCTTGCCGGTCGCTACGTCCTCGACCGTCACCTCGTGGCGCACATAGCGCCGCTCGCGCTTCACATACTTGTCGGTCGCCTTGGTCGTGATGCGGATCGTCGCCCCCACCGGGATCGGCGCCACGATCTCGGTGTCGTGGAACGTGTGGATCGACCCGATCGCGAAAGGCTTGGTGTGGTCGAACTGGACCGACAGCACGAAATGCGAGACCAGCAGCGGCGGCACGATTGCGGTGCCGAAGGGCGATTCGCCCTCGATCCGCCACTTGTTCATCCGCCACCCCTCAAACCAGGGATTATAGTCCTCCACCGCGTCGGCATAGAGGATGATCAGTTCGGGCGCGAGATAGAGTTCGCGCGACAGCACGTCGCCGATTTCGACCATGTCCCAGTAGGTCCGGCACTCCTCCTGCAGCCCCTCGACGAAAGCGCGCTCCTGCGCGATCTGCAGCGGCGTCATCGGACGCAGATCGTCCGTCCTCGGCTCAGGCCTCATGCCAGCTCTCCCTGCACCCCGACATCGACTTCGAGAAAGCCGACCGTCTTGATCTCGCCCGCCTCGTTGTCGGCCCAGAACTCGACCTTGAAGCGAAAGCCGTCGCCCTTCGGCGTCTTCTCGCGCACCACGCCATGGGTGGTGATGATTTCGTTGGCGAAGGTCGAGGCGACGTATTTGCACTGCATGCGCGAGCCGGCGAAGAATTCGGCGCCGAAATAGTTGACGCACATCTCGGCGATATAGGCCGACGACATCTCGCCCGTCTGGATCGGCGCCTTCAGCCCCGTTTCGGCCGCGTAGACCGGGTCCCAGTGGTTCGGGTTGAACCGGCCCCACAGCCGCGATCCCATGAGCTGGATCGCCGCCTTCTTTTTGACCCCGATCATCTCGAACCCGACCGGCGTGTCCTTCGTTATGCGCACGGCCGTCGCGGACGAATTTTCCATAGGGTCGGCCTGCGCCTTCATTGCGGCGGTCATGTCAGTTGCAACTCCTCGATGGCGCGCTGGGTAAGCAGGAATTTGCGCGCGCGGCCGGACGGCGTGGTCGGCAGATCCTCGGCCCGGATCGGCAGCACGTATTTCGGCACCTTGAAGCGCGCGAGCCTGTCGGCGCAAAGCGCGATCAGTTCGTCCGGTGCCACCTTCACCCCGTCGCGCAAAACGACATAGGCAGCGCCCGCCTCGCCCATGCGCCTGTCCGGCACCGGAACGACATGCGCCTGCAGCACCGCCGGATGCGCCGTCAGCACGTCCTCGATCTCGGTCGGCATCACCTGTTCGCCGCCGCAGCGATAGGATTCCTTGCGCCGCCCGACCAGCGTCATATAGCCGTCGGCATCGAACCGCGCGAGATCGCCGGTGTGGAGCCAGCCTTCGGCATCGAACGCTTCCGCGGTCGCATCCGGCTTGTTGTAGTAGCCTCGCGTCACGCCCGGCCCCCTGGCCATCAACTCGCCGATTTCGCCCGTCCCGAGCACCTTGCCGGTCTCGGGATCGACGATGCGGTAGTCGACGAGGCGGCCCCCGAGCCTCGGCTCGCCCGCCGGCCCGATCTCGCGCATACGCCCGTTCGTCGCAGCGAGCCGCTCGTAGGGATCGTCGGCACGCGTCGCCATCGTCGTCGCGGTGACCTCGGTCATGCCGTACCCGGTGGTCACCTCCGCCGGCGTCATCAGGGCGAAGATGTCCCGGAAAATGCCCTGCGGCGAACGCTGGCCCGACGAGATCACCGCCCGCAGCGACGGCAGTTCGCGCGGCCGCGCGCGCAACTCGTCGAGGACCACGGTCGTCATCGTCGGCACCAGAAGCACGTCGTCCGCCAAGTGCGTGTCGATCGCGTCGAGCGTGCCGGCCGGGCTGAACTGAATCTGCGGAATGATCGCCCCGCCGACGAACGGCACCGTCAGCATGCCCTCGACATAGCCGTAGACATGATACATCGGCAACGAGAACGTCACGCGCCAGCCATCGTCGAAGCCGCGGCAAAAGGCGCTGCCGAACGCCGCGCGCAACAGCATGTCATGCGTCAGCATCACGCCCTTCGGCGCGCCGGTCGTGCCGGACGTGTAGATGATGTCGCTGACCGAATGCGGATCGACGTATGGAAAGGCCGCCGATCCGGCATCCGCTGCGAGAAGCTGGTCGAACGCCGTCGCGCCTTTGCGAACCGCCGCATCGCCGGTGGGAAATACCACCAAGCGCTTCAACCGCGGGAAGGCATCGCCGCCCCCTGCCCGTTCCCAGCCGGGTATCAGCGCATCCAGCGCGCCGAGATAGTCGAGGTCGCGAAATCGGTCCATCGTCACGAGAAACGCCGCGTCCGACTGCTTCAGCACATAGCCGAGCTCGTCGCGGCGGTTGAGGAAGTTGACGGGGATAGCGGTCGCGCCGACCCGCGAAATCGCATATTTCAGCGCCACGAAATCGGGATGGTTGGCGAGCACCATCGCCACATGGTCGCCCGGCCGTACACCGGCCGCCATAAGCCCGGCGGCGATCGTTTCCGAGCGCGATTTCACCTGCGCATAGGTCCAGATGAAATCATCAGTGACGACGTAGGGACGGTCGGGAAAGCTCTCCGCGGCATGGTCGAGCAGGCCGTGGAGCGTCCGGGCGACCCATTGCGGATGGCGCCGCACGAGAGCGTCCTGCCGTTCCTTCAAACTCGACGTCATCGCGCCTCCCGCGGCCGCGCCGGCAGCAAACCTCCAGATGCCGGAGAACGGCTTTACACGAAGCGCCGTCCGCACTACCGTTCTCATCAGCAACAAAACCTACTTACACGTAAGTATCGCAACTTACAAGTTTGCAAGGGTCCGTGCCATGCCGCTCGACGCGCGTCTGAAACCGTTTCTGGCCGACCCGCGCAACCATGTGCGCCCACCGCCGGCCCATGTTCCGATGGAAAAGGTGCGCCGCGCCGCCAACGCGGCCATGCCGGGCCCGGCAAGGGTCGAGCTTGCCGAAGTCCGGACGCTCGCCGGCCCCGGCCGCATCGCGCTCAGGCTCTACCGTCCCACCGATGCACCCGGCCTGCCGATCATCCTCTTCCTGCATGGCGGCGGCTGGGTCTGGGGCGACCTCGACACGCATGACACGATCTGCCGCGCGCTTGCACAACTATCCGGCGCCGCGGTCGCCTCTGTCGAATATCGCCTCGCACCCGAAACCCGCTTTCCCGGCCAGCTCGAAGATGGCCTTGCAGCCTTGCGCTGGCTGTGCGCCGAAGCCGGAACACTCGCCCTCGATGGCACGCGCATCGCGCTTTGCGGCGACAGCGCCGGCGGAAACATCGCCTGCGCGATGGCGATGGTCGCCGGCAAATACGCCATGGACCTTCGTCACCTGGCGATGATCTATCCGGTTCTCGACGCCGCCTGCGCCAGCCCCTCGCAACGCGAATTCGCCGACGGCTACCTTCTGAGCGGCGCCGGCATGAAATGGTTCTGGGAGTGCTATCTCGGCGAAAGCGCCCATGCCGGAAATCCGCTTGCCTCGCCGCTCGCAGCCAGTCCCGCCGAGCTTTCCGCCCTTCCGCCAGTGTCGATTGCGACCGCCGAATTCGACATACTGCGCGACGAGGGCGAAACCTTTGCTGCACATCTGCGACAGGTGGGCATCGCCGTTTCGCTGCGCCGCCATGATGGCATGGTCCACGGCTTCCTCTCGCTGCCCCCCGTCGAGGACGTCGCCCTTGCCGCCATCGCCGAGATCGCCGGCGACATTGCCGTAAGCCTTGAGGACTGACTGGAATGAGCGATTTCCCCGCCTATGAGACGATCCGCACCATGCGCCGCGGACGCATCCTGACGCTCACCCTGAACCGTCCCGACAAGCTCAACGCCGTCGACGAAAAGATGCACGGCGAACTCGCCACGATCTTCAGGGCGGCAGCCGACGACCCACATTCCGACGTCATCATCCTGACCGGCGCGGGCCGCGCCTTTTCCGCCGGCGGCGACATCGTCTGGATGCAGAAGATGATCGATGAAGGCTTTGACCAGACCGCCCGCGAGGCCAAGCGCATCGTCCTCGACCTCCTCGATTGCGACAAACCAATCATTGCCAAGCTCAACGGCCACGCCGCCGGCTTCGGCGCGACCATGGCGCTGTTCTGCGACGTCATCTTCGCCGCCGACCACGCGAAGATCGGCGATCCGCATGTCGCGGTGGGCTTGACTGCCGGCGATGGCGGCGCGCTGATCTGGCCGCAACTCATCGGCTACGCACGCGCCAAACGATATCTCCTGACCGGCGACATGATCGCGGCCGCCGAAGCCGAGCGCATCGGCCTCATCACCCACGCCCTCCCCGCCGCCGATCTGGACGGCGCCGTCGACGCCTTCGCCGACCGCCTGGCATCTGCCGCTCAAGTCGCGATCCGCACCACCAAACGAGCGATCCACGCCGCCCTCAAGGCGAATGCCGCCCAGATGATGGACACCTGCCTCGCCCTCGAGGCAATCTCAAACGCCTCGACCGATCACCAGGAAGCCGTCAACGCCTTCCGCGATAGCCGCGCGCCGGTTTTCACCGGACGCTAGACCTGCCGAAACATCGTGCCCAAACGCAAAAAGCCGCCCTTTTGGGGCGGCGTGTGGATGTGGAGGTGTGTTGAACGACCTGAGACATAGGTGACGTTT
>NZ_JBQVMV010000020.1:0-42521 GCF_052435475.1 Aliihoeflea sp.
TCATCAAACCGCCTCCAAACCAAGACGACTGAATCACAAACAACCAATTTTGCAACGATCCCCCTTGTGGGGAGGGATAAAGGGTGGGGGTCCCCTTCACAAAACCCACGCGTACGAAACAGACGATCACGCAAGCCATCTAGCTCGCAAGAAACTCCCGCAACAACCCGATCTCGCGCTCGCTCGCCAGTGTAGGCGCATGGCCATACTCGTCCAAGGTGACGAGACGCGGCTTCGGCCCGCGCGTCGTCATTTCCTCGGCGGTTTCGGCGGAGAGCACGTCGGATGTCCTGCCTCGCAACAGAAGCGTCGGGATCGCCAGCCGGTCATAGGACGACCAGATGTCGAGGTCGCCAGCGTGATGGGTGAACTGGGCGACGATCTGCGGATCGTAGTGGACCGTGACGCGGCCATCATCCGTGCGGCGCATCGACGTATCGACCATGCGGCGCCAGAAGGCCGGCGTGTTCTCGCCGAACGGCGCGTAGTTCTTGCGAAACCAGGCTTCGAGTTCGCCGACGGTGTCATAGACCGGCGGGTTGCCGACATAGTCGACAATGCGGCCGGTGCCGGCCTTGGGAATATCCGGTCCGACATCGTTGATGACCAGATGGCTAATGCGGCCTTCGAGCATGCCCGCGGCGAGCGTGACGCCGACCAGCCCGCCCATCGACGTCCCGATCCATCGGGTCGTCTCGACGCCGTAATGGTCGAGCATCGCCTTCGCGGTCGCGCCGAAGGTGGCGTAGGAATAGTCGGTCGCCGGATCGCGCGCCCAGCTCGACAGGCCGCGGCCGAGCGTATCCGGGCACATCACGAAATAGGTGTCGGCGAGCGCCTCGGCCACCTCGTCGAAATCGCGCCCCGTGCGCGCGAGCCCGTGCCACATGACGAGGGCCGGCTTTTCCCGATCGCCCCATTCGGTGACGTGGAGCTCGAATCCGGCAGCCGGAACATAGGTCGATGTAGGCTTCATTTGCGGCCACCCTTGCCGAGCAGCGTTCCCGCTATGCCCGACGGAAAGAAATAGACGAGGAGGATGAAGAGGACGCCGAGCCAGAGGAGCCAGCGATCCGGGTTGAGAAGGTCCGGCAGGATCGGCATGTCTGCCGTCGCCTGCGCGCCCGCGCCCATCAGGTCCTTCAGGTAGAACTGCGCCAGCGTCATGATGACGACCCCGACGATCGCGCCGACCATCGTGCCCATGCCGCCGATGACGACCATCAGGAGAACGTCGATCATGATGTCGAAGGAGAGCGTCACGTCCGGGCCCGTGTAACGCAGCCAGACGGCGCGCAGGACGCCGGCCAGCGCGGCAATGACGGCGGCGATGCAGAACACCGAGGTGCGGTAGGAAACGACGCGGTAGCCGATCGCTTCGGCCCGCATCTCGTTCTCCCGGATCGCCTGCAGGACCGTGCCGAGCGGCGAGCGCACGATGCGAACCAACAGATATAACAGGGCGAGCGAGGACAGGAAGACGAAGTAATAGAGATAGAGCCGGCCGTTGACCGGCACGCCGAACAGCCGGATCTGGTCGCCATTGGCATCTTCCAGCCGGTTCGCCGGCGAGAAGAAGCGCGGGATTTCGTAGGTGATGCCGTCCTCGCCGCCGGTCAGGTTCGACAACTGGCTGGCGAGCACCATCATCACCGAGGCGGCGGCAAGCGTGACCATGGCAAAGAAGATCGCCTTCACGCGCAGCGACAACAGGCCGATCAGCACCGCGAGCGCGAACGCCGCCAGAACGCCGAGCGACCCGCCGACGAGGATGGCGTCGAAGCCGCGGCCCATCGTCTTGAGCGCGATCGCCGTGCCATAGGCGCCGAGACCGAAGAACATGGTGTGGGCGAAGGAAACGATGCCGGTATAGCCGATCAAGAGATCGTAGCTCGCCACCAGAACGATGAAGACGCAGATGCGCGCAGCGACTTCCTGCGCCCGCACGTCGGGAAAGAGGAACGGCGCGAAGAGCAGGCACAGGCCGACAATGGCGGCAAAGCCATAGACGATGACACGGCCGACCGTGACGCGGGTGGAAGTTGTGCGCATGGGGGCGGGAGTTGCGATGGTCGATGCGGTCATCGGGCGGCGCTCCTTGCTTGGAGAGCGCGATCCCGCCACTCCGTCTCGGGCTTCGCCCTCGCCACCTCTCCCCCCGATGGGGGGCGAGGAACCCAAGCTGGAGACGCGCCGCCGCCGCGGCAGCGGTTCCTCTCCCCCGGGCAGGGGGAGAGGTGGCCCGAAGGGACGGAGTGGGGGTGCTTTACCGTAGAAGTCATGTCCTCACCCCTTCACGGCAGGCTTGAGGCCCCAGGGACGCCACAGGAGCACGATCATCATCAGGATCATGGTCGAGGCGAGCGCCAGCTTGGGGAACAGGAAGGCGACGTAATTGGTGGTCAGCCCCACCATCAGCGCGCCGAGAAGCGAGCCCTGGATGGAGCCGAGGCCGCCGATGATGACGACGATGAAGACCATCACCATCAGTTCGGAGCCGAGCGCAGGCGTGATCAGCCCCTGATAGCCCGCCCACATCGCGCCGCCCATGGCCGCGAGCGCCGAGCCCGCCATGAAGACGCCGATGAACAGCCGGTCGATCCGAAAGCCCAACGCCTCGACCATCTCGCGGTTTTCCACGCCGGCACGGATCAACAGGCCGATGCGCGTGCGGTTCAGCGTCAGGTGCAAGATGACGTAGACGGCGAGGCCGAGCAGGAAGGCGAAGATGCGGTAGATCTCGACCGCCACGTCGCCGATCAGGAAGGAGCCGGTGAGGATCGCTGGACGCGGGACGGGCATCGGCGTGCCACCCCAGATGACCAGCAGGATCTCCTCCGCGACGATCAGCGCGCCGACCGTGATGAGGATCTGGCGCAGATGGTCGGCATAGACCGGCTTGATGATGACGCGCTCGAAGAACCAGCCCGCAAGCGCCCCGAAGGCTGTCGCCGCGCCGATGGCGGCGACGAGGGCGGCGATGTTGAGAAACGCGCTGTCGCCCCGCACCCATATGCCGAGCGCCGCCAGCACCGTCGCGCCGATGAAGGCGCCAAAGGAGACGAAGGCGGAGTGGCCGAAATTGAGCACGTCCATCAGCCCGAAAATCAGCGACAGCCCCGACGCCATCAGGAAGATCATCATCCCCATGGCAAGGCCTGCGATGGTGAGGGTGAGCCAAGAGGAGGGTCGGCCGATCAAGACGAAGGCGACAAGCGCGAGGATGACCGGCAGCAGCATGACGCCGCCGAAGCGGGTGAAGGTGGCGGAGAGGGATTTCATTGGAGGGGGCTCCGCGAATTCTGCGATGTCGGCATTCCGTCGCGCCCCCCTCTGTCCTGCCGGACATCTCCCCCGCGAGGGGGGAGATTGGCTAGTCGCAAAGATCGGAGCGCTTGATCTCCCCCCATGCGGGGGAGATGTCCGGCAGGACAAAGGGGGGCAACGTAGGGCGAGTACGCTTCCATCAATGCGCCTCCAGCGACAAACTCAACAACCGCGCCTGCAACCCCGCATCCGCCGCAAGCGCCGCCATCTCGCCTCGATGCACGATGCGCCCGTCGTCGATCACGGCCACCGTCCGCCCCAGCGCCTTCGCAAACAGGAAATTCTGCTCGACCAGCAAAATGGTCGTCTCCTCGCCGATCTCGCGAAACGCATCGATCATGTTGCGGATGATCGCCGGGGCGAGGCCCTTGGTGGGCTCGTCGATCAGGATCAGGTCGCGGCGCTCGATGATGGCGCGGGAGATGGCGAGCATCTGCTTCTGGCCGCCGGAGAGCGCGTGCGCCTGGCGGTCCCAGAACTTTTCCATCGCCGGAAAGATCGCGAAGACACGGTCGAGCCTCGCCTTGTCGAATCGGCCATGCGTGGCGGCAAGGCGCATGTTCTCCTCGACCGTCAGTCCGCCGAAGATGCCCATGTTCTCCGGCACGAAGGCGATGCCCAGCCGGGCGATGTCGGACGTGTGCATCGCCGTGATGTCGCGGCCGCGAAAGACGATCGCGCCCGCCTTCGCCTTCCACAGCCCCATTATGGTGCGAAGCGTCGTCGTCTTGCCGGCGCCGTTGCGGCCGAGAAGGACATGGACGCCGCCTTCCGGCACGTCGAGCGAGATGCCGTGCAGGATGTGATATTGCGCGATGTCCGTGTGGACGTCGTCGAGCCGCAGAATGGCGTCCGTCATGCCACTTCCTCCGCGCCGACGCCGAGATAGATCTCGCGCACGATCGGCAGCGCCATCACTTCTGCCGGCTTGCCGTCGGCGACGAGCTCGCCATTGTGGAGCACCACGATGCGGTCGGCGAGCGCGCGCACCACGTCCATCTTGTGCTCGACGAGGAGGATGGTCTTCGACCGGTCCTTCTTCAAATCGGCAATGAGTTCGAGGATCACCGGCGCTTCGTCCACCGACATGCCGGCGGTCGGTTCGTCGAACATGAAGATGTCCGGCTCCATCGCCGCCAGCATCGCCACTTCCAGCTTGCGCTGGTCGCCATGCGGCAGGGCGGAGGCGGGCAGATGCGCGACCGAGGAAAGGCGCGTTTGCTCGAGAACGCGCGCTGCCTTTTCCGCAAGGTCGGTGAGGCTCGTTGCATTGCGCAGCGCCGAGGGCCCTTGCCCTGCCTTCGCCTGCACCGCGAGGCGCACGTTCTCGAGCACGGTCAGCTTGGGAAACAGATTGGTCAACTGGAAGGCGCGGCCGATGCCGGCCTTGGCGCGGGCCGAGGCCGACAGCCGCGTGATCTCCGTCTCGCCCTTGAAGATGCGGCCCTCGGTAGGCTTCAACTGGCCGGAGACAAGGTTGAACCACGTCGTCTTGCCGGCGCCGTTGGGCCCGACGATGACGGTCAGTTCGCCCGGCTGGAACGCGCAGGTGACGTCATTCACCGCAGCGTGGCCGCCGAAGCGGATCGTCAGGTTTTCGGTGCGGATGGAAGGGGTCAATGTCTTTCCCATCTGTAAGAAGCACCCCCACTCCGTCGCGCTTCGCGCGCCACCTCTCCCCCTGCCCGGGGGAGAGGAACGCTCGCTGGAAACGCGCTTCGGCTGCGGCAGCGCTTTCCTCTCCCCCGGGCAGGGGGAGAGGTGGCCCGAAGGGCCGGAGTGGGGGTGATGCGTTTCCGGCCGAGGCGGGAACGATCGAACAGGCTACTCCTGGTTATTCCGCCCGACCGGAATATCCATATCCGACGCCGGGATTTCGCGAACCAGTTCCGGCACGGCCCATTCGACGCCGTCCTCGACCTTGATCTTGAAGTGGTACATGGACTGCAAGGCCTGGTGGTCTTCCGGGCGGAAGGTCATCTCGCCCTTCGGCGTGTCGAACGACATGCCTTCCATGGTCGCGATCAGCGTCTCGGTGTCCCAGTCCTCGGCCGTCTGGAGCGCCTTGACGATGGCCATCGCCGAGGCCATGCCGCCAGCGGTGAAGAAGTCCGGCGGCGTGTTGAAGCGCTCCATGTGCTGCTCGACCAGCCAGTCGTTCACCGGGTTCTCCGGCAGTTCGTAGTAATAGTAGATCGCGCCTTCCATGCCCGGCACCTGCTTGTAGGAGACGAGCGCGGGCAGGATGTTGCCGCCGGTCGACAGCTCGATGTCGTAGCGGTCGAGATTGGCGGAGGCGAGCGGCGTCATGGCGTCGATGCCGGCGACATAGATCATGATGACCTTGCGGCCCGGCTGGTCGCGCAGCGCCGCCGTCAGGCGTTCGATGGTCGCGGTGAAGTCGGTCGTCTGCTGCGGAACGTATTCCTCGGCGACGAGATTGGCGCCGGTGCCCTCGAGCGCGGCCTTGAAGGCGGCGACGCCGTCGCGGCCGAAGGCGTAGTCCTGCGCGAGCGTGGCGACGTAGAGATCCTCGTCGGGTTGGAGCGCCAGCGCCTGCGCCTGCATGTCCATCGACGAGTTGCGCGAGGTCTTGAAGACGTAGCGGTTGGAATCCGCGCCCGTCAGCCCGTCGGCGACGGCAGGCTCGACGACGAGGATGCGCTCATATTCGGCCGCGACCGGCAGAAGCGCCATCGCGACGCCCGACGACGTGTCGCCGACCGCGATCAGCGCGTCGTCGTCGCCATAGGCTTCCGCGAGCAGCGCGCGCGCGACGTCCGGCTTGAACTGCGTATCCTTCTTGATGATCTCGATCTTGCGGCCCTTGACCTCCATCGTGCCGTCGGTCGCATATTCGAGGCCCATCTCGAACCCGGTCTGGGTCTGCTTCGAATAGGCTTCGAGCGGCGAGCCTGACAGGCCGTGCAGAAGCGCGATCTTGACGGGGTCTTCCTGCGCCCCGGCCGGCAAGATGACGGCGCAGGACAGTGCCAGCGCGGCGAACCATTTCTTCATGTGACTTCCTCCCGAAAGCGATTGACCGTGTCGAAATTCGGCAAAGCGCGACCGCAACCGCCGATCACGGTTGATTTTTGGCCCGGCACTCGCGACTGTCCTCCCGGATCACGGTGCCGCAGGCCGTGGTCGGCCGACATCTCGCAATCCTGCCCAAACTATCGGCGAAAGCCCGGTTTTTCCGCAATATCGTAGAAATACGCATGACAGACGCCATTCCCGACTACGCAAAACTCGCTTTCGACCACGCGCCCGTAGGCCTCGTCGTCACGGAAAGCCGGGTCATTCGCGCCTGCAATCCGGCCTTTTCGGCGATGTTCGGCTACCGGATCGACGAGCTCGTCGACCAGTCCTTCGCCTTCCTCTATCCGAGCCAGGAGGAGTTCGTGCGTATCCGCGATGTCGGCGTGGAACCGCTCAAGAAGGACAACCGCTATTCCGATGAGCGCATCATGGCGCGAAAGGACGGCACGCTGTTCTGGTGTCGCGTACGCGGCCATTCGCTGACGCGCGACGACGACCCCCTCGGCCGCGCCGTCTGGAGCTTCGCGGACCTGTCGCAGGTGCGCCAGGTGCTCGCGCTGTCGACCCGCGAGCGGCAGATCGTGATGCATCTGGGCGAAGGACGCACCTCAAAGGAAATCGCCCGCATGCTCGACGTCTCACCGCGCACGGTGGAGGCCTATCGCGCAAGGTTGTTGAAGAAGTGCGGCGCGGCCAACGTGGCCGAACTCTTGTCACATCTGAGCTCGATGCCGCACTAGTGCCTAGACGTGCTGGCCGCCATTGATGTGGATTTCGGCGCCGGTGACGTAGGAGGACTGGTCCGAGCACAGGAAAAAGATCGTGTCGGCGACTTCCGCCGTCGAGCCGAGGCGGCGCAGCGGGATGGTCTCGACGATCTTCTCGGTTCCCGGCGACAAGATCGCCGTGTCGATCTCGCCCGGTGCTATCGAGTTGACGCGGATGCCATGCGGGCCGAAATCGGCGGCCATCTCGCGCGAGAGCGAGGACAGCGCCGCCTTCGAGGTCGCATAGGCCGTGCCGGCGAAGGGGTGGACGCGGCTTCCGACGATCGAGGTGACGTTGACGATCGAGCCCTTGGCGGCCGCCAGTTCCTTGAAGAGGCCGCGTGCGAGCATGATCGGGGCGAAGAAGTTCACCTGGAACACATCGCGCCAGACATGCATCGGCGTCTCGATCGAGTTCATCCGCCCGCCCTTGTCGAGCTTGGGCGAAATGGCGGCGTTGTTGATCAGCGCATGGAGCTGCCCGCCGGTTTCCTCGAGCCTGTGGCGAATGTTCGCCACCGCCGATCCGACATCCTCTGGGTCCGAAAGATCGATCTTGATGTGGTCTTCCGGGCCCTGCGGCCACGGACAATCCTCGGCGAAGGCATTGCGCGAACAGGTGATGACGCGCCAGCCCTCGCGCGAGAAGCGCTTGACCGTCGCGTGCCCGATGCCCCGGCTGGCGCCGGTCAAAACCAGTGTCTTTTGCATCATCTCTCCGGCCGGATAGGTAAACCTGACGCTATGTAGAGAGTTTGCGCGGCGGATGCGAGTGCAACAATGCGTGTTGTCGCATGTGTCGCGTCAGTGCCGAACGGCTGGCCCTACGCCGTCCGCGCGCCGCGCATGCGTGTTCGAAACAGGATCATCGCCATGATCACGACATTCATCATGTTCCACGCGATCCCGTTCAGGAACGCCGCCTGATACGAGCCGGTAATGTCGTAGATCAGTCCGGACAGCCAGCCGCCGAGCGCCATGCCGATGATCGTCGCCATGATGACGAGGCCGACGCGCTGGCCCGCCTCGTGCGCCGGAAGATATTCGCGCACGATGATGGCGTAGCTCGGCACGATGCCGCCCTGCGACAGGCCGAAGACGAGCGACACGACATAGAGCGACGCGAGCCCGTCGAACGGAATGTAGGCGGCGAGCGCTAGCATCTGGAAGACCGATCCGATGAGCAGCGTCTTCACCCCGCCGATATGGTCGGCGAGGAAGCCCGAAGCAAGCCGGCTGACGACGCCGCCGATCAGCATCAGCGACAGCATCTCCGCGCCGGTCGACATGCCGAAGCCGAGATCGACGCAGTAAGCGACGATGTGCACCTGAGGCATCGACATGGCGACGCAGCAGCCGAGCCCGGCGATCGAAAGCAGGATCTGGAGCTGGCGCGGCGACAGGTCGATCGATCGCACTGGCTTCGGCGCCACGGCATGGGCGCCGGAGCCGAGGTCGGGCGCACGCGCCTTCAGGAACATCAGCGCCAGCGGAACCATGGTGACGAGGGCGAACAGGCCGATGCCGAAATAGGTCGTCCGCCAGCCCCAGTCCGGCAGCACGGCCTGGATCACCAGCGGCCAGATCGCGCCGGCGAAGTAATTGCCGCTCGCCGCCGCCGCCACCGCGACGCCGCGGCGCTTGACGAACCAGTGCGAGATGTCGGCGATCAGCGGGCCGAACGTCGCCGCCGCGCCGAAGCCGATCAGCGTCTGGACGACCGCGAACACCCAGATCGAGGGCGCGAGCGCCGCGGCCGCATAGCCGATGCCGAGCGCGAATGCAGAGCCGATGACGGGCAGCAATATGCCGGCTCTGTCGACGAACCGACCCATATAGACGTTGCCGATCGCGAACCCGACCATGGTCATCGTGTAGGGCAGGGAGGATGCCGCGCGCATCGTGCCGAACTCGGCCTCGATCGCCGGCATGACGACGACGACCGACCACATGCCGACCGAGCCGATCGTGGCGATCAGCACCGACATCACGAGCCGCGTCCACGCGTAGCGACCGTCGATCTGGCTGATGCGGTCAAGACCGGCGCTGGGCGCGGGAATGGGTTCCATCGGGTTCTCCTCGACCCTTCGTTAGCGGCCAGCCGTCCGTCCCGTCAGCGCCAGAGCGCGCCAACCACCAAGCCAGTTCAAGCATCGGACCGAAAAGTGGAAGCCGGTTTTCGGATGAATCCGATGCGTCAGAAAATCTGCGCGACGCCCTGCCGCAACAGGTCGAGCGCCAGGAGCGAGATGCCGATCCTGAACCAGCGGCGGAACTGCGCTTCGGGCAGCCGCTCCAGCCACCGCGAGCCATACACGGTTCCAAGATAGCCCGACGCGATCATCACCGCGACGAGCGGCACCCAGGCGGCAAACGCGAAACCCGCCAGCCCGAAGACGACGATCTTGAGCGCGTGCTGGATCGTCATGCCTGCGGCGTGGGTGGCCACCAGCGCCTTGCGGTCGTCGGGAATGATCTGCGCGAAGACGCTGGAGAGTAGCGGTCCCGTCGCGCCCACCATCATGGTCAGAAGCGCCGTCGCCGCGCTTCCCACCGCCAACCCGATCCGCCCCAGCCGGTCGAAGCCGGGGATCTTTCCCCAAGTGATGATCAGGATGAAGCCGCCGAGGACGAGTTTCAGGAGCGCATCCGGCAACTGGACCACGACGAAGGCCCCGGCCACAGCGCCGATCAGCGATCCGATCAGGAAGGGCGCGAAGACGTCGTGCCGGATGAACGGCCGCTGGTGCCATGCCCGGCCCGTATTGGAGCCGAGCTGCACCGCGCCGTGAACCGAGATCAGCGCCGCGACCGGCAGGAACAGCCCCATCAGCGCCAGCATCGCGACCCCGCCGCCGACGCCGAATGCGGCCGTCAGCGCCGAGGTGAAGAAGCTCGCGACGACGAGCAGCGCCGCCGCCCAGATTGCCAATCCATCGGGAAGAAGGCCGGCAATCGCCTCCAATTGCCTACATGCCCTGCGGGCGCGTGAACTGGCCGGCCGCGCGATAGGTCCAGAGATACGTCGGCAGGATCGCCTCCATCGCCTGCGGCCGGATGCCGAGGCCTTCCAGCGTGCGGCCATCCGCTTCGGCTGCCGGCGAGACGATGTTGTCGCTCCTCAGCATCTCCACCTGATCGCGCGTCAACAGCGGCTTCGGCATGCGCCCGAGGATCGCGCCCTGCAGTTCGGCGATCTTCCACGGGATCGGCACGAACAGCCGCTTGCGGTCGACGATCTTCAGCATCAGCTTCATGCAGTCGCGGAACGAAAGAGCCTCGGGCCCGCCGAGCTCATACACCTTGCCGCCCGCGACCTGGCCGTCAACTGCGCGCGCGAAGGCTTCGGCGACGTCGCCGACATAGACCGGCTGGAACATCGTCTCGCCGCCGCCGATCATCGGCAGCGCGGGCGAAATGCGCGCCATCGCGGCGAAGCGGTTGAAGAACCCGTCCTCTGGCCCGAACACGATCGAGGGCCGGAAGACGATGGCGTCCGGCAGCGTCTCGAACACCGCCGCTTCGCCTTCGGCCTTGGTGCGGCCGTAGTCGGATTGCGACGACGCATCCGCGCCGATCGCCGACATCTGGATGAACCGCGCGCCCGCGTCGCGCGCGGCCTCCGCAGCCATGCGCGCACCGGCGGCCTGCACCGCGTCGAAGGTCTGCGCGCCGCTTTCCGACAGGATGCCGACGAGGTTGATCACCCAGCCCGCGCCCTCGACGGCCTTGTCGAGCGAGGCGCGGTTGCGCAAATTGCCGCGTACGGCAAGGATCTGGCCGACATTGCCGAGCGGCTGCAAATGATGCGCCGTGTTCGGGTTGCGGCTGACGACGCGGATGCGATAGCCGCGCTTTGCCAGCGCGCGCACCACGTAGCGGCCGACGAAACCGGAGCCGCCGATGATGGTGACGAGGGGAGGAATCTGGGTGACGGGGGTCATCGCGTCCTGCTCTTTGAAGCCTTCGCGGCTGTCTTAATCACTTTGGATTGAAACGCAAAGGGTCAAGAACGGCGGCGCCAACAATGTTCCCCGCGCATGGCAGGCATTCCGTCTCGTCTGTTGACCGTCCGTGGCTGCGGCGCGACACCTTCGCTTCCGCTGCGTGAATGGCGGCAACAATCAAGAATATTTCTAGGGATGGACATGACCAAAGCGCAAATCGGCCTCATCGGGCTTGGAACGATGGGCTCCAATCTCGCCTTGAACATTGCCGAGAAGGGCCACGCCGTCGCCGTCTACAACCGCACGGCGTCGAAGACGGGTGCTTTCTTCGAGAACGCCGCAGACCTGCGCGAGCGTATCGTGCCCTGCGCGACGCTGGCCGAATTCGTCGCCCAAATCCGCCCCCCGCGTCCGGTCGTCCTCATGGTCCAGGCCGGCAAGGCGGTGGACGAGCAGATCGCCGCGCTGCGTGAGCATCTGGAGGCCGGCGACATGATCATCGACGCCGGCAACGCCAATTTCCGCGACACGATCCGCCGCTTTGGCGAACTCGAAGGCTCCGGCCTCACCTTCGTCGGCATGGGCGTTTCAGGCGGTGAGGAAGGCGCGCGCCACGGCCCGTCCATCATGGTCGGCGGCGCGCAAGAGGCATGGCGGCAGATCGAACCGATCCTCACCGACATCGCCGCGCGCTTTCAGGGCGAGCCCTGCGCCGCGTGGCTGGGCGAGGGCGGTGCCGGCCACTTCGTCAAGACCATCCACAACGGCATCGAATATGCCGACATGCAGATGATCGCCGAGATTTACGGCCTCCTGCGCGACGGCGCGGGCCTGTCGGCCGGCGAGATGGCGACGATTTTCCAGCGCTGGAATTCCGGCCCGCTCGAATCCTACCTCGTCGAGATCACAGCCGAAGTGCTGCGCGCGTCGGACGGTGCCACTGGCGGCCCGCTTGTCGACGCCATTCTCGATCGCGCCGGCCAGAAGGGCACCGGCCGTTGGGCGGCGGTCGAGGCCCAGTTGATGGGCATACCCGCCACCACGATCGAGACCGCGGTCGCCGCGCGCAGCCTTTCGGCGGAGCGGGACCTGCGGCTCAAGGCGCAAGGCGCCTACGCCGACGCCTTACCGACCGGCCGCCTCGTCGCCGACGAGGCGTTCATCCGCGACCTGGAACATGCCCTCCTCGCCGCCAAGCTCGCCGCCTATGCGCAGGGCTTCGCCGTCATGGAAGAGGCGTCGACGGAATTCAGGTGGGACCTGCCGCTCGGCACGGTGGCGCGCATCTGGCGTGCCGGCTGCATCATCCGTTCGCAGTTTCTCAGCGAGATCGCCGCCGCCTATGATCAGGCGAGGGAGCCGGCCCACCTTCTCCTGATGCCGGCCTTCGTCGACACGATGACCATGGCGAGCCCCGCCCTGCGACGCGTCGTCGCCCGGGGCGTCGAGGCCGGACTGCCGGTCCCCGCGCTCGCCGCCGCGCTCACATGGTTCGATGCCTTCCGTCAGGGCCGCGGCACCGCCAACCTCATCCAGGGCCAGCGCGATTTCTTCGGCGCCCACGGGTTCGAGCGGGTCGACGCGCAAGGCGACCATCACGGCGCTTGGTCGAAATGAGCCGAAAAGCCTAAACCGTCTCTTTACCCAGTCGGCAAGCAGAAGAGTGCCGGTAATCTCTCCTTTACTGGCAGGGTCCAAGTCTTGTGGCATGCGTCGTTCATGCGTCCAAGGCGGGGGCCTGCCATGTTGAGAAAATTTCTGCAATCGCGCTCGGGGAATTTCGCGATCCTGTCCGGGGTCACGATGGTCCCGCTTTGCCTCGCGGCCGGCCTCGCCGTGGATTACTCGCGTCACCAATCGGCGCAGCGCCATCTTCAGGAAATGGCCGACGCGACCTCGCTCGCGCTTGCCGCCTCCAAGGAGCAGAATCAGGCGCGGCTCGAACAGGTCGCAAACGACTATCTCGCCGCCAATCGAACCAGCTCCCGCGTCCAGCACGTCTCGGTCGCGAGCGTCGTCGCGACGACGGAAAGCGTGGATGTAGAGCTGGTCGGCTCGATCCCGACGACCTTCATGGGCATCGCCGGCTACCAGACGCTCGACGTCGGCGCCTCCGCCCTCGCCGAACGCGCAACGCGCGGCACGGTCGAGGTGTCGCTCATTCTGGACAATACGGAATCGATGGACGCGACAGCCGGGTCCGGCACGACCCGTATCGCCGCATTGAAGACGGCGGCGACGCAGCTTGTCGATGCACTCTTGAAGAACAGCGGCGGCTCGGTCCGCATCGCGCTGGTGCCCTATGGCGAGAACGTCAATGTCGGCGTCGCCAATCGCAACCTCGCATGGCTGAGCGTCCCGTCCGACTACAGTGTCGTCAAGGAAAACCCAGCGACGGAAGAGACCTGCACATACGTTTCCGAAGAGATGGTCAATACGACGCGCAAGCCGACCTATTCGTGCACGCAGATCCGCGACGGCGCCGAGTTCGAGACGACCTGCGGCGGCGGCTGGAACCAGGAAAAGAAAACCTATCAACCGCCGATCGAGCGATGCACCAAGGCCAAGCCGGCATCGACCTCGACCACCAATTACAAGTGGTTCGGCTGCGTGGGATCGCGCACAAGCGGGACCAACCGTTTGAACGATGGCAACAGCTCCGTCCGTTACTCCGGTCACGTCGAAACGGTGCAAAACTGCGTCAACCCCATCGTGCGCCTGACGAGCGATAAGAACACGCTGAACGCGGGGATCGGCGGGATGGTGACGAAGGTCGGCAATCACAAGCCCAAGACCTTCATCCCTGCCGGTCTCGTGTGGGGCCTTCATACGCTGGCGCCCACAGGCCCGTTCGGTGACGGCCTCGACTACGATGCCGACAATCTGCGTCCGCGCAAGGTTGCCGTCTTGATGACCGACGGATCGAACACGATGCTGTACCGCAAGACTGACGGCAAGTCCGCCGCTTCGGCTACCAAGCTGAATGACGGCGAGCGCTCCAAATATGTAAAGGACCCGACCTGCACCGACGGCATCGAAGGCAATGATCACTGGAGCTGCGAGTTGAACCCGACGGGCACCGGCACCTATTCGCAGACGAACGAAGACACCGTCGCGATTTGTGCCAACATGAAGGCCCGCAACATCGAGATTTTCACCGTCGCCTTCATGGTCGATGATCCGGTCGCGCGGGACATGCTCAAGGTGTGTGCCTCGTCCGCTGATCACTATTTCGAGGCTGCCAACGCTTCTATCCTGTCCGCAGCCTTCTCCGGTATCGCTCAATCGCTGCAGGTCGTGCGCCTGGCACGATGACCTACGTCATGGACGATGCAGATGGGGCCGTTTCGGCCCCATCTGCATGTCAGTCCCCCAAAATTCCCGGCAGGTTGAGCCCCTTGTCCCGCGCGCATTCGAGCGCGATGTCGTAGCCGGCGTCGGCGTGGCGCATGACGCCTGTCGCCGGGTCGTTCCAAAGCACCCGCTCCAGTCGCCGCGCCGCATCCTCGGTGCCGTCGGCGACGATCACCATGCCGGCATGCTGCGAAAACCCCATGCCGACACCGCCGCCATGATGCAGCGACACCCAGGTCGCGCCCGAAGCGGTGTTCAGGAGCGCATTGAGCAGCGGCCAGTCGGACACTGCGTCCGACCCGTCCTTCATCGCCTCCGTCTCGCGATTGGGCGAGGCGACGGAGCCCGAATCGAGATGGTCGCGGCCGATCACCACCGGCGCCTTCAACTCCCCGCTCGCCACCATCTCGTTGAAGGCGAGCCCCAGCCGATGCCGGTCGCCGAGGCCGACCCAGCAGATGCGCGCCGGCAGGCCCTGAAACGCGATGCGATCCCGCGCCATGTCGAGCCAGCGATGGAGATGATCGTTGCCCGGCGTCAGTTCCTTTACCTTCGCATCGGTCCTGTAGATGTCCTCCGGGTCGCCCGAAAGCGCCGCCCAGCGGAACGGCCCGACGCCGCGGCAGAACAGCGGCCGGATATAGGCCGGCACGAAGCCCGGAAACGCGAACGCATTCTCCAACCCTTCTTCCTTCGCCACCTGACGGATGTTGTTGCCGTAGTCGAGCGTCGGCACGCCGTCGTTCCAGAACGCCACCATCGCCTCGACATGTTCGCGCATCGACGCCCGCGCCGCCTTTTCCACCGCCTGCGGGTCGCTCTCGCGCTTGGCCTTCCATTCGGCCAGCGACCAGCCCTTCGGCAGATAGCCGTTGAGCGGATCATGCGCCGAGGTCTGGTCGGTCACCATGTCCGGCTTGATCCCGCGCCTGACGAGTTCGGGCAGTATTTCGGCTGCATTGCCCAGAAGCCCGACCGACTTCGCCTCGCCGGCCTTCGTCCAGCGCGCGATCATCTCGAGCGCCTCGTCGAGGCTCGTCGCCTTCTCGTCGACGTAGCGGGTGCGCTTGCGAAAATCGATCCGCGTCTCGTCGCATTCGATGGCGAGGCAGCACGCGCCCGCCATCACCGCCGCCAGCGGCTGCGCGCCGCCCATGCCGCCGAGCCCGGCCGTAAGTATCCACTTACCTTTTAAGTCGCCGCCATAATGCTGCCGCCCGGCCTCCACGAACGTTTCATACGTGCCCTGCACGATGCCCTGCGTGCCGATATAGATCCACGACCCGGCCGTCATCTGGCCGTACATCATCAGCCCCTTCTTATCGAGTTCGTTGAAATGACCCCAGTTCGCCCAGTGCGGCACGAGGTTGGAATTGGCGATCAGCACCCGCGGCGCATCCTTGTGCGTGCGGAACACGCCCACCGGCTTGCCCGACTGCACCAGCAGCGTCTCCTCCTCGCTCAGGCTCTTGAGGCTCGCGACGATCCGGTCGAAATCGGCCCAAGTCCGCGCCGCGCGACCGATACCGCCATAGACGACGAGTTCGTTCGGGTTCTCCGCGACGTCGGGATCGAGATTGTTCATCAGCATCCGCATTGCCGCCTCGGTCGTCCACTGCTTCGCGGTGATCTCGGCCCCGCGCGGCGAACGGATTTCGCGGATGTTGTGGCGTGGATTGGTCATGAGATTCCTCCGATGGCCGCGTCTTCCAGCGCGGCGAGCGATGTGGCGAGCGTCTTGCGCAGCGGCGCGGCCTTGGCCGCGTCGAACGTCCAGGGTTCTTCCTCGGCGGCGAGATAGGCCGACTGCGCAATCTCCATCTGGATCGCATGGACGCAGGTCTCCGGCTGCCCATAATGCCGCGTCGTCCACCCGCCCTTGAATCGTCCGTTCGCGACCCACGAGAATCCCGAACTGCCGGCAATCTCCGTCGCGATCCGCGAAAACTTCGCATCGCAGGTGAGCCCGTCATTCGTGCCGATGTTGAGCACCGGCAACTCCCCCTCGAACAGAAACGGGCAGTGCGACCGGATCGAATGGCAGTCATAGACGAGCGCAATCCCATGCACCGCCTTCACCCGCGCGACCTCGGCCGCCAGCGCTGCATGATAAGGCGCATGCCATTCCGCCAGCCGTCGCTCGCTCTCCATTGCATCCGGCGCGGTCGCCCAGAGCGGCCGGTTGTCGAAATCCGTCTGCGGCACCAGCCCGGTCGTGTTCTGCCCCGGATAGAGGCTGACCCCCGACGGATCGCGATTGGCGTCGATCACATACCGATGAAAATTCGCCTTCACCACCGACGCACCGGGCAGCAGCCCGTCATAAAGCCTGTCGATGTGCCAGTCCGTATCGCGCAACCTGCGCCCTTCGGCGTTGAGCTTCACCGCAACCGCATCGGGCACATAGGTGCCGACATGCGGCATTCCGAGAATGACCGGCGAGGTGCCCTGGATGACGGATACGGGTTTCATCGAGACCCCCATTTTGTCGAAGAGGATCCCCACCCTCTATCCCTCCCTCCCCCTTGTGCGGAGGGATAAAGGGTGGGGGTCCCCTTCGAATAACCGAACGTCCCTGTCACAAAACCCGTCACCACCCCAACCCCGGCAGCACATCCTCCACACTCGCATTCAGCGCCCCCGAAGCAACCAGCCCCGCCGCCGACTCCAGATCCCCCGCCATATACCGATCCACCTCCAGCCCCGCGACAGCCCCGCGCACCGCCCCATGCGCCGCCTGCAGTGCCGCGCTCGTCTTCAGCGGCGCGCGAAAATCCAGCCCCTGCGCCGCCGTCACCGCCTCGATGCCGACGATCGCTGCGAGATTGTCGGTCATCGCGAGCAGCCGCCTCGCGCCGTGGCAGGCCATCGACACATGGTCTTCCTGGTTGGCCGAGGTCGGCGTCGAATCCACCGAGGCCGGATGCGCCATCTGCTTGTTCTCGCTCATCAGCGCGGCCGAGGTCACCTCGGCGATCATCAGGCCGGAATTCAGCCCCGGCTTGGCCGCCAGGAACGCCGGCAGGCCGAACGACAGCGCCGGGTCGACCAGCAGCGCGATCCGCCGCTGCGCGATCGCACCGATCTCGCAGATGGCGAGCGCGATCTGGTCAGCGGCGAAGGCCACCGGCTCGGCATGGAAATTCCCGCCCGAAAGCACCTGCCCGTCGGAGAGCACCAGCGGGTTGTCGGTCACCGCATTCGCCTCGATCACCAGCGTCCGCGCCGCCTGCCGCAGAATGTCGAGGCAGGCGCCGTCCACCTGCGGCTGGCAGCGGATGCAATAGGGGTCCTGCACCCGCTCGTCGCCGTCGCGATGGCTTTCGCGGATTTCCGAGCCGTCGAGCAGCGCCCACAGCGCCGCCGCCGTGTCGATCTGTCCCTGATGCCCGCGCAGCGTATGGATTTCGGGATGGAACGGCGCCGACGAGCCCATCGCAGCGTCGGTCGAAAGCGCCCCGGTCACCAGCGCCGCATTCGCCGCCCGATGCGCCTTGAACAGCCCCGCCAGCGCCAGCGCGGTCGAAACCTGCGTGCCGTTGATCAGCGCCAGCCCTTCCTTGGCGGCGAGCGTGATCGGCGTCAGCCCCGCGCGCTCCAGCGCCGCCCGTCCGGCCATTCGTTCGCCGGCAAATAATGCCTCGCCCTCGCCGATCATCACCGCCGTCATATGCGCCAGCGGCGCCAGGTCACCCGACGCTCCAACGGAGCCCTTTTCGGGGATCACCGGCACGACGCCCTTTTCCAGCATGGCTTCGATCAATTGCACGGTCGACGGCTTCACCCCCGAAGCCCCACGCCCCAGCGAAGCCAGCTTCAGCGCCATCACCAGCCGCACGATCTCGGGCGCAAGCGGCGCACCGACGCCGCAGCAATGCGACAAGATGAGATTGCGCTGCAGCGTCGCCACGTCCCCCGCCGCGATCTTCACCGAAGCTAGCTTTCCGAAGCCGGTATTGATCCCATAAACCGCCGCCTCGCCTTGGGCGATCCGGTCGATGATTTCGGAAGCGCGCAGGATGGCGGGCCGGCACGCCGCATCGAGCTTGGCCGCTTGTCCATCCCAGTAGATCGCTTGGAGCTGGTCAAGCGTGACATGACCGGGGGTCAGGGTGAGGGTCATGGACGGGCTCCCGGAATGTAATGCGCCCCGTCGCGCCCCCCTCTGCCCTGCCGGGCATCTCCCCCGCGAGGGGGGAGATCATGCACGGCGGGGACGAGACTAATCTCCCCCCATGCAGGGGAGATGTCCGGCAGGACAGAGGGGGACAACGTAGAGAACCGACTTTCGAACATGCTCACGCCCACACCCTCTCCACCAACGCATTGAACCCGATCCGATAAACCAGCTCAGCCGGCTCCTCGACATCCCACACCGCCAGCTCCGCCCGCTTGCCGACCTCGACCGTCCCGACCTCGCCACTCAGCCCCAGCGCCTGCGCCGCATTGCGCGTCATCCCCGCCAGCGCCTCCTCCGGCGTCAGCCGAAACAGCGTCGCCGCCATGTTCATTGCCAGAAGCGGCGAGGCGAGCGGCGACGAGCCCGGATTGCAGTCCGTCGCAACCGCGATCGGCACGCCGGCCGCCCGCAGCGCATCCACCGGCGGCATCCGTGTCTCGCGCAACGTGTAGAACGCCCCCGGCAACAGCACTGCCACCGTCCCGGCAGCCGCCATCGCCGCCACACCGTCCGCGCTCAGATATTCGAGATGATCGGCCGACAGCGCGCCGTGCCGTGCGGCCAGCTTCGCGCCGCCGAGGTCCGACAATTGCTCGGCGTGGAGTTTCACGGGCAAGCCGAGCGCCTTCGCCTTGCCGAACACGCGCGCGATCTGCGCGGGGCTGAAGGCGATGCCCTCACAAAACCCGTCGACCGCGTCGATCAGGCTTTCCTCCGCACCGACTTCCATGCCCGGCAGCACGACTTCGTCGATATAGGCATCAGCACGACCCTTGTATTCCGCGGGCACGGCATGGGCGGCGAGCCAGCTCGTCTTCACCCGCACGTCGCGCATCCGACCAAGCTCGCGCGCGGCGCGCAGCATCTTCAACTCGTCCTCGATCGTCAGCCCGTAGCCGGACTTGATCTCCACTGTGCCGACTCCCTCTGCCAGCATCGCATCGAGCCGGGGCAGGGCCGCCTCCACCAGTTCGTCCGGCGTCAGCTCCCGCGTCGCAGCCACGGTCGAAACGATGCCGCCGCCCGCCCGCGCGATCTCCTCATAGCTTGCGCCTTCCAGCCGCATCTCGAATTCGCGCGCGCGGTTGCCGCCGAAGACCAGATGGGTGTGGCAGTCGATCAGCGCCGGCGTGACGAGCCGCCCGCCCATGTCGCGCGCCTCGTATTCGTCGAACGCTTCCTCGAAATCCTCGACCGGCCCCGCATAGGCGATCCGCCCGTCGGCAATGGCCACAGCGCCGTCCTCGACCAGTCCATAGGGTCGATCGGCCGTCATGGCGGCGAGCCGCAGATTGGTGAGAAGCGTCCGGGTCATAGCTATCCGCTTGCGCAAATTCAAATCCGCGTTTACGCTATTATGTATAGACATAATATGTCAATCGGGATTTGCCATGGTCGCCATTTTCGCCGAAACTGCGCTCCTTCCCTCAGGCTGGAGCCCCGATGTCCGGGTCGCGATCGATGCCGGCGGGCGGATCGAAGGCGTCGAGCAGGGAGCGGCGCGCGGCGCGGGCGACATGGTCGTGCCGGTGCTCCTTCCGGCGCTGTCGAACCTCCACAGCCACACTTTCCAGCGCGCCATGGCCGGCCTTGCCGAGCGCCGCGGGCCGACGGGCCGCGACAGTTTCTGGACATGGCGCGAGATCATGTATCGCTTTCTCGACCTCCTCGATCCCGACGACATCGAGGCCATCGCCGCCTTCGCTTTCATGGAAATGCAGGAGGCCGGCTTCTCGGCCGTCGCCGAGTTCCACTACCTGCACAACCGACCCGGCGGTGCACCCTACGCAGATCGGGGCGAACTCGCGGCCCGCATCGCGGCGGCCGCAGACGCGACCGGCATCGGCCTGACGCTTCTTCCTGTCCATTATGCCCAGGGCGGCGTCGACGGCCGGCCGCTGAAGGGCGGCCAGCTGCGCTTTGCCAACGATATCGACAGCTTCGGCGCATTGGTCGCCCGCTGCGAAAGCATCGTCGGCGCGGCATCCGCCGACGCCCATATCGGCCTTGCACCACATTCGCTCCGCGCCGTCCCGGTCTCCGATCTCGCCGAACTCGCCGGGTGGAAGCCGAACCTTCCGCTCCACATGCACATCGCCGAGCAGGAGGCCGAGCTTGCCGAGACGCAGGAAATCCTGGGCGCGCGCCCTATGGAATGGCTTCTCGCCAACCACGACGTGACGCAGCGCTGGTGCCTCATCCACTGCACGCACATGAACCCGGAAGAGACGACGGCGCTCGCCCGCACGCGCGCCATCGCGGGCCTCTGTCCGGTTACCGAAGCCAATCTTGGCGACGGCATCTTCGACGGCGACCGATATGTCGAGAACGGCGGCCAATTCGGCATCGGCTCGGATTCCAACATCGCGATCTCGACCATCGGCGAGTTGCGCCAGCTCGACTATTCGCAGCGCCTGCGCGACCGCGCGCGCGTTGTCCTCGCCGAGCCCGGCGGCTCGGCCGGCCGCAAGCTTTACGACCTCGCATCGGCGGGGGGTGCACAGGGGCTCGGCCGTCGTGCAGGCAGCATTGAAACCGGAAAATGGGCCGATCTCGTCGCCATCGATCCGGCCCGCGCCGGCCTCCATGGCCTCACCAGTGACATCATGCTTGACGCCTACGTCTTCGCCGGCTCGCAAGCCTGCGTCACCGATCTCTGGTCGGCTGGCCGACATATGATAAGGCAGGGCCGGCACGTCGCGCGCGACGCGGTCGCCGCCCGCTACAAAACCTGCCTGACCTCGATCATGGACCGTCTGTGACCCCCGCCCGCTCCTCCTACCGCGCCATCCGCGAAGAGATTTCGCGCCGCATCGCCAGCCGCGTCTGGCTGCCCGGCGCGCTCATTCCAGGCGAGGAAGCGCTGTCGGTGGAATTCGGCGCGGCCCGCGCGACGGTCAACCGGGCGCTGCGTGAACTGGCCGAAGCCGGCCTCATCGAGCGCCGCCGCAAGGCCGGCACCCGCGTCGCGCTCCATCCCGTCCGCGAGGCGCGCTTCGTCATTCCGTTGGTGCGTCAGGAGATCGAGGCGCGCGGCGCGGCCTATCAGTACCGGCTCCTCTCCAGCGAAACCATCAAGGCACCCGCGCTCATCCGCGCCCGTCTCGGCCTGGCCGCGGAAGCCCAGCTTCGCCATGTCCGCGCGCTACATCTTGCCGACCGCCGCCCCTATCAGTTCGAGGATCGCTATATCGTTCTCGAAACCGTACCCGCCGCGAAAGACGCCGATTTTACCGCCATCGGCCCGAATGAATGGCTGGTCGAATCCGCGCCCTTCACCCATGCCGAATTCACCTTCCACGCCGACAGCGCCGGCGCGGAATCTGAACTTCTGAACGTGGAAAAAGGCGCCCCTGTCTTCGTCGGCGAGCGCATCACCTGGCTCGGCGAAAGGCCGATCACGCTGGTCCGCATGATTCACCCCTCGACCTATCGGATGGTGACGAAGCTTTAGGCCGGCACCCGCCGCCAGGCATAGGCGGGCGCATCGACCGGCTTGTCGGACGCCTTCGCCGCCGGCTGATAGTAAACACCCAGCCCACCCGGCCGTCCGGCTTCGAGCCGTGCCAGCGTCGGCCCGTTGGTCACTTCGAGTTCGTCGAAGCCGGTGCGCAGCATGTGGTTGACGAGATCGATCAAGACGTCGCCATGTGCTCGGATCGTGCCCGCGAACCCATGCCGGCTGCGCAGGAGCTCCGCCTTCGAAAACGACCGCCCGTCATTATAGGCCGGAAAGCCGAGCGAAATCAGCGACAGCCGGTCGAGATGCGGCACGATCGCCTCGATGCTCTCGCCCGGCGCCAGATGCACGCCGAGTGGGCCCGCATTCGTCCCTGCCTCGATCGCCGCCAGAAACGCGTCGAGCGGCAGGATCACATGGTCGCCCGCCGGCGTCTCCGCGTCTCCGCGAGCCCAGGCGTCCTCGACAAAGCCCGCCTGCGTCCACAGGCGCGTCACGTTTTCCTCGCTCATCAGGCAGCCTTCGCTTCCGCGCCGTAGAGCGCCTGCTTGAACGGAGCCGCGCCGACGCGGCGATAGGCACCGAGGAAGTCTTCCGCCTTGTCGGTACGCAGCGCCAGATAGGTCTCGACCACGGTCTCGATCGCATCGGTGATTTCCTCGGCGGTGAAGCCGCGACCGACGATCTCGCCGATCGACGTGTTCTCGTCGCCCGAGCCGCCGAGCGTGATCTGGTAGAGCTCGGTGCCCTTCTTCTCGACGCCCAGAATGCCGATATGGCCGACATGGTGGTGGCCGCAGGCATTGATGCAGCCGGAAATCTTCAGCTTCAGCTCGCCGATTTCCTCCTGCCGCGCCTGGCTGCCGAAGCGGTTCGAAATCTCCTGCGCAACCGAGATCGAGCGCGCATTGGCGAGCGCGCAATAGTCGAGCCCGGGGCAGGCGATGATGTCGGTGACGAGACCCGCATTGGCGGTCGCGAGCCCGATCGCTTCCAGCCGCCGGTAGACGATCTTCAGATCCGCCCGCGCGACATGCGGCAGGATCAGGTTCTGCTCGTGGCTGACGCGGATTTCGTCGAAGGCCAGTTCCTCGGCGAGGTCGGCCACCGCATCCATCTGCTCGTCGGTCGCGTCGCCCGGCACCTCGCCGATGCCCTTCAGCGAAATCGTCACCGAGGCATAATCGGGGTTCTTGTGCGGGTTGACGTTGCGCTTCACCCAGCTTGCGAAAGCCGGGTTGGCGAGCTTCGCGCTCGCCTCGACGATCGTCCCTTCCGGCCGGTCGGGCAGCGCCGGCGGCGCGAAGTACCGCTCGATCGCGTCGATGTCGGCTTGCGGCAGCTTCAACTCGCCCTCGCGGATCGCAGCGAACTCAGCCTCGATCTGGCGCGTCAGCTCTTCCGTTCCCGTCTCGTGGACGAGGATCTTGATCCGCGCCTTGTACCTGTTGTCGCGCCGGCCGTTGAGATTGTAGACCCGCAAAATCGCGGTCGTGTAGGTCAGCAAATCCTCTTCGGGCAGGAAGTCGCGCACCTTCTTGGCAACCAGCGGCGTGCGCCCCTGTCCGCCGCCGACATAGACGGCGAAACCCAGTTCGCCGGCCGCGTTCTTCTTCAAATGCAGCCCAATGTCGTGAACCTGGATCGCCGCGCGATCACGCTCCGCGCCCGTCACCGCGATCTTGAATTTTCGCGGCAGGAACGAGAATTCCGGATGCACCGACGACCACTGCCGCAAGATCTCGGCATAGGGCCGCGGGTCGGCCACTTCATCTGATGCAGCGCCGGCAAAATGGTCCGCCGTCACGTTGCGAATGCAGTTGCCCGACGTCTGCAGCGCGTGCATCTCGACCGATGCCAGATCGGCGAGAATCTGCGGAATGTCGGAGAGCGCCGGCCAGTTGAACTGCAAATTCTGCCGTGTCGTGAAATGGCCGTAGCCCTTGTCATAGGTGCGCGCGATATGCGCCAGCATGCGCAACTGCTTCGACGACAGCGTGCCGTAGGGAATGGCGATCCGCAGCATATAGGCGTGAAGCTGGAGATAGACGCCGTTCATCAGCCGCAGCGGCTTGAACTGGTCTTCGGTCAATTCACCGGAAAGCCGCCGGTCCACTTGGTCGGCGAACTCGGTGGTGCGGGCCTTCACGAACTGGTGGTCGAACTCGTCGTAGCGGTACATGAAATCCTCGTTCGATCAGGCGGCGATGCGAACGCCGGGGCGTGCCTGCTTGCCCAGATCGGTCCGGTTGGTGGGGCCGGCGGCGCGGATGCGCTCGCGCAGGCGCTTCGGCCAGATGCGGCCGTCGACGAGGTCGATGTCGACGAGCGCGAGGTCGACGACCTCGTTCTTGCAGAGCGCTGCCTTGCCGGCGCGCTCCAGCTTCTCCTCGGTCGCCGCGTCGCGCGCGATCTCGGCCACGTCGATCGTCTCGGCCCAGCTATGGTCGGCACACAGCCACACGGCCTCGCCGTCGGTCAGGCGGTTTGCGGTCAGGATCTTCATCGCGAAATCTCCTCTTGGAATGCCAGCGCCCGGTAGAGCGCGGTCGAACGGTCGAAATTGGCGCCGGCGACGGCGTCGCCGATGATGGTCATGACCGGCCCGGTCAGATCGGTCCGCTCCTGCAGCGAGGGCAGGTCGGCGAGCGTCCCGTGGAAAAGGCGCTTGCTCTTGAGGCTGGCATTCTCGACGACGGCGACGGCGGTGTCGGGCGAAAGGCCTGCCGCAATCAGCCGCTCTGCGACTTCGGCCGCGATCGAGCGGCCCATATAGACGGCGACAGTCGCGCCATCGATCGCAAGCCGCGCCCAGTCGGGCAGCGTCGCGCCCTTCAGATCGTGCCCGGTGGTGAACACCATCGAGGAAGAGACGCCGCGCAGGGTCAGCGGCAGTTCGAAATCGGCGGCCGCCGCGAACGCGGCAGTCACGCCCGGCACCACCTCGTAGGAAATCCCGGCATCACGCAGCGCCGCCATCTCCTCGCCCGCGCGTCCGAACACCAGCGGATCGCCGGATTTGAGCCTCACGACGCGCTTGCCGGCATGTCCAAGTTCCACCAGCAGCGCGTTGATCTCGCTCTGCGTCTTCGAATGGCAGCCCTTGCGCTTGCCGGCCGCAATCCTCTCGGCGTCGCGCCGGCCCATGGCGATCACGGCTTCCGGCACCAGCGCGTCGTGGACGATCACGTCGGCTTCCATCAAAAGGCGATGCGCGCGCAGCGTCAGCAAGTCTTCCGCGCCCGGTCCGGCGCCGACCAGCGCCACATGACCCGGCACCGCGCCGCGCTCGCGCAGAAGCCGCGAAGCCGTCCGCCGCGCCGACGAGAGATCGCCTGCATCGACATTGCGCGCGGTTTCGCCGGTGAAGAATTCCTTCCAGAACCGTCGCCGCGCGACGCCCTTCGGCAAGAGCTTTTCAACGGCATCGCGATAGCTCGCGGCAAGCTGCGCCAGAACGCCGAGCTGCGGGCTCAGCATCTGGTCGATCCGCGCGCGGATCATCTGCGCCAGAACCGGCCCAGCGCCTTCCGTGCCAATCGCGACCGCGACCGGCGCGCGGTTGACCAGCGCCGGGGTGAAGAAGTCGCAAAGCTCCGGGCGGTCGACGGCATTGACGGCGATCTTCAGCGACCGCGCATCGGCAACCACGGCCGCATCGCGGTCCAGTTCGCCGGTCGCGGCAAACACGAGCGCGGCATCCGTGAGCAGCGCCGGCTCATAGGCCTGCCGCACGATCGCGACGCCGTTCGCCTCTGCCCAGTCGGCAAGCTCTGCCTCGGGCGCCGCCGAAATCACGCGCAGCTCGGCGCTCGACTGCGCCATCAGCCGCGTCTTGGCCAGCGCCTCGTCGCCATCGCCGACGATCACGACGACGCGCCCCTCGACCTTGGCGAAGATCGGGAAGGCGTTCAGGCGTGCGGGCGCGATGCTGGGATTGAATGTCGACATGTTCGCATTGTCGCCGAAGGCTCCGTCGCGGGTAAGGAATCGCGTCGTGCGTGCCTGCTGCAGAAACAATCGCTTTTCGGCAGATAGGCGGGTGAGGAGAAAATTATTCCCATGACATGGGCAGGAACGTCGGGTCGCCGTGTCGCGTTCGGTTGATGAAACCAGCCCGAAAGGAGAGTTTCATGACCGGTCTCAAGATCGAACACGACGCCTGGGTCATCGTCGCCGATGGCGAAAAGGCCCTGTTTCTGCGCAACGAGGGCGATGCGCTCTATCCCAATCTGCAGGTCTTCCGGCAGATGAACGACGACAACCCGCCGACCCGCGAGCAGGGCACCGACCGCCCGGGCCGCATGCCCGACGCGGGCCCCAACCACCGCTCTGCCGTTCAGGAGACGGACTGGCATCGCATCGAAAAGGAGCGGTTCGCGGCGGAGATTGCCGAACGTCTCTACAAGCTCGCCCATCGCCAGCAGTTCAAGAAGCTGATCGTCGTCGCCCCGCCGACGGTTCTGGGCGACATGCGCAAGGAATTCCACAAGGAAGTGTCGGACCGCATCATCGCCGAAGTGCCCAAGACGCTGACCAACCATCCGGTCGACGAAATCGAAAAGCACCTCGCGGCGGCCTGACCCGCCTCGCGAAAAAGCCCGCGGCACGTTCGTGTCGCGGGCTTTCTGTATCGTGGTGTCGGCGCTCGGGAAGTCCGTTCAGACGACCTGTTCGACCTGCTGCACTTCCGGCACGAAATGGCGAAGCAGGTTCTGGATGCCGTGCTTCAGCGTCGCCGTCGAAGAAGGGCAGCCGGCGCAGGCGCCTTTCATGTGAAGGAAGACGGTGCCGTTCTCGTAGCCGCGGAAGGTGATGTCGCCGCCGTCCTGCGCGACGGCAGGCCGCACGCGGGTGTCGAGCAGTTCCTTGATGGTGACGACGATTTCCTCGTCGGCCGCATCGTAGAATTCCTCGCCCTCGGCCGCCTCGTCGGCGCGCGCCTGCGAGCCCGTCGCCATGACCGGCTGGCCGGACATGAAGTGCTCCATGATCGTGCCGAGGATGGCGGGCTTCAGATGCTGCCAGTCGGCGCCGTCCTTGGAGACGGTGATGAAGTCGTAGCCGAAGAAGACGCCGGTAACTCCCGGCACCTCGAACAGCCGGCCGGCAAGCGGCGAAGCCTCGGCGGCGCTGCCCGCATCGCGGAAATCGGCGGTGCCCTCTTCGAGCACGACCTTGCCCGGCAGGAATTTCAGGGTCGCCGGATTGGGTGTGGCTTCCGTCTGGATGAACATGACCGGGTCTCCGCTATCGCATAATTCTGGAATTATTCTAAAAATAGAGGTTCACACAGGCGATTGCAACATCGTCTGCGCTGGCAAATTTTGCGGCGCAGGGTAGCGCATTTTCGGGCCAGAGCGTGCCGAAAATGATGGCTCTGGAGAACCGGAGCGGAGCGTACATCAGTACGTGAGCACCGGAAGCGCACAGAGCCGCCATTTGCAGGCCGCTCTGGTGCGAAAATCAAGCTATGGCCTCGATGTCTTCATCGGAGAGTGAACTCGGGACGACCGTGACGGGGATCGGGAAGGCCGCGCCCTTGCCGGCGATCGAGGCGACCAGCGGGCCCGGCCCCTCCTTCGCGTTGGAGGCGGCCAGTACGAGAATCGCGATATCCTGGTCTTCCTCGATCAATGCGTGGATTTCGTCGGCCGCCTTGCCTTCGCGGATGACGAGTTCGGGCTCAAGCCCGAGGTCTTGGCGCACCTTGTTCGCCTGCGTGTCGAGGGCCGAACTGGCGGTTGCCTGCGCTTCCTCGCGCATGATCTGCTCGACGCCGAGCCAGTGCTGGACTTCGCCGGGCTCGATGACGAACAGCAGCAGCAATGCCCCCCCGGTCGTCTGCGCGCGCCGCGCGGCATAGGCGATCGCCCGCTCGCATTCGGGCGTGTCGTCGACGATCGCCAGGAACTTGCGGCGGTGGCCGGCTTCGCGGCTGAGGCGTTTGGATACCATGTCGGCTCCCGGGTGTGAGTCGCGTGCAATCTGCCAGCCGGCCGCAGCACCGGCAAGCTGGATGCGTCAGCTATCGAGAAAGCCGATGATCTTGCGCACATCCTTCATCGTGGCCTCGGCGAGCGCACCGGCCCGTTCGCCGCCGTCGCGCAGCACACCGTCGACATAGGCGCGATCGTCCGAAATGCGGCGCATCTCGGCCGAGATCGGCGCCAGCTTCTCGACCGCGAGATCGGCGAGCGCTGGCTTGAAGGCCGAGAATTGCTGGCCGCCGAAATCGGCGATCACCGTCTCGCGCGTCGTTCCGGCGAGCGCGGCATAGATGCCGACGAGGTTTTCGGCTTCCGGCCGTCCCTTCAGTCCTTCCACCTCGCCCGGCAGCGCATCCGGGTCGGTCTTCGCCTTGCGGATCTTCTTCGAGATCGTGTCGGCATCGTCGGTCAGATTGATGCGCGAGAGGTCCGACGGGTCGGATTTCGACATCTTCTTGGTACCGTCGCGAAGGCTCATGACGCGCGTCGCCGGGCCCTCGATCAGCGGCTCGGTCAGCGGGAAAAAGCAGTTGACCTTCTCGTCGCCGCTCATCATCTCCACGCCGACGCCCAGATCGGCAATCCGCGCGGAAAAGTCGTTGTTGAACTTGGTCGCGATGTCGCGCGTCAGTTCCAGATGCTGCTTCTGGTCGTCGCCCACGGGCACATGCGTCGCGCGATAGACGAGAATGTCGGCCGCCATCAGGCTCGGATAGGCGAGGAGGCCGAGCGAGGCGTTCTCGCGGTCCTTGCCGGCCTTGTCCTTGAACTGCGTCATCCGGTTCATCCAGCCGATGCGCGCAACGCAGTTGAACACCCAGGCGAGTTCGGCATGCTGCATGACCCGGCTCTGATTGAAGACGATGTGCTTCTTCGGATCGATGCCCGAGGCGAGAAACGCCGCCGTGATCGAGCGCGTCTGCTCGGCAAGGTCGGCATGGACGAGCTGCGCCGTGATCGAGTGCATGTCGACCACGCAATAGATGCAGTCATGGCTGTCCTGCAGCGCGACGAATTTCGTCAGTGCGCCGAGATAGTTGCCGAGATGCAGATTGCCGGTCGGCTGAACGCCGGAAAAGACGAGAGGCTTGAAGTCGGTCATGGATTTTCCAAGGCTGGTGGAGGGCCGATCTGGCAGGAAAGAATTAGGGTGCATTGATATTCAGGTCTGCGCGAGCCGAAAATGGCAGATTTCGAGAACCGGAGCGGAATGTACATTTGGTACATGAGCACCGGAAGCGCAGAAAGCTGGCATTTGCAGGCCGCTCAGGCCTGAATATCAATGCACCCTGGGCGGGCTGATAGCCCGGCGTTACTTCGGGTTCAAGGTGTCGGGCTCGGGCGTCCTCGGCCCGCGCCATATCGCGCGCTTCACGGTCGCGATATCGGCGCCGCCGGTGGCGAAGGCGAGCGCGAAATAGAGCGCCCCGCCACCGCCGCATAGCGCGCCCAGCGCCAGAATTTGCTCGACGAGCGAAGACGAGGGCTGCAGCCAGGGCGACAGCCAGTCGGCGGCGAACCAGAGCGCGACGCCCATGAGAACCGCCGCCGCCACCAGACGCGGCAAGCGTTTCACCAGCGTCCGATCGGTGCCCCAATGGCCGCGTTTCACCAGCGTTCCCAAAAGCAGCGCCGCGTTGATCCAGGCCGAGACGGCCGAGGCCACGGCGATGCCCGGCGCGCCCATGCGCGGCAGGAGATAGAGCGCCAGCGAAATGTTGGTCACCACCGAGACCGCGGCAAAGATCATCGGCGTGCGCGTGTCCTCGCGAGCGAAGAAGCCCGGCCGGAACGCCTGGATCAGCACGTAGGCTGGCAGCCCCAGCCCGAAGATGGCGAGGATGGCGGCGACCATCGGCGTCGCGTTCATCTCGGCGAACTGCCCGCGCTCGTAAAGGACGCGGATGATCGGCTCGGCGATGACGAAGAGCGCAACCGCTGCCGGCAGCGTCAGGAACAGGGAGAACTCGACCGAGCGGTTCTGCAAATTCGCCGCCTCCCGGTCGTTGCCGGCCTTCAGCGCGCGCGCGAGCTCGGGCAGGAGAACGATCGCGACCGCGATGCCGACGACGCCAAGCGGCAATTGGTAGACCCGGTCGGCCATGGCAAGCGAGGCGACGGCCGAGGCCTGGGTCGATGCGATGGCCGTGCCGACCAGCGTGTTGATCTGCGTGATGCCGCCGGTGATCGCCGCCGGAAAGGCGAGCCAGAGCAGGCGCTTGACGTTGGGCGTCATGCGCGGCCGCTTGAAGCCGACCGAAATGCCGGCATGGCGCACCGCCGCCCAGACGATGGCGAGCTGCACGAGGCCCGACGCCAGCACGCCCCAGGCAAGCCCGTACCCGACCTCGCGCCCGTCATGACCCTGCCACCAGGCAAAGGCGAGCACCCCGATCAGGATGATGTTCAGAAAGACGGGCGCGATCGCCGCCGCGAAATAGCGGCGCAGCGAGTTCAGCATCCCCGCCATCATCGCCCCGAGCGACATGCACATCAGATAGGGGAACATGATCCAGGCGAGGTTCACCGTCAGGTCGAACTTTTCCGGATCGCCGGTGAAACCCGGCGCGATGATCGTCGAGACCAGGAGCGGCATCGAAAGCTGCATCAAGATCGTCAGCACGATCAGCGCCGAAAAGAGGACGCCGAAAACTTCCTCCGCAAAGCGCCGCGCGCCGTTCATGCCGTTCGCCTCGATCTCCTTGGCGAAGAGCGGCACGAAGGCGGCGTTGAACGCGCCCTCGGCAAAAAGCCGGCGAAACGTGTTCGGAAACTGGAAAGCGGCATAAAAGGCGTCGGCGATCGGCCCCGTCCCAAGCGCCGCCGCCATCAGCATCTCGCGCGTAAAGCCGAGCACCCGGCTCGCCATCGTTCCCGACGCGACAGTCGCGAATTTGCGCACGAGACTCATACGGGGAGTGCTTTCGGGGGGGAGAACGGAATGGGTCCCGGATAGGCAAGCGCCGCTGCGCGGCATTTGCCTTCCGGGATGACGCCGTCATCCAGCTTGGCGTCATCCCGGAAGCCTGTCCCTGCGCAGCGGGGACAGGCTATCAGGGACCCATGCCGTGACGTCGCAAGACCCCCGACACCCTTCCGTACCATCTCGACCCGCCCCACGCCCACTATTCGGCCGCCTGTTTCGGATGATCCGCTGTCTCGCCGCCGAGCGTCTCGATCAGCCGTTTGCGGATCGTCGCGAGCCGCGTCGGGTTCTCGATCTTCGCGCCGGTCAAATCGGTGACGTAGAACGTATCGATCACCTTCTCGCCGAAGGTGGTGATGTGCGCCGAGGCGATGTCGAGCGACAGATCCGAAATCGCACCTGTAATGCCCGACAGGAGGCCGGGCCGGTCGAGGCACTTCACCTCGATGACCGAGAAGCGATTGGACAAGGTGTTGCGCACGTCGGCGCGCGGCTCCAGCCGGAAGGTCTTCGACCCCCTCTTTGCCTTGGCTCGTTTCTCGATGATTTCCGGCAGCCAGCTCTTGCCCGACAAAACGTCCTCGATCAGCCCGCCGACGCGCTTTGCGCGGCGCAGCTCGTCCTCGTCGCGGTCGAATTCGCGTGAGATCAGGATCGTGTCGAGCGCGCGCCCGTCCGTCGTCGTGAAGATCTGCGCGTCGACGATATTCGCGCCCGCCGCCGCGCAGGCACCCGCGATCACGGACAGCAGGCGCGGATGATCGGGCGACAGGATGGTAATCTCCGTCACCGCCTCGAATTCATGCGTCTTCACCGCAGTCGCCAGCTTGCGCCCGTCAATGTCGATCTCGCGCAGGAAGGCGGCGTGGCGGAGCTGATCCTTCAGGTCGACCGTCAAGAGGTAGTTGTCATAGTGAAGCGCCACGTAGCGGCGCCCTTCCTCCGGCGACCAGTCGGTGAGCGCATCGGCCAATTGCCCGCGCGCGATCTCGGCCCGCTTGGCCCGTGAGACCTCGGAGAAGCCGCCGGTCAGCAAAAGCTCGGTCTCGTAGTAGAGCGTGCGCAGAAGCTGGCCCTTCCAGCCGTTCCACACGCCCGGCCCGACGCCGCGAATGTCGCAGACGGTCAGGATCAACAGCAGCTTCAGCCTTTCGACCGACTGCACCACGTCGCCGAAATCCTGGATGGTTTTGCGGTCGTTCAGATCGCGCGTCTGCGCCGTCATCGACATGACGAGGTGGTTCTCCACCAGCCAGGCGATCGTCTCGGTATCGGCGGCGGAAAAGCCCATATGCGGGCAGAGCCGCCGCGCAATGCGCGCGCCTGCCGTCGAATGGTCCTCCGGCCGGCCCTTGGCAATGTCGTGCAGCAGCACCGCGGCATAGAGCACTTCGCGCCGGCGCTTCAGGTCGGGGATGAGCGCGTGCGACAGCGGATGAATGTCCGCCCCGTCGCCGCGCTCGATCTCCGACAACACGCCGATGCAACGGATCAGATGCTCGTCGACCGTGTAGTGGTGGTACATGTTGAACTGCATCATCGCCACGATCTTGCGGAATTCGGGGATGAGCTTGCCGAGCACGCCGGCCTCGTTCATCCGGCGCAAATTCAGCTCCGGATTTCGGCTCGACGTCAGGATGTCCATGAAGAGGCGGTTCGCCTCCTCGTCGCGGCGCAAATTCCGGTCGATCAGCTTGAGCGAGCGCGTGACGAGCTTCAGCGCCTCGGGGTGATACTCCAGTCCGTGCCTGTCGGCGAGCCAGAACAGGCGGATCAGGTTCACCGGATCGCGCACGAACACGTCCGGGTCGATGACGTTGATGCGGTGGTTGTCGGTGACGAAATCGCTCGTTCCCGCAAGCTTTCGGCGCCGGCGCGAGAAGTTGAGGAAGATCCGGTTGAAGCCGGGAACGTGCTTGGCCTGTTCCTCTTCCAGCGCGGCGCAGAAGATGCGCGTCAGATCGCCCACCGTCTTCGCCATCAGGAAGTAGTGCTTCATGAAGCGCTCGACGGCCGAAAGCCCCGGATGGCTGGTGTAGCCGAGCCGCTCGGCGATCTCGCGCAGGATGTCGAAATGCAGCCGCTCCTCGGCCCGCCCGGTCAGGAAATGCATGTGGCAGCGCACGGCCCAGAGGAAATCCTCCGCCTTGCGGAATTCCAGATATTCGCGCCGCGTGAAGACGCCCTTGCCGACCAGTTCCTCGGCGGTGCGCACGCGGTAGAAATACTTGCCGATCCAGAACAGCGTGTGAAGGTCGCGCAAGCCGCCCTTGCCTTCCTTGACGTTGGGCTCGACGAGATAGCGCGTGTCGCCGCCCTTGGCGTGGCGCTCATCGCGTTCGGCAAGCTTGGCCTGCACATATTCGGCGCCGGTATCCTTGACGACCTCCTCGTCGAAGCGCTCCACCAGCCCGTCGAAAAGCGCCTCGTCGCCCCACACATACCGCGCCTCGAGGATCGAGGTCCTGATCGTCACGTCGGTGCGCGAAAGACGCATGCACTCGTCGGTGTTGCGCGTCGCGTGGCCGACCTTCAGGCCGAGATCCCAGAGCATGTAGAGAATGTATTCCGCCACCTTCTCGGCCCACGGCGTCTGCTTGGCCGGCAGCAGGAAGAGAAGGTCGATGTCCGATCCAGGCGCCAGCGTGCCGCGCCCGTAGCCGCCGACGGCGATCACCGCCATGCGCTCGGCCGCGTTCTTCGGGCGATGCACATGGGCGACCGCGAAATCGTAGAGGGCGCGGATGATCTCGTCCATGAGGTGCGACAGGCGCTCGGCGCAGGCGGTCCCGCCGCCATCCTCCATCAGCATCGCCTCGGCCGCCGCGCGCCCTTGCGCCATCCGGTCCTTGAAAAGCTGGACGACGTCCTTGCGCGCGCGCTCGACGCCGTCCGCCCCTACGAGCGCGGCCATGTCGCGGCGCAGTTTCGCGGCGTCGACGATCTCGTCCAGTCTCAGGGGAATCTTGGCCATCGGGCAGGCTCGTTCATTGTGCGGTGCACTTCTACCCCGTTTCGCGCGACCCCGCTACAGCCGCTTGCCCGCCCGCTCCTTCAGCCGGTAGAGCGCTTCCAGCGCCTCGCGCGGGGTCAAATCGTCGGGCCGGATCGCGGCCAGTTCCTCCGCCAGTCCGTCACTCGCCAACGGCTTCGGCTCGGCGCGCCTTGCAGCGACGGAAAACAGCGGCAGATCGTCGACGAGCTTGGCCGCCTTGCCGCTCGTCTCGCCTTCCTCGAGTTGTCCGAGCACCGCCCGCGCCCGCGCGACGACCGCATCCGGCAGGCCGGCGAGCTTTGCCACCTGAACGCCATAGGAGCGGTCCGCCGCGCCCTTGCCGACCTCGTGCAGGAAGACCACGTCGCCCTCCCACTCCTTCACCTTCATGGTGACGTTGGCGAGGCGCGCCAGCTTTCCCGACAGCGCCGTCATTTCGTGGAAGTGGGTGGCGAAGATCGCCCGGCAGCCGTTCTTCTCGTGCAGATACTCGACCGCCGCCCAGGCGATCGACAGGCCGTCGAAGGTCGAGGTGCCGCGCCCGATCTCGTCGAGGATCACCAGCGCCCGCTCGCCCGCCTGGTTGAGTATCGCCGCCGTCTCGACCATCTCGACCATAAAGGTCGAGCGCCCCCGCGCAAGATCGTCCGATGCACCGACACGGGAAAAGAGCCGGTCGACGACGCCGATATGCGCCTTTCGCGCCGGCACGAACGATCCCATCTGGGCCAGGATCGCGATCAGCGCGTTCTGGCGCAGGAAGGTCGATTTACCGCCCATGTTCGGCCCGGTCAGGAGCCAGATCGCGCCACGCTTCTCGCCATCGACGGGCGAAAGATCGCAGTCGTTCGCCACGAACGGATCGGCGATCTGCCGCCGCAGCGCCTGCTCGACCACCGGATGCCGCCCACCCTCGATCGCGAAGGCCAGGCCGTCATCGACCTGCGGTCGCGCATAATTCTCCTGCTCTGCCAGCACGGCGAGCGACGTCGCGACATCGAGCGCCGCCAGCGCGCCTGCGCCCTTGCGCAGCGCATCCGCGTGACCGACGATCTCTTCGAGCAGCCGGTCGAAGATTTCAAGCTCGATCTGCAGCGCCCGGTCGGCGGCATTGGCGATCTTGGTTTCGAGTTCGGCGAGCTCGGTCGTCGTGAACCGCATCGCGTTCGCCATCGTCTGGCGATGGATGAAGCGCGCCTTGGCCGCATCGCCCTCGGTCAGCGCGCCGCTGTTTTGCGCCGTCACCTCGATATAGTAGCCGAGCACGTTGTTGTGGCGGATTTTCAGCGCACGAATGCCGGTCTCCTCGACCAGATCGCGCTCCATGCCGGCGATCACCCGGCGCGTGTCGTCGCGCAAGCCCCGCATCTGGTCGAGTTCGCCGTCATAGGCCATGGCGACAAAACCGCCGTCGCGCTTCAAAAGCGGCAGCTCCTCGGAAAGCGCCGCGCCAAGATGCGAGGCGAGCGACAGCGGCAGCGAGGAGAGCGCCTCGCAGGCCTCCACCAGTTCAGCCGGCAGCATCGCCGATTGCAGCAGCTCCGCCGCCTGCCGCGCGGCGTCCAGCCCGGCGCGCAGCGCGCCCATGTCGCGCGGTCCGCCCCGGTTGAGCGCAAGGCGCGAGAGCGCGCGCGGCATGTCCGGCACGCCTTTCAGCACCGTCCGCAAACCTTCGCAAAGTCGCGGCTCGGCAATCAGGAACGAAATTCCGTCGAGCCGGGCGTTGATCGCCGCCGGATCGGTCAGCGGCGACATCAGCCGGTCCGCGAGGAGCCGCGCGCCGCCGCCCGTCACCGTCCGGTCGATCGCCTTCAGGAGCGAGCCCTCGCGGCTACCGGACAGCGTCTTCAGGAGTTCGAGATTCGCCCGCGTCGCCGCGTCGATGAAGAGGCTCGTCCCTTCTTCCTCGCGCTCGGGAAAGCCGAGCGGCGGGCGCTCGGAAATCTGCGTCTTCTCCACATAGGCGATCGCGCCTGCGATGGCCGAGAGTTCGGCTCGGCTGAACTCGCCGAAACTGTCCGGCGTCGCGACCTCGTAGAAGCGCGCGATGCGCCCCGTCGCGGCGGACGAATCGAACAGGATCGCCGGCTGCGGATTGGCGAGCCGTCCGATGACGTCGAAGGTCGGGCGCAGTTCGGGCTCGTGGAAAACCGCGTCGGCGAGGATAAGTTCGCGCGGATCGACCCGCAGGATGTCGGTCAAAAGCCGTTCGGCATTCGTGCGGCAGACGCGGAACGAACCGGTCGAAATGTCGATCCAGGCCAGCGCCAGCTCATCGACACCTTTGGTGCGTCCCAGCGCCATCAGATAGCTCGCCTCGCTCGGCGCGAGCAGCTTTTCCTCGGTGATCGTGCCGGGCGTGACGAGCCGCACCACGTCGCGCTTCACCACCGATTTCGAGCCGCGCTTCTTCGCCTCGGCCGGGTCCTCGACCTGCTCGCAAACCGCGACGCGGTAGCCCTGTCCGATCAGCTTCTGCAGATAGTCGTCGGCGGCATGCACCGGCACGCCGCACATCGGAATGTCCTCGCCCTGATGCTTGCCGCGCTTGGTCAGCGTGATGCCGAGCGCCCGCGCGGCGATCTCCGCATCGTGGAAGAACAATTCGTAGAAATCGCCCATCCGATAGAACAGGAGCGCATCCGGGTTCGCCGCCTTGATCTCGATGAACTGCTCGATCATCGGCGTCCCACCGCCGGCCTGCGGCACCTGGCTCAACACGGCCGAGCCCCCGCGAGGCAGCAGAACACGCGCGGCAATGACGAGACTGATCTCCCCCCTTGCGGGGGAGATGTCCGGCAGGACAGAGGGGGGCGCGACGGGGCGCCGCCTGGCGTGATTAGCATTGCTTGTCCGTGCCCGCTCTTTTTCCGTTTCATCCTGCTTGGCGCTTTACGCTTGCGGAGTGTAGCCTTAATCCGAAACGCTCCACAAAAAGACGCGCCCGGGGGGAAATTCCGCATCATGCCCAAGAACCAGAAATCCGAGTCCGGTCCCTCCGTCAGCCCGCAGGAAGCGCTCGACTTCCATGCGCAGGGCCGGCCCGGCAAGCTGGAGATCAATCCGACCAAGCCGATGGCGACGCAGCGCGACCTGTCGCTCGCCTATTCGCCGGGCGTCGCGGTGCCGGTCAAGGCCATCGCCGAGGACCCCTCCCGCGCCTTCGACTATACGACGCGCGGCAACATGGTCGCCGTCATCTCCAACGGCACCGCCATCCTCGGCCTCGGCAATCTGGGCGCGCTCGCCTCCAAGCCGGTCATGGAAGGCAAGGCCGTCCTCTTCAAGCGCTTCGCCGATGTCGATTCCATCGACCTCGAGGTCGACACCGAGGACGCCGACGCCTTCATCAACTGCGTCAAGCTCCTCGGCCCCTCCTTCGGCGGCATCAACCTGGAAGACATCAAGGCGCCGGAATGCTTCATCATCGAACAGCGCCTGCGCGAACTGATGGACATTCCCGTCTTCCATGACGATCAGCACGGCACCGCCATCATCGCCGTCGCCGGCCTCATCAACGCGCTGCATCTGACCGGCCGCGACATGGCTAACACCAGGCTGGTCTGCAACGGTGCGGGCGCAGCCGGCATTGCCTGCATCGAGCTCGTCAAGTCGATGGGCTTCGCGCCGCAGAACGTCATCCTGTGCGACACCAAGGGTGTCGTCTACCAGGGGCGCGAGGAGGGCATGAACCAATGGAAGTCGGCCCATGCGGTCAAGACCGACGCCCGCTCGCTCGCCCAGGCGCTCGATGGCGCCGACGTCTTTTTCGGCCTTTCGGCCAAGGGCGCGCTGACGCCGGCCATGGTCCAGTCGATGGCGAAGAACCCGATCATCTTCGCGATGGCCAATCCCGATCCGGAGATCACGCCGGAGGAGGTCGCCGAAATTCGCACCGACGCGATCATGGCGACCGGGCGGTCGGACTATCCGAACCAGGTCAACAACGTCCTCGGCTTCCCCTATATTTTCCGGGGTGCATTGGATGTCCGCGCGACCACCATCAATGACGACATGAAGGTCGCAGCCGCGCAGGCGCTCGCCGACCTCGCCCGCCAGGACGTACCCGACGACGTCGCCGCCGCCTATCAGGGCATGCGGCCGAAATTCGGCCCGAACTACATCATCCCGGTGCCGTTCGACCCACGCCTGATCTCGGCCATCCCCGCCGCCGTCGCCCGCGCGGCGATGGATTCGGGCGTCGCCCGCAAGCCGATCCTCAACCTCGAAAAATACCAGCAGGAGCTTTCCGCCCGGCGCGACCCCATTGCCTCGACGCTTCAGCGCATCTACGACCGCGTGCGCCGCCAGCCCAAGCGCATCGTCTTCGCCGAGGGCGAGGAGGAGCAGGTCATGCGCGCCGCCGTCTCCTACGCCAACCAGAAGCTCGGCACCGCGATCCTGCTTGGCCGCGAGGAGCGGATGCAGGAGACCGCGCGCAATGCCGGCGTCGATCTGAACCGGCCCGGCATCGAGATCATCAATGCGCGCCTGTCGCGCCGCAACGGCATCTACGCCGATTATCTCTACGAGCGCCTGCAGCGGAAGGGCTACCTCTTCCGCGACGCGCAGCGCATGATCAACAACGACCGCAACCATTTCGCCGCCGCCATGGTCGCGCTGGGCGATGCCGACGGCATGGTGACGGGCGTCACGCGCAACTATTCCACCGTGCTCGACGACGTCAAGAAGACCATGGATGCGCGGCCGGGCCACCGGGTCATCGGCGTCTCCATCGCCCTTTGCCGCGGCCGCACCGTCATCGTCGCCGACACCGCCGTCCACGACATGCCGAACGCCATCGAGCTTGCCGACATCGCCGAGGAAGCGGCCGGTTTCGCGCGGCGCATGGGCTATGAGCCGCGCGTCGCCATGCTGGCCTACTCCACCTTCGGCCATCCGCCCGGCGAGCGCTCGGAGCGCGTCCAGGAGGCGGTCAAGATCCTCGACAAGCGCCGCGTTGATTTTGAATATGACGGCGAGATGGCCGCAGACGTGGCGCTCAATCCCAAGCTAATGGCGCAGTATCCGTTCTGCCGCCTGTCGGGCCCGGCCAACGTTCTCGTCATGCCGGCCTTCCACTCCGCCTCCATCTCCACCAAGATGCTGCAGGAGCTGGGCGGCTGCACCGTCATCGGACCGTTGCTTGTCGGGCTTAACAAGCCGGTCCAGATCGTCTCGCTCAACGCCAAGGATTCCGACATCGTCAACATGGCGGCCATCGCCGCCTATTCGTCGCAAAGTTGACTGCGTCGCGGAACATGGCGGACGGGCGTGCATTGTCGTTTGCTAATTCACGCCGCCGACCGGGAGACCCGCCTTGTTCGTGATCTTCGCCGCGCTGACGCTCTTCCTCGTCGTGGCGAGCGTCCTGCCGTTTTTCCCCTTCTCGCACGGCATCGTGCGGGTCGGGGATTTTCCGCGCCAGCAATTCCTGGCGCTGGCGGCAGCGCTGCTTCTCGCCTCGGTCTTCGTAGGCGGCGACGAGACGGGCTGGCGCGTCATCCAGATGGCGCTCGCCGCCGTCGTCGCGATCCAGGCGCCGCACATCCTCCGCTTCACCCCCCTCTGGCGCAGGCAGACGGCCGACGCGCAATCCTCGGACGAGGGCGAGCGCGTTCGCTTGGTCTCCTCCAACGTCAAGATGTCGAACACGCATTATCGCGAACTCTCCGACGAGATCGCGTCGGTCGATCCGGACATCCTCGTCCTGATGGAGGTCGATGACAATTGGCGCGCGGGCGTCGCCGATCTCCTCGCCCGCTACGACCATGTCGCGGACGCCGCCCGAGACAATTCCTACGGCATGATCGTCGCCTCGAAATTCCCGTTCGAAAGCCACGAGATCGACGAACTCCTGACCGAAGGCGTGCCGTCCGTCATCGCGACGATCCGCACGCCGAAGGGCAATCGCTTTCGGGCCTATTTCATCCATCCCGAGCCGCCGGTTCCCCATCGCGGCACCGAGGGGCGTGATGGCGAGACGGCGCTGGTCGCGCTCAAGGTCAAGGACGAGAAGCTGCCGGTGATGGTGACCGGCGATCTCAACGACGTCGCCTGGTCGGTGACGACCGAGCGCTTCCGCAAGATCTCGGGCCTCCTCGACCCGCGCATCGGACGGCGCATCTTCTCCACCTTCGACGCCCGCTTCCCGCTCCTTCGCTGGCCGCTCGACCATCTGTTCCACTCGGCCGAATTCCGGCTGATCGACATGAAGCGGCTGAAGCCCTGCGGCTCGGACCATTTTCCAGTCTGTTTCGAACTTCTCTTCTGCCGCTCGGAAAAGGCCGAATCGGAGCCGGACGCGGCCGATGGCGACGACATCGCCGAGGCGCGCGAAGTGGTCGAGGAAGCGCGTGCGCGCGACGAGGAGGCGATCGGCACGGATTGGGAAAAGTGACCGGCGGCCCGTTCGCGCCGGCAAGGCGCGTCAGGCCAGTCCGCGTTCTGTGGCGGCCTGCTTCAGGCTCAGCATCGGCCGCGGCCCGATCTGCTGGATGACGAGCCCCGCTGCGAGCGAGCCGAGCTTGCCGCAATCGGCAAGCGAACGCCCCGTCGTGTAGCCGTGCAGGAAACCGGCGGCATAGAGATCGCCGGCGCCCGTCGTGTCCACCAGTTCGGCGATCTCGATCGCCTCGACCATCTCCCGCTCGCCGCCGCGCAGCACCACCGAGCCCTTTTCCGACCGGGTGACGATGGCAAGCTTGCAATCCTGCGCGATGGCCTCGAGCCCCGCCTCGAAGGACGATGTCTGATAGAGCGATTTCAGTTCGCTCTCGTTCGAAAAGACGATGTCGACCGTGCCCGAGCGCATCAGGTCGAGGAACTCGTCGCGGTAGCGGTCGACGCAGAAGGAATCCGACAGCGTCATCGCGACCTCGCGGCCCGCCTTGTGCGCGTGCTCGGCGGTCAGGCGGATTGCCTCCTTGGCGCGCGGCGGGTCCCACAGATAGCCTTCGAAATAGGTGACCTTGGCGCCCGCCGCCTTGTCGGCCTCGACGTCTTCAGGCCCAAGCTCGACGCAGGCGCCCAGATAGGTGTTCATCGAGCGCTCGCCATCCGGCGTCACGAAGATCATCGACCGCGCGGTCGGCGGCGTGCCGGCCAGCGGCGCGGTGTCGAAGGCAACGCCCTGCGCACGAATGTCGTGTGTGTAGATCGTGCCGAGATGATCGGCCGAAACCTTGCCGAAAAAGGCCGCGCGCCCGCCGAAGCTGGCGATGCCCGCCGCCGTGTTGCCGGCGCTGCCGCCTGACGCCTCGATGGCCGGCCCCATGCGCGCATAAAGATGCTCGGCGCGCTCGGCGTCGATCAGGTTCATCGCGCCTTTGATGATCTCGTTGTCGCGCAGGAAGGCGTCGTCGCAGCGGGCAATGATGTCAACGATCGCGTTGCCGATGCAAAGCACGTCATACTGCGTCATCGAGGTCTCCGGTCGCTCGTCATGTCGGGGGAACGGGCTCCGTTTAGCGGCATCGCCGCCAAAGTGCAAACGCCTTGCCGCCTTGCCGCCGGCCCGTCCGCCACCTACTTGGCGGATAACAGCATAGGGGCGCCGCCATCATGATCTTCACCGCCGCGCGGCGCGCCGCCGCAAATCTGACCGAGCCGGAATTCCGCTCGACCTTCTGGAAATCGATCGGCCTCACGGTCCTGTTCCTGATCGGGCTCTGGTTCGCCCTGCGCTACCTGTTCGAATGGCTGTTCTGGCCGTGGCTGGTGATGATGGCGCCGGACCTGCCGGGCTGGGCCGACGCCTGGGCGTCGTGGTTCGGCATATTCGCAGGGGTTGCCGCCGGCATCGGGCTTGCGGCCGGCTTGGCCCTGCTGATCGCCCCTATCACGGCGATCATCGCCGGCATGTTCCTCGACGATGTCGCCGAGATCGTCGAGACCCGCGACTATCCGCAGGACCGGCCCGGAACCGCCGTACCGCTGGTGCGCGCGGCCGTCCTGTCGCTGAAATTCTTCGGCATCGTCATCCTCGGCAACCTTTTGGCGCTGATGCTGCTCCTGGTGCCGGGCGTCAACCTGATCGCCTTCTTCGCCGTCAACGGCTATCTGCTCGGCCGCGAATTCTTCGAATTCGCCGCCATGCGGTTCCGCTCCGAGGAAGACGCAAAAGCCCTCCGCCGCCGCCATTCCGGCACAGTGCTGATGGCCGGCCTCGTGATCGCCGCCTTCTTGGCGATCCCGGTCGTGAACCTGGCGACGCCGCTCTTCGCCGCGGCACTGATGATCCATCTGCACAAGGCAGTTTCGGTGAGGGAGCAGATGTAGCTTTTCGCGAAGGGGGGAACCAGGCTCCAGGCCTGAACGTCGAGCGCTACGTGGATGCCCTCCCTCCCCCTTGTGGGGATCGTTGCAAAATCGGTGTAGCGAGCATTTTGATGCTGCACGAAGGCGTTTTGTCTGCGGTTTTCGCAGCTTGGCCCGACCCGGTTGGCCTGTGGCCTGGGGCGCGGCGCCCTGCTTTTGGCGCTTCGGCGCCCTCAGGCGAGCTTGAGCGCGCGCTTCATGTTGTAGGCGGTGG
>NZ_JBQVMV010000021.1:0-39391 GCF_052435475.1 Aliihoeflea sp.
TCGATCGCCATCGCCTTGGTCTGGGCTGAGAACTTGGGCTGGCTGTCCGTGCTGTAGCGCCCACAGGCACGACACTGATAGCGCTGATGGCCAGCCTTCCTGCCGCGTTTGATCAAGTCAGTCCCATCACATCCAGAACACCGCATTTCCATCCCTCCAAGGCAAATCACCTAGGAAAGAAGAATCTAAAACGAGCTCCGTGTAAACAGTGCTCCACAAGGAGGAGGGAGGGCATCCGCGTCGCGACCCAATCTTCAAAACTGGCTGTGCATTGAATCGTGTGGCAAGACGCCGGCGGCTCCCTCCCCCTTGTGTGGAGGGATAAAGGGTGGGGGTCCCGCTCAGAAGCCTTCGGACTACTGCGCCGTCCAGCCGCCATCGACGGAGATCGTGGTGCCGGTGATCTGGGCGGCGTCGTCGGAGCAGAGGAAGGCGACGGTGCCGGCGATCTGGTCGACGGTGGCGAATTCCTTCGAGGGTTGCTTGCGCAGGACGTGGTCGGCGACGACGGTTTCGCGGTCGAGGTTCTTTTCGGCCATCAGATCCTGGATCTGGGTTTCGACCAGCGGCGTCAGGACGAAGCCGGGGCAGACGGCGTTGCAGGTGATGCCCTGTCCGGCGGTTTCCAGTGCCGTCGTCTTCGACAGGCCGACGATCCCGTGCTTGGCGGCGACATAGGCCGACTTGTTGATCGAGGCGCGCAGGCCGTGGGCGGAGGCGATGTTGACGATGCGGCCGAAGCCGGCCTTGCGCATGATAGGCAGAGCCGCGGCCGTCGTGTGGAAGGCCGAGGTCAGGTTGATCGCGATGATGCGGTCCCATTGTTCGACCGGGAAGCTTTCGATCGGCGCGACGTGCTGGATGCCGGCATTGTTGACGAGGACGTGGAAGGCGCCGAACTTTTCGGCGGCGGTCGCAACGAGCTGGCGCGCGGCATCGCCCCTCGACATGTCGGCCGAGACGTAAAGCGCCTCGACGCCGAACTCGGCGGCGAGGCTTTCGGCGAGCGCGTGGTCCTCTGCGGCGTCGGTGTAGGAATTGAGGACGAGGTTGAATCCTGCCGCGCCCAGCCGCCGGGCGATGGCGAGGCCGATGCCCGAGGTCGATCCCGTCACGATTGCCGTTCTTTGCGCCGTCATGGCCGTGTCATCCCGTCTTGTTGTGGTTGTCGCCATCGAACATATATTGCAGCGCAGCACAATATGGACGCGCGCCGCCTTGCTCCGGCCCGATGGCGGGTTTAATTCGGGAGGCAGACGGCGGCACCAGATGAGGCAGGCCCAGTGAATCCGCATGTTCAGTTTCTCGACCGTCCGCTGACGCGCCGCATCTCGGTTGCGGTGCCGGTGGGTGGCGTTCTCGTCGGCGGCGCAGCGCCGGTCGTCGTGCAGTCGATGACGAATACGGACACGGCCGACATCGACGGCACGGTCGCGCAGGTCGCGGCGCTCAATCGCGCGGGCTCGGAAATCGTGCGCATCACGGTCGATCGCGACGAGAGCGCAGCCGCGGTGCCGAAGATCCGCGAGCGGCTGGAGCGGCTCGGGCTCGACGTGCCGCTGGTCGGCGATTTCCACTATATCGGCCACAAGCTTCTCGCCGACCATCCGGCCTGCGCCGAGGCGCTGGCTAAATACCGGATCAATCCGGGCAATGTCGGCTTCAAGGACAAGAAGGACCGGCAGTTCGCCGCCATCGTCGAAACAGCGATCCGGCACGACAAGCCGGTGCGGATCGGGGTCAACTGGGGGTCGCTCGACCAGGAATTGCTGACGCGCCTGATGGACCACAACCAGGCCAAGGGCTTTCCGATGACCGCGCAGGAGGTGACGCGCGAGGCGATCGTGCAGTCCGCGATCCTGTCGGCGGAACTGGCCGAGGAAATCGGGCTGGCGCGCGAGCGGATCATCCTGTCGGCCAAGGTTTCACAGGTCCAGGATCTGATTGCGGTCTATGTCGAGCTGGCGAAGCGCTCGAACCACGCGCTGCATCTGGGCCTCACCGAGGCCGGCATGGGCACGAAGGGCATCGTCGCCTCGTCGGCAGCGATGGGCATCCTGCTCCAGCAGGGGATCGGCGACACGATCCGCATCTCGCTCACTCCGGAGCCAAATGGCGACCGGACGCGCGAGGTGCAGGTGGCGCAGGAACTGTTGCAGACCATGGGCTTTCGCCAGTTCCTGCCGGTGGTCGCGGCCTGCCCGGGCTGCGGGCGCACGACCTCGACCGTGTTCCAGGAACTCGCCCAGACGATCGAGGGCGACCTTCGCCGCAACATGCCGGTCTGGCGCGAGAAATATCCGGGCGTCGAAAACCTCAAGGTCGCGGTGATGGGCTGCATCGTCAATGGACCGGGCGAATCGAAGCATGCCGATATCGGCATTTCACTGCCAGGCACGGGCGAGACGCCGGCAGCGCCGGTCTTCATCGACGGCGCGAAGGCTGCGACGTTGCGCGGGCCGGCGATCGCGGCCGATTTTCAGGTCATGGTCGCGGACTATATTGAAAAGCGCTTCGGGCGCGGCGCGGGCGCCTGAACATGCGGGCGCGGGCGCTCCTCGCAGCCCTCGTGCTTAGCCTTTCGCCCGTGCACGCCGCCGAAAAGGCGGCGCCGACGATCGGGCTCGTCTGCGATCTCATCGAGGAACATGCCGGCAGGAACGATCTGCCGGAGCAATATTTCGCACGGCTGATCTGGAAGGAAAGCCGGTTCAACCCGAATGCGGTCAGCCCGGTCGGCGCGGAGGGCATCGCCCAGTTCATGCCCGGTACGGCGGCGCTGCGGGGGCTTGCGGACAGTTTCGACCTGCACCAGGCGCTCGCGGCCTCGGCCGATTATCTGGCCGAACTCACCGCCAAATACGGCAATCTTGGCCTTGCCGCTGCAGCCTACAATTCGGGCGAGGGGCGCGTGTCGCGCTGGCTCGCCTCGGGCGGCTTCCTGCCGCTGGAAACCGAGAACTACGTGCTCGACATCATGGGTGCGCCGGCCGACGCGTTCATCGGCGTCAGGAAGGCGGTGGACGTGCAGCCGCTCGACGACAAGAAGCCCTTCGGCGAGGCCTGCCGCGAACTGCCGGTTTCAGGCGCCTCGATGGTGGCGATGGCGAGCGTTCCCGTCCTGCCCTGGGGCATCCAGGTCGCCGGCAATTTCCGACGCGACGCGGCGCTGCGGCAATGGCAGCGCCTGCGCCAGCAGCATTCGCGCGTCCTGTCGGGCCACGAGCCGGTCGTCAGCCGGATACGTAATCCGCGTGCGCGGGCCGGCATCTACGCAGTGCGGATCGGGGCGGAAACGCGCGGGGAGGCGGACCGGATATGTACCGCGCTGCGCGGGTCGGGCGGGTCGTGCGTGGTGTTGAAGAATCGCTGAAGGTACACGGCGAGGAGCGCCCCCTCCACCATGCTGCGCATGGTCCCCCTCCTGGGGAGGTGGCCTGAAGGGTCGGAGGGGGCGCTGGTCGAGGCGCTATCTGTCTCGCTCCGCCACGAAACGCGCCGTCGCCATCAGGATCGCGGCTCGATCGCCATAGGGCGCGACGAGGTCGCAGGCCTGGGTGACGAGGCCGCCCAGTTGCCTCCTGGCCCAGGCTTCGCCGTGGAGCGCGACGAGCGTGCCCTTGCCGGCGGCGGCGTCCTTGCCGGTGGCCTTGCCCATCGCCTCGGGCGTCGAGGTGTGGTCGAGGAGGTCGTCGGCGAGCTGGAAGGCGAGGCCGATGGCGGAGCCGAATTCGGCCAGCCGCTCGATGTCGGCCTGCGGCGCGCCGGCGGCGATGGCGCCGGCCTCGCATGCGAAGCGGATCAGGGCGCCGGTCTTCATCGCCTGCAGGCGGATGATGCCGGCTTCGTCCGGTGCATCGCGCTCGGCGGCGAGGTCGAGCGCCTGCCCGCCCACCATGCCGCCGATGCCGGCCGCGCGCGCGAGCTTGCCAACGAGTTCGACCTTTGCCCGTGCGTCGAGCTCCGTTGCCGGGTCGGCAAGAATGTCAAAGGCGAGCGTCAGGAGCGCGTCGCCGGCGAGGATCGCAGCGGCCTCGTCGAAGGCCTTATGGACGGTCGGCTGGCCGCGACGAAGATCGTCATCGTCCATCGCCGGCAGATCGTCGTGGACGAGCGAATAGGAATGAACGCATTCGAGCGCGGCGGCGACGCGCAGGACCGCCTCGCCGTCAGCGCCGATCAGCGCGGCGCTTTCCATGACGAGGAAGGGGCGCAGCCGCTTGCCGCCATTGAGGACGCCGTGGCGCATGGCGGCGAGGAGGCGCTGCGGACGGTCGATCTCGCCGGGAAGCGGCCGTGCGCCGAGAAGCGCGTCGAGCATCGCCTCGACGCGCAGGGCGGCGCCGGCAAGGAGGGTTTCGAAGTCGATCTGGCTATGGTCGTGCATGGTCTGGCAATCGCCTCTGCCGCCCGTCCGGTCAAGCGATATCGGCGCGTGACGGCCGGCCGCGATTGCGTAGGGGGACGCGAGCCGCTAGACGAGTGGACGTGTCGGAACATGGAAGAGACGGGTGGACGAGCCTGCAATCGAGGTCGAACCGCGCAGGACCGAGAGGCCAGAAGCGTTGGCGCTTTTGAGGCCGCGCCGCAAGCGCCGTTCGGGCTGGCGCTGGGTCGGGCGCGTCGCGCTCGCGCTTGGCGTGCTGGCAGTGCTGCCGCTCGTGCTTACGCTGCTTTACCGCCTGCCCGCCGTGCCGGCGCCGTCCACGCTGATGGTCCGTGACGTCGTCACGCTTCAGGGCTACGACCGACGCTGGGTTCCGATCGACCAGATGGGAACGGCGATCGTCCATTCGGTGATGATGTCGGAGGACGGTCAGTTCTGCGCGCATCGGGGCGTCGACTGGCCGGCGCTCAATGCCGTCATCGAGGATGCGATGTCGGGCGAGCGCACGCGCGGCGCCTCGACCATCACCATGCAGACGGCGAAGAACCTCTATCTCTGGCATGGCCGCTCGATGATCCGCAAAGGCATCGAGGTGCCGCTGTCGCTCTATCTCGACGCGGTGCTGCCGAAGCGGCGGATCATGGAAATCTATTTGAACATTGCCGAATGGGGGCCGAACATCTATGGCGTGGAGGCTGCGGCGCAGCATCATTTCGGGCGCTCCGCGCGCGAGCTGAGTTCGCGGCAGGCGGCGCTTTTGGCCGTCGCGCTGCCCAACCCGCTGAACCGCGACCCGGCCAATCCGGGGCAGGGGCTCTCGCGCCTGGCGGGGACGATCGAGGCGCGGGCGAACCAGGCAGGGGCTTATGTCGGCTGCCTGCGGTGACCGCCTGAAAAAATTCGAGCCCTGAGTCTGGTCAACCCGACTGCCGGCGTGTATAGGCACCGCAACCTTTCGCAGAATTAGGCCCGTTGCAGGCCCCATTGGGGTTGCGCAGGTCATTGATCGATACCCGGAGCAAGACCATGGCTGTACCTAAAAGGAAAACTTCGCCTTCGAAGCGCGGCATGCGCCGCTCGGCCGATGCGCTGAAGTCCCCGACCTTCACCGAAGACAAGAATTCCGGCGAAATGCGTCGCCCGCACCACATCGACCTGAAGACGGGCATGTATCGCGGCCGCCAGGTGCTGACGCCCAAGGAAGGCTGAGCCTTTCGACGAGACGTGAAAAAAGCCGGGCATTGCCCGGCTTTTTTGTTGCCTGCGTTGCGTTGGATTTAGATCAGGCGTCGGCGCCGCGAACCATCTGCGTCGATTCCCAGCCTTCGCCAGCCGAGATGATGCAGCTCTTGCCATCCGTGCCGGTGGCAAGAATCGTCCACGAGCCGCTGTCGGACACGAAGACCTCGACAACCGCGCTGTTGTCGACCATGCCGACTGCCGTCGCGCTTTCGTTGAAGTGCTGCTCGAGTTCGGTGACGATGTTGGCGCGCTCGGAGCACATGTTCATCGACAGCATGTTGGCGTTGAGGGCCGGCGTCTCGACCGCCGGGGCCTCGGGCTGGATCGCCGCCATGTCGGCATTCGGGCTGGTGGCCGAAGCAAAGGGAAGTGCAGTCAGGACCATCGCTGCTGCCGCCGCTGAGACGATAAGGGCTGTGCGTGCCATTGGAAGCACCTCCTGCGTTTCGGCCAGCGGGGAAAGACGATTTACAAAACTGCCCTGCCCGACCCGGAAAATCTTTGGCCACCCTCGGCGGCTTCGGGGGAACAAGGGTTTAGGAAGTGTATCCGTTCCATCACGAGTCTGTGACGTTGCGTAATGTGCGCGACGACGAAAAACGGGCGCCCCTGGGGGCGCCCGTTCGTCTTGATTGGAGGAAGCACCCCCACTCCGGCCCTGCGGGCCACCTCTCCCCCTGCCCGGGGGAGAGGAAGGGTGTCGTTCTAGTTCATCGTCGGGATGACGAACTCCGCGCCGTCCTTGATGCCCGAGGGCCAGCGGGAGGTGACGGTCTTGGTCTTGGTGTAGAAGCGGAAGGCGTCGGGGCCGTGCTGGTTCAGGTCGCCGAAGCCGGAAGCCTTCCAGCCGCCGAAGGTGTAGTACGCGATCGGGACCGGGATCGGCACGTTGACGCCGACCATGCCGACCTGGACGCGGGCGGCGAAGTCGCGGGCGGCGTCGCCGTCGCGGGTGAAGATCGAAACGCCGTTTCCGTATTCGTGCTCGTTCGGCAGGCGCAGCGCGTCCTCATAGGTGTTGGCGCGCACGATGGAGAGAACAGGGCCGAAAATCTCTTCCTTGTAGATTTTCATGTCCGGCGTGACGTTGTCGAACAGGCAGCCGGCCATGTAGTAGCCGTTCTCGTAGCCCTGCATCTTGAAGTCGCGACCATCGACGACGAGCTTGGCGCCTTCCTGGACGCCGCCGTCGACATAGGCCTTGATGCGGGTCAGGGCTTCGGCCGTAACCACCGGGCCGAAATCGGCCGAGGCGTCGAGCGAGGAGCCAATCTTCAGCGCCTCGACGCGCGGGATCAGCTTTTCGACGAGACGGTCGGCGGTTTCCTTGCCGACCGGGACGGCGACCGAGATCGCCATGCAGCGCTCGCCGGCCGAGCCGTAGCCGGCGCCGATCAGGGCGTCGACCGTCTGGTCCATGTCGGCGTCGGGCATGATGATCATGTGGTTCTTGGCGCCGCCGAAGCACTGGGCGCGCTTGCCGTTCGCGGTTGCGCGCGAATAGATGTACTGCGCGATCGGCGTCGAGCCGACGAAGCCGACGGCCTTGATGTCCGGATCGTCGAGAATGCCGTCGACGACTTCCTTGCCGCCATTGACGACGTTGAGGACGCCGGCCGGAAGGCCCGCCTCGATGAAGAGTTCGGCGATGCGCATCGGCACGGACGGATCGCGCTCGGACGGCTTCAGGATGAAAGCATTGCCGGCGGAGATCGCCGGGCCGATCTTCCAGAGCGGGATCATGGCCGGGAAGTTGAACGGCGTGATGCCGGCGACGACGCCGAGCGGCTGGCGCAGGGAATAGACGTCGATGCCGGGGCCGGCGCCGTCGGTGTATTCGCCCTTCATCAGGTGCGGGGCGCCGATGCAGACCTCGATCACTTCGAGTCCGCGCTGGATGTCGCCCTTGGCGTCGGGGATGGTCTTGCCGTGCTCGCGGGCGAGCATTTCGGCGAGTTCGTCATACTCGTTCTGGACGAGGTCGAGGAACTTCATCAGGACGCGCACGCGGCGCTGCGGGTTGGTCGCGGCCCAGCCGATCTGCGCCTGCTTGGCGTTCTCGACGGCTTCGCGCAGTTCCTCGCGCGAGGCGAGCGCGACCTTGCCGCGCACCGAGCCGTCCATCGGCTGCATGATGTCCGCGGTGCGACCGCTCTTGCCGGCGACGCGCTTGCCGCCGATGAAATGTCCGACCTCGATCATGAGGATCTCCCTAAGCTTATCGGTTTGGCGGCATCTTCTGCGCATGGCGGCAGCAATGCAACGCCAAGTGGGCGCAAGCCGCTGTGCAAGGATCGATGAGCGAGAAAGAACGTGCACGAAATGGTGCAACGCGGTATGGGGAAGAAGGGTAGGAGATTTCCATGAACTGGGACGACATGCGCGTGTTTCTGGCGGTCGCGCGCTCTGGGCAGATCCTGGGTGCGGGCAAGCGGCTCGGGCTCAATCACGCGACCGTTTCGCGGCGCATGGTGGCGTTGGAATCCGCGCTGGGCGCGAAGCTCCTCAATCGTTTGACCACCGGCTGCGAACTGACGCCGGAGGGCGAGCGGTTTTTGCAGGTGGCCGAGCGCATGGAGGCGGACATGATCGCCGCGCGCTCGGAAGTAGCGGGCGAAGGAACCGCGCTGTCGGGCACGGTGCGGATCGGCGCGCCGGACGGGTTCGGCGTCGCGTATCTGGCCGGGCGGCTGCCGGAATTCTCCGCGCTTCATGCCGAGCTCGACCTCCAGCTCGTGCCGGTGCCGCGCTCCTTCTCGCTGTCGCGGCACGAGGCCGACATCGCGATCACCGTCGACCGTCCGACGGAGGGCCGGCTGGTGGCGGCCAAGCTCGTCGATTACACGCTCGCCATCTACGCCTCGCGCGCCTATGCCGAGGCGCACGGCCTGCCGCAATCGACCGACGATCTCCTGAAGCACCGGCTGATCGGCTATGTGCCGGACCTGATCGTCAGCCCGTCGCTCGACTATGCGCGCCAGTTCCATCCGCAATGGGAGGCGCGGTTCTCGGTGTCGTCGGCGCTGGGGCAGGTGGAGGCGGTGCGGGCGGGAGCCGGCGTTGGGATTTTGCACTCATTCATCGCGCGCAAGCATCCGGAACTGGTGCTGGTGGAGGCGATCAAGCCGATCCGGCGGGCGTATTGGCTGGTCTATCACGAATCGGTGCGGCCGGTGCGGCGGATACAGGCGGTGGCGGGGTTTATTGCGCAGGCGGTGGAGAGGGATCGAGGGCTTTTCGCGTAGGTTTGCGCTTTGTCGCGCCCCCCTCTGTCCTGCCGGACATCTCCCCCCGCGAGGGGGGAGATCACGCTCGGCATCGACGCGAGTAATCTCCCCACCTGCGGGGGAGATGTCCGGCAGGACAGAGAGGGGCAACTTGGAGCGTCAACGCTTCAGGCTATCGCCCGCAACCTCTCCGGCAGCGTCGCCAACACATCCGCGGTCGCATTCGCGAACGCCACGCGCAGATGCCGTTCGTTGCCGGGGCCGAAGAAGGCGCCGGGGATGGTGACGATGCCGGCTTCGCGGGCGAGGCGTTCGGAGATGCGGGTCGAGCTTTCTCCTTCGAAGGGGTGGCGCAGGAAGGCGAAATAGGCGCCGATCGCGTCGAGGGTCCAGCCGTTGGCGCCGTCGAGCGCCGCGCTGAGTGCATCGGCGCGGTGGGCGATTTCGGCGCGGTTGTCCTCGCGCCACGCGGCGAGCGGCGCGATGGCCGCGGCGACCGCGATCTGAGGGGCGCGCGGGGCGCAGATCTGGACGTTGTCCATGATTCGGGCGATGGCATCGACCATCTGCGGCGCGGCGGTGACGGCACCTAGGCGGTGGCCAGGGATGCAGAAGGATTTGGAGAAGGAATAAAGGCCGATCAGATTGTCCTGCCACAGCGGCTCGGAAAAGAGGTCATGCGGGCGGGCGGCGCCGAGCGGCAGAAAGTCGCGATAGGTCTCGTCAAGGATCAGCCAGATGCCACGGTCGCGGCAGAGCGCCAGGATGTCGGCGAGGAGCGCGGGCGGGTAGATGGCGCCGGTCGGATTGTTCGGCGTGACGATGGCAAGCGCGCGGATGTCCGGCGTGATGGCGGCGGCGACGTCCTCGAGCCTCGGCAGGAAACCGTTTTCGGCGTGGCAGCGCACATAGCGCGGCGCGATGCCGAGCATTTCCAGCGTCGTCTCGTGATTGAAGTAGCAGGGGTTGGTCATCAGGATCGCATCGCCAACGCCGGCGACCGCCATGGCGGCGGTGACGAAGGCCTGATTGCAGCCCGAGGTGACGTGGATGTTTTCGGCGGCGATCGGCGCGCCATAAAGTTCTGCCTGATGCGCGGCGTAGCTTGCGCGCAATTCGTCCTCGCCCTCGATCGGGCCGTAGCCGCAGGCGGCGACGGAGCCGGCCGCTTCTGCGAGCCAGTCGAGCATGCGCGGTTCTGGCGGGTAGCCGGGCACGGCTTGGGAAAGGTCGACCAGCAGGCCGAGGCGACCGTCATAGGCGCGGCCCCAGGCCTGGACGGCGGGGATCGGCGGGGCGGACAGGCTGGCGATCAGCGGATTGAGGCGCGGTCTCATCATGCGGGGTCTGGTCTCAGGACTTCCGGGACTTGGCGGCCTTTCGCGCCGGTGCCTTGCGCTGGGCGGGGGTGGAGCGACGAATGGCGCGGCGGGCGGTCGTCTGCGGCTCGGCGCGGGCGTTCATATCGGCAAATTCGCTCGTCAGCCAGTCGATGAAGACCTGGACGACCGGCGCGGAGCGCAGATCCGAGCGACAGGCGACATGGAAGGCGTCGACTGCCGGCACGGCGAGGTTGAACGGCGCGACGAGCTGGCCGGAGGCGAGGAACCGGCTTGCCGTCACCGTGTCGCCGAGCGCCACGCCATAGCCGTGGATCGCCGCCTCGATGGCGAGGCGCGCGTCGCACATGTGGTGCTGCGCATTGCGCTTCAAATCGAGCGCGTCGGCAGCGGAGAGCCAGGTGTGCCATTCGCGCCCGTCATCGGCGTGGAGCAGGATGTGCTCCTTCATGTCGCGGATGGTGCGGATCGGCCGGTTGTTGATGAGCGAGGGCGAGACGACGGGGAAGAGGTCGAGCCCGGTCAGCCGGCGCGACCAGCAGTCGGTCCAGTTGCCATCGCCGTAAAGGACGCAGATGTCGATGCCGGCGGAGTGGATCAGGTCCGGGTCGTTGGCGGCGTCGAGGGTCAGGCGGATGTCCGGGAAGCGCGCGGTGAAGGAGGAGAGGCGCGGCAGGAGCCAGAAGGACAAGAGCGCGGGGACGCAGGTGACCGACAGCGCGCCAGCGCTTGACGGACGCGTCAGGCGGGCGGTCGCGCCGGCGATCTCGGCGAAGGCGGTGGAGACGGAGGGCAGGAGCTCGGCCCCGTGGGCGGTGAGTTTCAACCGCTGGCCGCCGCGCTCGAAAAGCTGCACGTCGAGCGCGGATTCGAGCGCCCTGATCTGGTGGCTGACCGCGCCATGCGTGACCGAAAGCTCCGCCGCAGCCTTGGTCAGCGAGCCGTGGCGGGCCGCCGCCTCAAAGGCGCGCAAGGGGTTGAGCGGGGGCAGGCGGGGTGCCAAACTCGATTTCCGATGTGAAGAAAGCTCACAGCAAGCGCTACAACATTATCAATTGCATTTTCAATGGCACTGGCTCAACAATTCGATCTGCCACAACATTATGCGGCACGCGTCGGCGACCAAGGAGCAGGCAATGGGCTGGGATCAGGCGAAACTCGAAGCCCTGCGCGACAAGTTCGCGGACGGCACCGGCGGCGACATCGCCGATCCGCGCTTTCGCAAGGTGGCCGAGAAGATTTTCTCCAAATCCGGCACGCGGCTGGCGCCCTATGCCGGGATGCCCACTTTCCTCACTGCGCCGCACCTCGCGATTGATCCCGCCGCGCCCGATTTCGGCGATCTGCAGGTCGGCATCTATGGCGTGCCGATGGATTTGGGTGTCACCAACCGCAACGGCTCGCGTTTCGGGCCGCGCGCGCTTCGCACCATCGAGCGGATCGGGCCTTACAACCACGTGCTCGAATGCGCGCCGGTGCAAGAACTGCGCGTGGCTGACATCGGCGACGTGCCGTTTGCCAGCCGCTACCGGCTGGAGCAAAGCCATGACGACATCGAGGCGCATGTGACGCGCATGGTGGATGCGGGCGTCGTGCCACTCGGTGTCGGCGGCGACCATTCGATCACCCATCCGATCCTGAAGGCGGTCGGCCGCGACCGGCCCGTCGGGCTGATCCATATCGACGCGCATTGCGACACCAGCGGATCGTTCGACCAGACCAAGTTTCACCATGGCGGGCCGTTCCGCAATGCGGTGCTCGACGGCGTGCTCGATCCGACCCGGACGATCCAGATCGGCATTCGCGGCTCGGCCGAATATCTGTGGGAGTTCTCCTACGAGAGCGGCATGACGGTGATCCATGCCGAGGAGGTCGACCGGCTCGGCATCCCCGCGATCATCGAAAAGGCGCGCGCGATCGTCGGCGACGGGCCGACCTATCTCTCCTTCGACATCGACAGCCTCGACCCCTCGTTCGCGCCCGGAACCGGCACGCCGGAAGTGGGCGGACTGACGACGCGCGAGGTGCTGGAACTGCTGCGCGGCCTGAAGGGCGTCGATCTCGTCGGCGGCGACGTGGTCGAGGTCGCGCCGCAATATGATTCGACGACCAACACTGCCCATGCGGGAGCACAGGTGCTGTTTGAAATATTGAGCCTGATGGTGTTCAGTCCATCCATCATTCGGGCCTGAGCGGTCTGCAAACGCCTGCTTTCTGCGCTTCCGGTGCTCACGTACGATAGTACGCTCCGCTCCGGTTCTCGAAACCAGACGTTTTCGACTCGCACAGACCCGAATACCCGGGCTGAATTGGGAACAAGGGAACGGCCGCAAAGGCCACACAAGAGGAACGACGATGAAGAAGTTTCTGACCACCAATGTGAGCCGGCGCACGGTGCTCGCCGGCACGGCGATGACGGCCGGCATGCTTGCCATGCCCTCGATCCTGCGCGCGCAGGACCGCTCGATCAAGGTCGGCGTCTATGGCGGATATTTCAAGGAATCGTTCGACACGCACATCTTCCCGGCTTTCACCGAGGAAACCGGCATCGCGGTCGAATCCATCGCGGAGCCGACCGGCGAGGCGTGGCTGGTGCAGCTCGAGCAGGCCGCGCGCGCCAACCAGGCGCCGGCCGACCTGTCGATGATGGCGCAGGTCGCCATGCTGAAGGGTCAGGCTAGCGAGCTCTGGCAGCCGCTCGACCTCGCCAAGATCTCGAATGCCGACAATCTGCTCGAACGTTCGGTCAACAAGTATCCGGACGGCCGCGTCTGCGGCATCGGCGCCGTGGCTTGGTATATCACGCTCGTGACCAACACCGACGTCTATCCCGAGGCGCCGACTTCCTGGCAGGCGCTGTGGGACCCGGCGAATGCCGACCGCCTCGGCCTGCTAGCGCTGGTCTCCAACTCCTTCCTCCTGGAAGTCACCGCCAAGACGTTCTTCGGCGGCACCGACCATCTCAGCACCGACGAGGGGCTGGAGGAAGTGTTCCAGAAGCTCGCCGAGGTGAAGCCGAACGTTCGGCTTTGGTATCGCGACGAGGCGCAGTTCGAGCAGGCGCTGAAGTCGGGCGAAATCCCGATGGGCCAGTATTACCACGACGTGACGGGCCTTGCCGCGGCCGACGGCAACCCGGTTCGCTCGACCTTCCCCGAAGAAGGCGGCATCCTGGATTCAGGCTCGTGGGCGCTGTCCCGCGCGTCGCAGAAGGCCGAGGAAGCGCATGTCTTCATCGACTATATGACGCGCGCCGAAACGCAGACGCTGATGTCGCAGAAGGTCGGTACCGCGCCGACGATCAAGCGCGAACTGACCCAGCTCACGGACGAGGAGTTCGCCGCCGTGTCGTCGGACATCGATCCGATCGTCCCGCGCTACGACCTCTACCAGACGCGCGATGATTTTCTGAACCAGAAGTGGACGGAGCTCATCGCCGGCTGACGGGCGCGACGATATTCACGCCAGGACGGCCTGCAAACGGCAGTCTTCTGCGCTTCCGGTGCTCACGTACGAAAAGTACGCTCCGCTCCGGTTCTCGAAGCCAACCGTTTTCGGCTCGCCCTGACCCGAATCTCGACGCGCCCGACCGCAGTGCACCTGCTCGGCGCGTCGGAACCACAATCTTCCGGGCTGCGTTTGCAGCCCGGACCATCGGAAAGACGGGACGGCGATGACGGGTCTCGCGCTCAAGGCGATCACCAAAAAATTCGGCGACTTCAAAGCCGTCGACCAAGTCAGCCTCGACGTGCCGCAGGGCACGTTCGTGTGCCTGCTCGGCCCGTCGGGCTGCGGCAAGACCACGCTTCTGCGCATGATCGCGGGGCTCGAGGAGCCGAGTTCGGGGCAGGTCGTCGTCGACGGCCAGGACATCACCGCGACGCCGACGCACAAACGCAATTTCGGCATGGTGTTCCAGTCGCTGGCTTTGTTTCCGCATCTGAATGTCGGCGATAACATCGCCTATCCGCTGCGCATTCGCGGCGCATCCAAGGCCGAGCAGAGTGCGCGGGTCGACGAACTGCTGAAGCTCATCCATCTGCCTGATTTTGCGAAGCGTCCCGTCGCCAAGCTTTCCGGCGGCCAGCGGCAGCGCGTGGCCATCGCGCGCGCGCTCGCCATCTCGCCGCGCCTCTTCCTGCTCGACGAGCCGCTTTCGGCGCTCGACGCCAAACTGCGCGAGGCGATGCAGGTGGAGCTGCGCCAGCTCCAGCAGCAGCTCGGCATCACCACCATCGTCGTCACCCACGACCAGCGCGAGGCGATGACCATGGCCGATCTGGTCGTCGTCATGGGCGAGGGCCGCATCCGGCAGGCCGCGCCGCCGGTCGAAATCTATCGTCGCCCGGCCGACAGTTTCGTCGCCGGCTTTATCGGCTCGACCAATCTTCTGGCCGTCGAAAGCGACAGCATCGGCCGTGTCACCGCGCTCGGCACCGCTTTGCCGGATGTTGCGATGGTCGACGGCGCCCGGGCTGCGACGCTCTCCGTGCGGCCCGAGGACGTGCAGATCACCGCGCCGGGCGAAGGCGTCCTGGCCGGCACGGTGACCTTCGTGCGCGATCTCGGCGGCACGATCGAAACCTTCGTCGACGTTTCCGGCACGACCATCGTCGCCGTAACGACACCGCGCGACCGCTCCGATCTTGCCGCTGGGCAGAAGGTGGGCGTGCGGATACCGGCGCAAAGCGCGGTGGTGCTGAAATCATGAGACGCGAGGCGCCGAAGAGCGTTGCGGATTACGCGCCGCTGGTCTTTCCGGGCTTCATGCTGGTCGCCTTTTTCGTCGTGCCGTTCGGCACGATGGTTGCCGTCTCGTTCTTCCAGCGTCAGCAGGGCGGGTTCTACACGCCGGCCTTCATCTTCGACAATTACGAGCGGTTTCTCTCCGCCTTCTTCGGCGGCGTGCTCGGGTTCTCGATCATGCTGGCGGTCTTGGTCGCCCTGGTGTGCGTGGCGATCGGGTTTCCGTTCACCTGGCTGATCTCGAAGGCGAGCCGGCGGGTGCAGGTCGTGTGGCTGGTCGCGCTTTTGTCCGTTCTGTCGCTGTCCGAAGTCATCATCGGCTTTGCATGGTCGACGCTGTTTTCGCGCACGGCCGGCATCACCAACCTCCTCGTCTGGGCGGGATTGATGGCTGAGCCGCGAGCGCTCTTCCCCGGTTTCGGCGCGGTGCTGACGGCGATGGTGTACCAGGCGTTGCCCTATACGGTGCTGATCCTTTATCCCGCCATCGTGCGGCTCGACCCGACTTTGACGGAAGCCGCGCGGACGCTGGGCGCGTCGCCGATCCGCGCCTTCTTTAACGTCGTCGTGCCGGGGCTGCGCAACACGATCGTGGCGACGCTGATCATGGTCTTCGTCTTCGCGCTCGGCGCCTATCTCCTGCCGCAGATTCTCGGCCGGCCGCAGCATTGGACGCTGTCGGTGCTGATCACCGACCAGGCGATCTACCAGTCGAACATGCCGTTCGCCGCGGCAATGGCCGTGTTCCTCGTTCTCATGTCGCTCGCGATGGTGGGGCTGACGCTGCTCGTCGGGCGCAGGGGAGAGGCGGCATGAACAGGGCCCTGACGCGTCTTTATCTCGCGCTCGTCGCGATCTTCCTCGCAGCACCCATCGTCGTCGTCGCGGGCGTTTCGGTGAACGAGCGGCAGAATTTGACCTTCCCGCCGCAGGGTTTTTCGCTCTCCTGGTATGCGGCGATCTTCACCGATGATAGCTGGCGGCAGGCGCTGATGAATTCGCTGCTTCTGGCGACGCTTGCGGCGACGCTGGCGGTGCTGATCGCGCTGCCGCTCGCCTGGTTCCTGTGGCGGCGGATTGCACCCTGGGCGAACGTGTTCCAGCTTCTAGGCGTCGCGCCCTTCGTGCTGCCGCCGGTCATCACCGCGCTCGGCTTCCTGACCTTCTGGACGACAGCGGGCGCATATGGGCAGTGGTGGACGGCGATCATCTCGCACGGCATCTTCTTCGTCACGCTGCCTCTGGTGACGCTGACCCTCGGCTTCGCGTCCATCGACCGATCGCTGGTCGAAGCGGCGTCGACCATGGGCGCCAGCGACCGGACCGTGCTGCGAACGGTGGTCCTGCCGCTCATCCTGCCCTATCTGGTATCGGGCTTCGCCTTCGTGTTCGTGCTGTCGCTCAATGAATACATCGTCGCCTACATGACCGTGGGGTTCACCATGGAAACGCTGCCGATCAAGATCTTCAACGCGCTGCGCTACGGCTACACGCCGACCATGGCGTCGGTGTCGGTGTTCTTCGTCGCGCTCGCGGCGCTGATCTTCGGGCTGGTGGCGCGGTTCGGCGACCTGCCGCGACTTCTCGGCGCGCTGTCGTCGGACGAAAGCTGATGAAGATCGCCGCCTACCAGATGGAAAGCGTGCCGGGCGACGTGGCCGCCAATCTCGCCAAGATCGAACGTGCGGCGCAAGAGGCAGCGGCCAAGGGCGCGTCGATTCTGGTCGCGCCGGAACTGGCGCTGACCGGCTATGGTGCGGGTCGCGCGGTGCGCGAGAAGGCGGAGACGTCGGAGGGCGCGCAGGTCGCGCGGCTGGCGGAGATCGCGGCGGAGACGGGTGTCGCCATCCTCGCCGGGTTCTCCGAGCGCGACGGCGAGACGCTGCGCAACAGCGCCGTCTATGTCGATGGCGAGGCGGTGCCGACGATCTACCGCAAGTGCAATCTCTACGGTCCCTATGAGCGCGGTCTGTTCGAACAGGCGAAGCCCGAGGCCGTGACCTTCGAGCGCGGCGGGCTGAAGTTCGGCATTCTGATCTGCTACGACGTCGAGTTCCCGGAGAACGTGCGCCGTCTGGCGAAGGCCGGTGTCGACGTCGTGCTGGTGCCGACGGCGCTGCCGGCAAGCGACCACGACGCGTTTATTGCGCGCAAGCTGGTGCCGGTGCGTGCCTTCGAAAACCAGGTGTTCCTGGCCTATGTCGACCATTGCGGGGCGGATGAGCGCTTCGCCTATGCGGGCCTCTCGGTCATAGTCGCGCCGGACGGAACGCTTCTGGCGGAGGCCGGCGAGACAGGGGAGGCGCTTCTCGTTGCGGAGCTCGATCCGAGCCGCTACCAAGCCTCGGCGGAAGCGAACAGCTATCTCGCAGACATGAATTCATAACTGCATCGAAATTCCGAATGCTGGAATTTCTCGGAAGGAGCTCCCATGACCATCACCCGGCACGAAACCGGCCCACGCATGAGCCAGACCAACATCTTCAACGGCGTCGTTTATCTCGCCGGACAGGTCGGCGACGGCGACACGGTCAAGGCGCAGACGGAATCGATCCTCAAGGAGATCGACCGGCTCCTGGCGCTGTCGGGCTCGTCCAAGTCGCGCATCTTGTCGGCGCAGATCTGGCTCGACGACATGGCGAATTTCGCCGAGATGAACGCGGCCTGGGATGCGTGGGTGGACAAGGCGAACACGCCCGCGCGCGCGACCGGCGAGGCGAAGCTCGCGGCGGCGAAGTATAAGGTCGAGATCATTGTGATCGCGGCTCAGGGCTGATGCTGCTGGCATTGTCAACGGAACTGCTTTTCGGCGCGCCCCCTCCACCCACAAGGGGGAGGGATAAAGGGTGGGGGTCCCCTTCAGCAAAAGCCGCACCCCACCCCACCGACGCAACCGCTTCAATGAATCGCGGGCTTCGTCACCCGCCGCGCATCGCCGCCAGAAGCACCCCGACATAGCCGTCCCTCAGCCGCAACTGCTCGTCCAGCGGCGGCATGCGCAGTTTCATGCCGTCGATCGCGTCGAGCAGCATGTCGGCATAAAGCCTTGGCGGCAGCGGCGTCGGCCCGCTTTCCATAATTGCCGTCTCGACAAGCTCGATCATCCGCCCGCGCCCGGTCGCCACCACTTCGGCGGCAAGGCTCGTCTTCATGTCGAGGATTTCCGCGCCATGCGGCGATGCTTCGACCTCGCCGACGAGATCCATCACGCAGGTCAAAGCGCTGCCGAGCTTGTCCGGCAGATCGCCGGGTCCGGCGAACACCGCCTCCGCATTCGAGACGCAATACTGCATGAATGCCGTCGCCAGCGCCCGGTAGATGTCCGTCTTGTTGCGGAACTGGAGGTAGAGCGCCGGCCGCGAGATCTCCGCCGCCTTGGCGATGTCGTCCATCGTCGTGCGCTGGTAGCCATAGGCGAGGAAGCAGCCCATCGCCCCGTCGAGGATGCGCGTGCGGCGCTCGTCCTCGCAATTGACGAACAGCATGTCGGAAAGGGCCTGTGTCATTCCGTCCTGTTTGACAAAATAACAGAATTTGTCAATATGTCCTTGGCGCAAGATGGCGCCGAGGGGTGAAAAGGCTGACGCGATGCGGCTGACCGTCAACGGAAAAGCGATCCAGATCGATGCCGAGCCGGAGATGCCGCTCCTGTGGGCGCTGCGCGATCTCGCTGGCATTCTCGGCCCGAAATTCGGCTGCGGCATTGCCGCCTGCGGCGCCTGCACCGTGCTGGTCGACGGCGCGCCGGTGCGCTCCTGCGTCATGCCCGTCAGCGAGGCTACCGGTGACATCATCACCATCGAAGGCATCGGCACGCCCGAGGCGCTCCACCCGGTGCAGCAGGCGTGGATCGACGAGCAGGTCTCGCAATGCGGCTATTGCCAGGCTGGCCAGATCATGACCGCCGTCGCATTGCTGGAGGCCAATCCGGCCCCCACGGACGAGGACATCGACAACGCCTTCGGCGGCAATCTGTGCCGCTGCGGCACCTATCCGCGCATCCGCGCGGCGGTGAAACGCGCCGCCGGCGCGCCGGCGGGAGCCTGACGCCATGTCGCGGCTCGGCACCATCACACGGCGCACCTTCCTCGTCGGCGCGGTCGCGGTCGCGGGGGGCGTCGCTTTCGGCACCTGGTATGTCCGCCGCCCCTACGCCAATCCGCTTCTCGACGGGCTCGGTGAGGACGAGGTCGCCTTCAATCCCTTCGTCAAGATCGGCACCGACGAGACGATCACAATCATCGCACCCCGCGCCGAGATGGGCCAGGGCATCGCCACGACGCTCGCCGCCTTCGTCGCCGAAGAACTGGACGTGCGGCTCGACCAGGTGAAGGTCGAGCACGGCCCCGCCTCGCCCGCCTATTACAATGCGGCGATGATGGAGGAAGCCGGCCCCTTCCCCTTCTTCGACGAAAGCCTGATGGCCGAGGTCACGCGCCGCAGCTTCGGCACCGTCGCCAAGGTGCTCGGCCTGCAGGCGACGGGCGGGTCGTCCTCCACCCGCGACGGTTTTGTCCGCATGCGGCAGGCCGGCGCCGCCGCCCGCATCATGCTGACCGAGGCCGCCGCCCGCCGGCTCGACGTTCCGGCCGCAGAATTCACCACCGCCGATGGCGAAGTGATCCACGAAGCCTCCGGCCAGCGCGTGACCTATGGCGCGCTGGCGCTCGATGCTGCCGCGATCGAGCCGCCCTCAGACGTCCCGCTGCGCGACCGCGCCGAGTGGAAGCTTCTCGGCCAGTCGCAGCCGCGCGTCGACATGCTCGCCAAGGCGACCGGCGCCCCGGTCTTCGGCGTCGACGTCACCGCGCCGGACATGCTCTTCGGCACGGTGAAGATGAGCCCGGTCTTCTGGCAGGAACCGACTGCCGTCGACCTCTCGAAAGCGGAAACCGTTCCGGGCGTCATCCGCATCGTGCCCATATCCTCGACCTACGGCCACGGCTTCGGCATCCTCGCCACAAACACCTGGGCCGCCTTCCGCGCCGCAGGCCTGATCGAGGCCGACTGGGGCACGCCGGACTACCCGGCCGACAATGCCGCAATCGACGCGCGTCTGACCGAAGCGCTTTCCGACCCGACCTCCGGCTCGTCCATGCGCGACGACGGCGACGTCGAAACCCTCTTCGCCGACGCCCCGCGCGAGCGCCTCATTGAGGCCGAATATGCCGTCCCTCTCCTCGCCCACGGCTGCATGGAGCCGATGAACGCGACCGCGAAGCTCGCGGACGGCAAGCTCACGGTCTGGGCGCCGAACCAGGTGCCGACTTTGACCGCGCAACTTTGCGCCTCCGCGCTCGGCATGGAAACGGCGGACGTGACCGTCCACACGACGCAGATGGGCGGCGGCTTTGGCCGGCGCGAGGTCGATTTCTCGATCTATGCGGCACTACTCGCCGATGCGGCCGGCGGGCGACCGGTCAAGGTGACGTGGACACGCGAGGAGGACATTGCCCGCGACGTCTTCCGCCCCGCCGCCAAGGGCCGCTTCCGCGCGCGGCTCGATGAGACCGGTCTGCCGGTCGCGCTCGACATGACGATCGCCGCGCCCTCCATCCTCGGCAGCGTCATGCGCCGCACCTTCCCGTCGATCTCGCCGGTCGGCCCCGATGCGACGATCACGCAGGGCGCGCACGACCAGCCCTATTCGATCGCGAACTATCGCGTGCGCGGCATCAAGGCCGATCTCGGCGTGCCGGTCGGCTTCTGGCGCTCGGTCGGCATGTCGTTCAACACCTATTTCCACGAAGGCTTCCTCGACGAGATCGCGGTCGCGGGCGGCACGGACCCCGTCGACCTGCGCCGCCGGCTCGTCGCCGACTATCCCGCCGCGCTCGGCGTCGTCGATCGCGTCGCGGAAATGGCGAACTGGAGCGAACCACCGGCGCAAGGTCGCGCGCGCGGCTTCGCCTTCGCCCTCGCCTTCGGCTCGTGGATCGCCCAGATCGTCGAGATCGCGGACACGCCGGCCGGCATCCGCATCGAAAAGACCTGGATGGCCGCCGATGTCGGCATCGCGCTCGACCCGTCGATCATCGAGGCGCAGCTCGTCTCCGGCGCGGTTTTCGGCTTCTCCTCGGCAATGAACCAGGAAATCACCCTTCGCGAAGGCCGCGTCGAGCAGTCGAATTTTCACGACTATGACGCCATGCGCATGCACCAGTGTCCCACCTTCGAGGTCGCGATCCTCGAAAACGCCGAGAAGATGGGCGGCGTCGGCGAGTTGTCGACGCCGACCTCGGTCGCGGCCCTCGCCAATGCCGTCTTCGCGCTGACGGGCATGCGCGTTCGCCAGTTGCCCCTGTCGCGCGAGGTCGCCTTCGCATGAGATTCGTCGTCGCGCTCGCTCTGCTGGCCCTGCCGGCGCCCGTCCTCGCGCAGGAAGCGGCCCCAGCGCAGGGCCTCGCCGAATGGCAGAAGATCTACGAGGTCTTCTCCCATCCGCGCTGCGCCAACTGCCACACCGAGGACGACCATCCGCGCTGGTCCGGCGTGCATTACGGGCCGACGCGCATCCACCCCTTCAACGTCCGGCGCGGCCCGGACGGCTTCGGCAATACCGGCCTCACCTGCCAGACCTGCCATCAGGAAACGAATGCGCAGATTCTGCACGGCCCGCCCGGCGCGCCGAACTGGCACCTGGCGCCGGCCGAGATGGTCTGGTTCGAAAAGAGCTCGGCCGAGATCTGCGCCCAGATCAAGGACCCCGCCCGCACCGGCGGCATGGACTTGGAGGAAGTCGCGATCCACGTCCGCGACGATGCGCTGGTCGCCTGGGGCTGGGACCCCGGACCTGGTCGCGAGCCCGCGCCGGGCTCAGCCGAGGAGACCTTTGCGGCGCTCGAACGCTGGACGGCGCTCGGTGCGCCCTGTCCGGCAGAAGGCGACGAATGATTGCGCCAGTAATTGGCAGGAGTGATGGGTCGATGAAGAAATGTGACTGTTTGCGCATAGCGCGATGATGTAGAAGCCCGCGTGGCTTCAAACCGTTTGAAGACGGGATCGCCCGATACCATCTGAAGCGCGATGCGCTGGCGGGTCCCGAAACCGGATTAACCGACAATGTCGAAGTTCAAGTTCCACAAGTTCGCGGCCCTGGCCGTGTTTGCCGCCACGGCTGCCTGGGTCGCGACGGGCGAGTTCTCGTCCGTCGGTTCGGCACAGGAAGAGGCCGACGCGCAACGGACCGACGCCCCGAAGGTCGAGGAAAAGCGCCATACGGTCGCCGTCGTGCGTCCGCCGCGCGTCGAGCACTCGCGCGCCATCCGCATGTCGGGCCTCACCGAGGCCGACAAGCGCTCGGTGCTCGCCGCCCGCTCGGCCGGCATCATCGCCGAACTGCCGATCTCCAAGGGCCAGACCGTCAAGGCCGGCGACCTCATCCTGCGGCTCGACGCCGAGGGCAAGGAAGCGGCCGTCGAGACCGCGCGCCAGTTGCTGTCGCAGCGCGAGGCCGAAGCGCAGGCCGCCGAACGGCTCGTCCAGTCCGGCTCCCTGCCGCGGCTCCAGGCCGACAATGCGCGTTCCGCCCTTTCCGCCGCCCGCTCGGAACTCGAAGCCGCGCAGGCCGAGCTCACCCGCAACGAGGTCCGCGCGCCCTTTTCCGGCCTGATCGACCGCGTCAATGTCGAGATCGGCGGCTCGGTCATGCAAGGCACCGAGATCGCGACGATCCTCGCGCTCGATCCGATCATCGCCACCGGCGAGGTCGGCGAACGCGACCTTGGCTACGTCACGCGCGGCGACCGCGCCGACGTCCGCCTCGTCAATGGCGACGTGGTGGAAGGCGAAATCCGCTACATCTCGCGCGATGCGTCCAGCCAGACCCGCACCTTCCAGGTCGAGGTCGCGATCGACAACGAGAACAATGACATCCCCGCCGGCATGACGACGGAAATGACGCTGCGCGCCCAGGCGGTCGAATCGGTCCGCCTGCCCCGCTCGGTCGTCACGCTGAGCGTCGCCGGCGATCTCGGCATCCGCGCCGTCGATCCCGAGAACAAGGTGATCTTCGTGCCCATCGACCTCGTCGACGACACGCCCGAAGGCCTCATGCTCGCGGGCATTCCCGCCGACGCACGCGTCATCGTCTCCGGCCAGGACCTCGTCGCCGAGGGCGACACGGTCAATGCCGTCGAGGCCGACGAGGAAACGATCCGCAGCCTGACGGGCGAAGTCGCCCGGGTCGGCACCGACTAGGATTCACGGACATGAACATCGTCCGCATCGCCATCGACAATGCCCGCCTGACGATCTCGATCCTGCTCTTCCTGATCGTGGCGGGGGCCTTGTCCTACCAGTCGATCCCGAAGGAGGCCGAGCCCGACATCGCGATCCCGATCATCTATGTGAGCCTCGCCTATCAGGGCATCTCGCCGGAGGATTCGGAGCGGCTTTTGCTACGCCCCGTCGAGATGCAGATGAAGGGCCTGTCCGGCGTCAAGGAAATGCGCTCCTCGGCCTATGAGGGCGGCGGCTTCGTGCTGGTCGAGTTCCAGCCCGGCTACGACTTCTCCAACGCGCTCGAGGACGTCCGCGCCAAGGTGTCCGACGCGCGGCGCGAACTGCCGCAGGGCGTCGACGAGCCGACCGTCAATGAGGTCAACGTCTCCGAATTCCCGGTCCTCGTCGTCACGCTGTCCGGCGACCTGCCCGAACGCGTCCTCGCCCAGACCGCGCGCGAACTGCGCGACCGCATCGAGGAAGTCCCCGGCGTTCTCGAAGGCGCGCTGCAGGGCACGCGCGACGAGCAGGTCGACGTCGTTATCGACCCGGTCAAGCTCTCCTCCTACGGCCTCCAGCTCGACCAGATGATCCAGGGCGTCAATGCCGGCAACAGCCTCGTCGCCGCCGGCGCGCTTCAGGGCGCCGAGGGCCGATACCCGGTCAAGGTCCCCTCGCTGATCGAGACCGTCGAGGACGTCGCCAACCTGCCGATCGTCGCCGGGCCCAATGCCGTGGTGCGCGCGCAGGACCTCGCCACCATCCGCTCCACCTTCAAGGAAGCCGAGACGATCACCCGTCTCGACGGCCGCCCCGCCATCGCCATCGAAGTCAAGAAGCGCTCCGGCGCCAACCTGATCGACACGGTCGACCAGGTGAAAGTCGTCGCCAGCACGTTCCAGCAGGCGCTGCCCATTGCCATCGACATCTCCTACAGCCAGGACAAGTCGGACATGGTCCGCCAGCTCCTGAGCGACCTGCAGAACCATGTCCTGATCGCGGTGATCCTCGTCTTCATCGTCATCCTTTACGCACTGTCGGGCCGCGCCTCGCTGCTGATCGGCCTCGCCATCCCCGCCTCGTTCCTGATGGGCATCCTGGCACTGTCGCTGATGGGCTACACGGTCAACATGATCGTACTGTTCAGCCTGATCCTTGCCGTCGGCATGCTCGTCGACGACGCGATCATCGTCACCGAATTCGCCGAGCGGCGCATGTCGGAAGGCATGGACAAGCGCGCCGCCTTCGAGCTTGCGGCCAACCGCATGGCCGGCCCGGTCATCGCCGCGACCATGACCCGCATCGCGGCCTTCTCGCCGCTCCTGTTCTGGCCGGGCATCGTCGGCGAGTTCATGAAATACCTGCCGCTGACGCTGATCGTCACCCTGTCGGCCTCGATGCTCTTCGCGCTCGTTTTCACGCCGACGCTCGGCGCCATGTTCGCCAAGGCCGAACCCCATCCCGAAGGCAAGCCCGACGGGCTCTATATGGCGATCGTTAAGAAGGCCGTCGCCTTCCCGAAGACGGTGCTCGTCCTCACCGTCGGGCTCCTGGTCGGCGTCCAGTACAGCTACACGCAGTACGGCGCGGGCGTCGAATTCTTCCCCAATGTCGAGCCCGAATACGGCCTGATGTACGTCCACGCGCGCGGCAATCTCTCGCTCGCCGAAATGGACGCCGCCACGCGCCAGGCCGAGGAACGGCTTCTCGGCTGGCCCGGCGTCTCCTCCGTCTACACCCGCGTCGGCCAGACGCGCGGCGGCGGGCAGGACATCGACGAGGACGTCGTTGGCGTCATCCAGTACGAATTCCACGACTGGCGCGAGCGCAAGGCGGCAAGCGAAATCCTCAACGATCTGCGCGCCGAGATGTCGGGCATTCCCGGCGTCGAGGTGCAGGTGCGCGTTCCCGAGGCCGGCCCGCCGACCGGCCAGCCGATCCAGGTCCGCCTCTCGGCCGCAGATCCGTCCGGCCTCAACGAACAGGCCGCCGCCGTCGCCGCCCGCATCGGGCAGATTCCCGGCGTCATCGAGATTTCGGACGGCCTGCCGCCGCCCGGCGTCGACTGGGCGTTGAAGGTCGACCGCGCCAAGGCCGCGCGCTACGGCGTCTCGCCGAGCCAGGTCGGAACCGTCGTCCAGCTCGTCACCACCGGGCTGAAGCTCACCGACTACCGCCCCGCCGGCGTCGACGACGCGGTCGACATCCGCCTGCGCCTGCCCGACGACCGCCGCACCCTGTCGAGCCTCGACCAGCTCCGCGTCCAGACGCCTGAAGGCGCGGTGCCGATTTCCAACTTCGTCACCCGCGAGCCGCAGCCCCGCACCGGCATTCTGAACCGAATCGATGCGGAGCGAACCATCGTCGTCCAGGCCAACATCGCCACCGGCTATCAGGTCGCCGAGGTCCAGGCCGAGGTGGCGCAGGCGCTTTCCGAGATGGACATGGGCCAGAATCGCTGGCGCCTCGCCGGTTCGAGCGAGGAAAGCGCCGAGGCCGGCGCCTTCCTGACCAAGGCATTCGGCGCCGCGATCTTCCTGATCTTCGTCGTCCTTCTCGCCCAGTTCAACAAGTTCACCAGCGTCTTCCTGGTGCTGATGACGGTTGTGATGTCCACCATCGGCGTCTTCCTGGGCCTGCTGCTGACGGGCCAGACCTTCGGCGTCGTGATGTCGGGCATCGGCATCATCGCGCTTGCCGGCGTGGTGGTGAACAACAACATCGTCCTCATCGACACCTACGATCTTCTGCGCCACGAAGGCATGTCGAAGATGGACGCCATCCTGCAGACCTGCCGCGAGCGTGCCCGTCCGGTCGTGCTCACCGCCCTGTCGGCGATCTTCGGCGTCGCGCCGATCGCCTTCGGCCTCGGGCTCGAACTCTTCCACCACGAGACGACGATCAACGCGCCGTCGACGCAGTGGTGGATCTCGCTCTCTTCGGCGATCGTCTACGGCCTGTCCTTCGCCACCGTGCTGACCCTCGTCGTCACGCCCGCCGCCCTGATGGTGTTCACGCGCGAGCACCTGAAGCCGGGCGAAACGCGGCGGACCTTCTGGCAATGGCTCCTGCGCCGCAAGCCGAAGGATAAGGCGCAAGAGGCCCCCGAAGCGCTCCCCGCGCCGGCCGAATAGGCAGATTAGCAACTGGTGAATCGGCCTTGCGGAACTCGCAGGCCGCTTCGCGCATTTATCGGCAAGGAACAGGATCGTCCTGTTCAAGGAGAGTTGGGGAACTAGCCATGTCTGTCGGAACAATCCTCGTCATCATTCTGATCCTGATCCTGCTCGGCGCCATCCCGGCCTGGCCGCATTCGCGCGGCTGGGGCTATGGCCCGTCAGGCATTCTCGGGGTCGTCCTGGTAGTAGTGCTGATCCTCGTGTTGATGGGCCGGATCTAGCGCTTTCCGCGCCAACGATCCGCCCCTCCGCGAGACGGAGCACGCCTTCGCCCGGCAGCGTACCCACGCTGCCGGGCGTTACTTTTTCAAGCTGCCTTCTTGCGCGTCAGGTCGCCAACGACACGCTCGATCGCACTGTCCAGCGACGTTGCCTCCAGATCCGGAACGAGCGCGGCAAGTTTCGCCCCGTCGAGCGAATGCGGCACACGCCAAAGATAGGACATCGCCGCCAGTTCCCGCATCATCGGCATGAACAGGCCGGCGGCGCGCAGCAGCCTCCACGGCACCCCACGGCGTGACAGCGGCCGACCGACAGCGTGCTCGGTCGCACCCTTCATCTCCTGCCCCGTCACCGTATGCCCTGCGAAATGCAGCACCTCGAACGGCGCCAGTTCCGCGCGCCGCTCCGCGACCGCCACGAAAGCCTGCGCCAAATCCGGCAGGTAGGCGAAGGAATGCGCCAGGTCCATCGGACCCGGCCAGGTGAAGATGCCCTTGTCGAGCTTGGCGAGTATCAGCTCGTCGAGCCACGTCCCCGGCTTCTCGCCGCCATAGAAATCGCCGGCCCGGATGACGATCGTCCGCACGCCGTCCAGCCGTACGGTTTCCGCCAGCATCGTCTCCATCTCGATGCGGATGCGCGCCTTCGCAGTCGAGCCGATCTGCGGATCGCTTTCCCGCATGTCCATGCCGACCTCGAGCCCGAAATTGTAGACATTGCCGGGCAGCATGATCGTCGCGCCATTGACGCGCGCCGCCTCCAGCACGTTCTGCGCCAGCGGCATCACCTTTTCCTCCCACTCGGTATAGAGCGGGTTCAGCGCATGAGCGATGATGTCCGCCCCGGCGCAGGCCATAACCAGCGCTGCCCGATCGGTAGCGTCCACGGCGACCGGCTCCACGCCGGCGGCAAGGCCGTGCGCCTTCGCGCCGCGCGCAACGCCCCTGACCCGCCAGCCGGCGGCGACGAATGCCTTGGCGATCTCGTTTCCGACCCGTCCGCCGGCACCCAGAATGACGACCGTTTTCATGTTGCGTCTCCATCGTCGAGGTTTCGATGGACGGATCATCCTCTTTCCGCATAGGAATGGACATTCGCCAATTTCGGTGAGTTGCTATTCAAAATCGAATATCTAACATGCCCGACTGGTCGCTCATCCGCTCGTTCCACGCCGTCGCCGAGACGGGGAGCCTCTCCGCCGCCGCCCGCCGGCTCGCCATGTCGCAGCCTTCCCTTGGCCGCCACATCCAGGCGCTCGAAGCCGAGCTCGGCATTACCCTGTTCCAGCGCGGCCGGCGCGGCTATGCGCTGAGTGAGGAGGGCGCGCGCCTCTTCGCGCGCGCATCCGAAATGAACGCAGCCGCCGATGGCTTTGCGCGCCTTGCGACCGGCAGCGGGGAGGCGCTTGCCGGCACGGTGCGCGTCAGCGCCAGCGAAATCGTCGCCGCCTATGTGCTGCCGCAAGTCCTTGCGCCACTGCGCCGCGCCGAACCCGCCATCGAGATCGAGATCGTCGCCTCCAACACGGTCGAGAATCTCCTGCGCCGCGACGCCGACATCGCAATCCGCATGGTCGAGCCGTCGCAGCTCGACCTCGTCGCGCGCAAGATCGCGGACCTGCCGCTCTGCGCCTGCGCCTCCATGGAGTACCTTGACCGGCGTGGTCGGCCCGAAACCCCGGACGACCTCATCGACCACGACCTCGTCGGCTATGATCGCGGCCTCGACCTCATCGCCGGTTTTCGCGGCTTCGGCGTCGAGATCGACCGCCATGCCTTCGGCGTACGAACCGACAACCAGATCGTTTTCTGGGAACTGGTAAAGGCCGGGCTCGGCATCGGCTTTGCCCAGCGCGGACTCGTACGCCGGACCGATGGCGTCGAGATCATCCTCGACGGCATGACGCTGCCGGTCCTGCCGATGTGGCTCGCCATGCACCGCGACGTGCGGACCTCGCCGCGCATCAGCCGCGTGGCCGACCATCTGCACGAAAGCCTCAAGACCTACGCGATGACCTTCTGACGGTCGGCCGTCGCCACGACGCGCGAAAGCGCGGCGAGCGCGAACAGTACCAGCGCCAGCGCGACGAAGATCGGCGCGAAGCCGGTCCGCTCGCCGATGAAGCCGATCGCCGATGGTGCGACGAGAATGCCCGAATATCCCATCGTCGTCGCAACGCTCATGCCGACGCCGGCCGCCAGCCCCGGCTGGTTGCCCGCTGCCGAAAACGCGATCGGCACGACATTGGCAATGCCGAGCCCGGCCAATGCGAAGAATGCGATGGCCAGCGACGCGTCGGGCGAGAGACCGGCGCCGATCAGACCGAACCCCGCCACGAGGCACGAGACACGCATCGTCGCGACCGCACCGAACCGATTGCGGATCGCATCGCCCGAAAATCGCATCACGGCCATCGCGCCGGAAAAGCCGGCAAAGGCCAGGCTCGCGGCCGCCACGCTGGAGCCGAGTTCGCGTTGCAGGTACAGCGCCGCCCAGTCGAGCACCGCGCCCTCGGGGATCATCCCGAACAGGGCGGCGAGGCCGAGCAGATAGGGAAGTGGTGTCAGCGGCCAGCGCGTCGACGACCTCTCGGTGCTCCGTGCCGGCAGATCGCGCAGCGACCAGACCAGCATCGCCGCAATGACCGCCGCCGACACGGCCGCGACGGCGATCGCCTGCACGAATGAGCCGTATGATTGCAACAACGCGCCGCCCGCTGCCGCGCCCGCAAAGCCGCCGAGGCTCCAGAAGCCGTGCGAGGAAGACATGATTGCCCGGTCGAGCTTGCGTTCGACGGCCACCGCATTCGCATTCATCGCGACGTCCATGCCGCCGATGACGGCACCGAAGCAGAACATGACGAGCCCCGCGCTGGCAAAGCCCGGCGCAAGGACGACGGCCGGCAGCGCCAGCGGCACCAGAACTGCGAAACCTGCGAGCGGGCGGCGCGAACCATGACGCGCGATCAGCCCCCCGCACCAAGGCATCGCCACCAGCGCGCCGAGGCCGAAAATCAGGATCAGCAGGCCGAGCCGACTTTCCGTGAGATCGAGCCTCTCCATCAGCGCCGGAATCTGCGGCGCCCATGCACCGATGACCACGCCATTGGCGAAAAAGGCGAGCGCGACTGCCCAGCGGATGGCGGGAAAGGCCGGATTCACGTTTCGTTACTCCCTGCAATACGCTATTCGAGCTAAATGATGGATTTAAATCGATTGAAGTTGGCTTGTACAAATAGTTTTGCTGCGTGACAAGTCGGCCACAGCACCGAGATGCTTAACTCGTGCTTAACCCGGGCTCATCACCGCCACAATCGATGCTAAGGTCACGCGAAGAGGGATTCATGAACTTTGCTTCGCGCCCGCGCCGCCGCTCGGTCCATCCGGGAGCTGCCGCGCAGTGCAAGCCCGGATAGCCAAGGTGACCGCATGTCTAGTGACAATCCGCGTCGACGCATCGACTGGAATGGCGAGGGACAACAGGAAAACGCTACGCAGCTTCTGAAATCGCGCGGCTTTCTGCGCAAGGCGTCCGTGCCGGCCGCGATCGGTCTGACCGGTCTCGCCCTCGTCGCAGCGCTCGCCGCCGGTCCCATCATGCGCGGCATGACCGAATCACAGCCCGGACCGACAGTCGCCATTGCCGACGCGGTCGAAACCGACGCCGTCGAGACTACGGCCGTCGTCCAGCCGGCCTCTGCGGCGAATCTTCCGGCCGAAGCAGTCGAAACCGAGGCGGTATCCAGCGCATCCGCTGCCACCCCGTCCGAGACGCCGGTCACGACCACCGCAGCGCGCGCCCCTGCCGAGGCCGAAGCGCCGGGCCTCGATGCCAACGACCCGCGCTGGAACCCCACCGCGCTCGCCATCGACGAGGACAAGCTGACCGCGCTCAAGCAGGCGGTCGACGAAACCGTCGCTGCCGCTGAAATCGCAACCGCGATGGGCAATACCGGCGGGATCGTTACCTCCGGAATTCCGACCACCGCCGCCGGTTTCGCCCCCGAGCGCCCGACGGCCGCCGCATCCGAGCGCAGCGCCTTCGACGCCGCGCTGATCACCGAGGATGAACAGGTCGAGGCACAGCCCGCCGTCGCCTCCTCCGACCTCAGCCCCGCCAAGGCCACCCAGTACGTGAACATGCGCGCAGCACCGGAAGATGGCGCCGCAGTCGTGGTCGTCGTACCGGCCAATGCCTCGATCGAGGCCGAGACCGACTGCCGCTGGTGCGAAGTCAGCTACAACGGCCAGAAGGGCTACATCTTCCAGTCCTTCATCACCCGCTGATCCGCACCGCCTGCAAGTGATCAAAGGCCCGGCTTCGACCGGGCCTTTTGCATGTCACCCGGCATAGACGACGAGCAGGTCCTTGGCGTCGATCTGGTCGCCCGCGCGCACCAGCACTTCCAAAATCTCCCCGTCGCGCTCGGCATGCAGCGCCGTCTCCATCTTCATCGCCTCGATGGAGAGCAGCACGTCTCCCGCCGAAACCGTCTGTCCGGCCGCAACGGCGAGCGTCGAGACGACGCCAGGCATAGGCGCACCGACATGGGCCGCATTGCCCGCTTCCGCCTTGGCCCGCACCTTCGCCCCGCCCGCCCCATGCGTGCGATCCGGAACCTTGACCCGCCGCGGCTGGCCGTTGAGCTCGAAGAACACCGTCACCATGCCCTTCTCGTCGCTCTCGCCGATGGCAAGGCACCGGATCACCAGTGTCTTGCCGCGCTCGATCTCGACGAAGATCTCGTCCTCTTGTTCCATGCCGTAGAAATAGATCGGCGTCGGCAGCGTCGAGACGGGACCATATTCGCCCTGCGCGGCGGCGAAGTCCGAAAACACCTTCGGATACATCAGCCAGGACGCGAATTCGAAGTCGGAAAGTTCCCGCTCCAGCTTCTCCTCGATGCCCGCGCGATCCGCATCGAGATCGGCCGGCGCGAGCAGCGAACCCGGGCGGACGGCAATCGGCTTTTCGCCCTTCAGCGCCTTCTTCTGCAGCCCTTGCGGCCAGCCTTGCGGCGGCTGCCCAAGATCGCCCTTCAGCATCGAGACGACCGAATCCGGAAACGAAATGTCTTTCTTCGGGTTCTCGACATCGGCGACCGTCAGGTCCTGGCTGACCATCATCAGCGCCATGTCGCCGACCACCTTCGACGACGGCGTCACCTTGACGATGTCGCCGAACATCAGATTGGCGTCGTGATAGGCCTGCGCCACCTCGTGCCAGCGGCTTTCCAGTCCCAGCGAGCGCGCCTGCTCCTTGAGGTTCGTGAACTGCCCGCCCGGCATCTCGTGCAGATACACCTCCGAGGCCGGGCCCTTCAGGTCGCTCTCGAACGCGGCATACTGGTTCCGAACCGCCTCCCAGTAGAACGAGATCTTCCTGATCCATTCGGGGTCGAGCCCCGGATCGCGCGCATCGCCCTTCAGCGCCTCGACGATCGAGCCGAGGCAGGGCTGCGAGGTGTTGCCCGAAAACGCATCCATCGCCGCGTCGATCGCATCCACCCCGCCTTCCACCGCCGCCAGCACGGTCGCCGCCGCGATGCCGGACGTGTCGTGCGTGTGGAAATGGAGCGGCAGGTCCGTCTCCTCGCGCAGCGTTTTGAACAGAACCTTGGCAGCCGCCGGCTTCAACAGTCCCGCCATGTCCTTGATGGCGATGATGTGCGCGCCCGCCGCCTCCAGTTCGCGCGCGAGCCCGACATAATATTTGAGGTCGTACTTGGCCCGATCAGGATCGTTGATGTCGCCGGTGTAGCAGATCGCCGCTTCGCAGAGCCGCCCTTCCTCGCGCACCGCATCCATCGAGACGCGCATGTTCTCCACCCAGTTGAGGCAGTCGAAGACGCGGAAGAGATCGATGCCGCCGGCCGCCGCCTGCCGCACGAAATAGCGCACCACATTGTCGGGATAGTTGGTGTAGCCGACCCCGTTCGCCCCGCGCAAAAGCATCTGCAACAGGATGTTCGGCGCCGCCTCGCGCACCTTGGCGAGCCGCTCCCACGGGTCCTCGGTCAGGAACCGCATCGCGACGTCGAATGTCGCCCCGCCCCAGCATTCGAGTGAAAGCAGTTCGGGCAGCGCCCGCGCATAGGTGCCGGCGATCGCCGCGATGTCATGGGTGCGCATACGCGTGGCGAGCAGCGACTGGTGCCCGTCGCGCATCGTCGTGTCGGTCACCAGCACCCGGCTTTCCGCCCGCATCCACTTCGCGAATGCCTCCGGCCCCTCCGCGTCCAGCCGCTGCTTGGTCCCGTCCGGCACGTCGCCACCGACGAACGGCACCTTCGGCTTCAGCGCATCCGCCTTCGGCTTCGGCCGCCCGCGCGCCTCGGGGTGACCGTTGACCGAGACGTCGGCGAGATAGTTGAGAAGCTTCGTCGCCCGGTCCTGCCGCTTCACGGCGGTGAAGAGCTCCGGCGTGGTGTCGATGAACTTGGTCGTATAGGAATTGTCGCGGAAGCTCGGGTGCCCGATGATCGCCTCGAGGAAGGTCAGATTCGTGGCCACGCCGCGAATGCGGAACTCGCGCAATGCGCGATCCATCCGCAGGATCGTCTCGTCGGCCGAAGGCGACCATGCCGTCACCTTTTCGAGAAGCGGATCGTAGAACCGCGTGATCACCGCGCCCGAATAGGCCGTGCCGCCATCGAGCCGGATGCCGAAGCCCGTCGCACCGCGATAGGCGGTGATCCGTCCATAATCGGGAATGAAGTTCTGCTCCGGGTCCTCTGTAGTGATCCGGCATTGCAAGGCATGACCATTGAGCTTGATGTCCGCCTGCGCAGGCACGCCCGATTCCGCCGTCCCGATCGCGGCGCCTTCCAAGATGCGAATCTGCGCCTTTACGATGTCGATCCCGGTGACCTCCTCGGTCACCGTATGCTCGACCTGGATGCGCGGATTGACCTCGATGAAGTAGAATTTCCCGGTATCGGCATCCATCAGGAATTCGACCGTCCCCGCCCCGACATAGTCCGTCGCCTCGGCGATCTTCAGCGCATGGCCGCAAAGCTCCGCCCGCCGCGCATCGTCGAGATAGGGCGCCGGCGCGCGCTCCACGACCTTCTGGTTGCGCCGCTGGATCGAGCAGTCGCGCTCGAAGAGGTGCACCGCATTGCCGTGTGTGTCGCCCAGAACCTGCACTTCCACATGCCGCGCCCGTTCGACCAGCTTTTCGAGGTACACCTCGTCCTTGCCGAACGCGGCCTTCGCCTCGCGCTTGGCCTCCGTCACCTCGCGGGCAAGGTCTTCCTCGGCGCGGATAGCGCGCATGCCGCGCCCGCCGCCGCCCCAGGATGCCTTCAGCATCACCGGATAGCCGATCCCGGCAGCCATCGTCTTCACCGCTTCCATGTCGTCCGGCAGCGGCTCCGTCGCCGGCACCACGGGCACGCCCACCTCGATGGCGAGGTTGCGCGCGGCGACCTTGTTGCCGAGTCGTCGCATCGTCTCCGGCGTCGGTCCGATGAAAATGATCCCGGCTTGCGCGCACGCCTCGGCGAATTCCGGGCTTTCCGAGAGCAAGCCGTAACCCGGATGGATCGCATCCGCCCCCGATAGCTTCGCCACCCGGATCACCTCGTCGATCGACAGATAGCTTTCGATCGGGCCCAGATCTTTGGTAAGATGCGCGCCGCGCCCGACCTGGTAGCTCTCGTCCGCCTTGAAGCGATGCAGCGAATACTTGTCCTCTTCCGCCCAGATGGCGACGGTCTTGATGCCGAGCTCGTTGGCGGCGCGAAAGACGCGGATCGCGATTTCGGATCGGTTGGCGACGAGGATTTTCTTGATCTTCAAGGAAGGCACTCCGGCATGCATGGGGCCGCATGTTGCAGCGCAAACGCCGACCGACGCAAGGTCAAAACATGGAAAACCGCCGCCCGGACGCGAGGCCGGCATTGATCTTGCCGAATTGAACATGCGAACTATCGCCCGACCGGCCGCAAGACCGTCGGGCCGAATTGGGAGAGACAAAACCATGCGCAATTTCGATCTGCCTGGCCGCTCGGCGGTCTATGCCGACAACGGCATGGCCGCGACCTCGCACCCGCTCGCCACCATGACCGCGCTCTCCGTGCTGCGCTCAGGTGGCAACGCCGTCGATGCGGCCATCGCCGCCTGCGCGACACTCTGCGTGGTCGAACCGCACATGACCGGCATCGGCGGCGATTGCTTCGTCATCCTCGCCGAGCCAGACGGCAAGATCCACGGCCTCAACGGCTCCGGCCGCGCGCCGATGGCGGCAGATCCCGAATGGTTCCGCGCCAAGGGCTTGAACGCCATGCCCGAGCACGGCGCGCTGCCGATCACCGTCCCCGGCGCCATCGACGCGTGGGAGAAGCTGTCGAACCGCTTCGGCACCAAGGGCTTCGACGAACTCTTCGCCGACGCCATCCGCTATGGCGAGGAGGGCTATGCCGTCCACGGCCGTGTCGCGCTCGACTGGCCGAAGGCCGTCGACCTTCTGTCAAAGGATACTGGCGGCGCGAAGCATTACCTCGTCGACGGCAAGGCCCCGCCGGTGGGCTCGCGCCACTCGGCACCAGCGCTGGCCGCCACCTTTCGCGCGATTGCGAAGAGCGGATCGAGCGCCTTCTACCAAGGCGAGATCGGCGCCGAGATCGCCGCGACCGTCAAGTCGCTCGGTGGCCTCCTGACCGAAGAAGACCTCGCCGCCGTCTCGGCCGACTGGGTCGACACGATTGCGACGCGCTACGGCGATTACGACGTCCACGAAATCCCGCCCAACGGCCAGGGCATCACCGCTTTGATCCTCCTGCGCCTGATGGCAAAGCTAAACACCGGCCGCCTCGCGCCGGATTCGGCCGACCGCGTCCACATGGAAATCGAAGCCGCCCGCCTCGCCTATTCGGTCCGCGACCACCTCGTCGCCGACCCGAGGACGATGCCAGTCACGCCCGAGCAGCTTCTGTCCGACGCCTACATCGACGCGCTCGCCGCCCGCATCGACATCGCCCGCCGCAACGAGAACGTCGCGCCGCCCGAAATGCCGTCCTCCGACACCGTCTACCTGACGGTCGTCGACCGCGATCGCCGCGCGGTCTCCTTCATCAACTCGACCTATCACGGCTTCGGCTCCAAGGTCGTGACGGAGAAGTCCGGCATCACCCTGCAGAACCGCGGCGCCGGCTTCTCGCTCGCAGCCGGCCATCCAAACGAGATCGGCCCCGGCAAGCGGCCGATGCACACGATCATCCCCGCAATGGCGACCCGGGGCGGCAAGGCCGCGATCTCCTTCGGCGTCATGGGCGGCGACTACCAGCCCATGGGCCACGCCCATGTTCTGTCCAACATCGCCGACCACGGCATGGACCCGCAGGAAGCCATCGACGACGCCCGCATCTTCTGGAACGACACCGGCACGATCCTCAACGCAGAAACCGGCATCGGCCCCGACATCCGCGCCGACCTCGAACGCCGCGGCCACAATATCCAGAACGCCCCGGCCCCCCATGGCGGCGGTCAGGCGATTATCATCGACGAAAAATCCGGCTTCCTCATCGCCGGCTCCGACCCCCGCAAGGACGGCTGCGCAATGGGTTGGTAGGACGTGCGTCCTTCGGCGGGCTCAGGATGAGGGCTGCTGCGCCTGAGGCTCCAAGTCTTGGCGTCATCCCGGAAGATCGGCGGAAGCGAAGCGACCGGCGGGCTATCCGGGACCCATTCCGTAACCGTCAAATTCACGGAATGGGTTCCGGCTCTCATCTCGCTTTGCTCGATTTCGGCCGGAATGACACCCGTTAGAGGGGCACGAACCTACCGCCCCATCTGATCCAGCTTGCGCTGCATCGCGGCGATCTGTTCCTTCAGTTCGGAAAGGTCATCGCCCTTGGGTGCATCGGGCTCGGCTTCGCCCTTCGCCGCCTCGCCGCCCGCGCCGGGCATCGGAAACGGCGTGAACATCCGCATGGCATTCTGGAACATCTCGGCATTGCGCCGCGCCTGTTCTTCCATCGCCTTCAACGGGGCGGCTGCCATCGGCATCATGCCGATCGGCGATTTGCCCACCGCATCCTTCATCTGCTGGCGAAAGCGCTCCTGTTCCTTGGCAAAAGCCACCATCGACTGCTCGAGGAAACTCGGCACCACCATCTGCATCTGGTCGCCGTAGAACGCGATCAACTGGCGCAAAAACGGGATCGGCAGCATGTTCTGCCCGTCGCGGTTTTCCAGTTCGAAGATGATCTGCGTCAGCACCGAATGCGTGATGTCGTCGCCGGACTTGGCGTCCTGAACGGTGAACTCTTCGCCGCGCTTGACCATTTCGGCAAGATCTTCGAGCGTCACGTAAGTGCTCGTGCCCGTATTGTAGAGACGGCGGTTGGCGTATTTCTTGATGGCCACCGGATCGTTCTTTGCGGGCATGTAGCTGGCTCCCAGTGATTTAACCGACTGTTTCCGCTCGGCAAGCTTTGAGGATATGCGCAAAAGGCGGGCAATTGAAAGCGCTTTGTGCAGCGCACGTAAACCCATCCCCGGTTTGACTTGGGCGCGCCGAAACGGCAAGAAATGCGTCAAAGCGCATTTTGGCGCTCCCTCATCGTTCCGGAGTAACCCGACATGTCTGAGATGAATTCGATCGTCGTCGCCAGCGCCGCGCGCACGCCCGTCGGCTCTTTCAACGGCGCCTTCGCCACCGTTCCCGCCCATGAGCTCGGCGCAATCGCCATCAAGGGCGCGCTCGAGCGTGCCGGCGTTGACCCGAAGGATGTCGACGAGGTCATCATGGGTCAGATCCTGCAGGCCGCCCAGGGCCAGAACCCGGCCCGCCAGGCCGCGATGGCCGCCGGCATCCCGCAGGAAGCGACCGCCTGGAGCATGAACCAGTTGTGCGGCTCGGGCCTGCGCGCCGTCGCGCTCGGCATGCAGCAGATCGCGACCGGCGACGCGAAGATCATCGTCGCCGGCGGCCAGGAATCCATGTCGATGGCCCCCCATGCAGCCTATCTGCGCTCCGGCCAGAAGATGGGCGACTTCAAGATGATCGATACCATGATCAAGGACGGCCTGTGGGACGCTTTCCACGGCTACCACATGGGCAACACCGCCGAGAACGTCGCCCGTCAGTGGCAGCTGTCGCGCGACGAGCAGGACCAGTTCGCCGTCGCCTCGCAGAACAAGGCCGAGGCGGCGCAGAAGGCCGGAAAGTTCAAGGACGAGATCGTCCCGGTCACGATCAAGGGCCGCAAGGGCGACACCATCGTCGAGGACGACGAATACATCCGCCACGGCGCGACGCTCGACGCCATGGCCAAGCTGAAGCCCGCCTTCGACAAGGAAGGCACGGTCACCGCCGCCAACGCATCCGGCATCAATGACGGCGCCGCCGCGGTCGTGCTGATGAGCGAGGCGGAAGCCAAGCGCCGCGGCATCACCCCGCTCGCGCGCATCGTCTCCTGGGCGACCGCCGGCGTCGATCCGCAGATCATGGGCACCGGCCCGATCCCCGCCTCGCGCAAGGCGCTCGAAAAGGCCGGCTGGTCGGTCTCCGACCTCGATCTCATCGAAGCCAACGAAGCCTTCGCCGCGCAGGCCTGCGCGGTCAACAAGGATATGGGCTGGAATCCGGAGATCGTGAACGTCAATGGCGGCGCCATCGCCATCGGCCACCCAATCGGCGCGTCCGGCGCCCGCGTCTTCAACACGCTGCTCTTCGAAATGAAGCGCCGCGGCGCGCAAAAGGGCCTCGCCACGCTCTGTATCGGCGGCGGCATGGGCGTCGCGATGTGCGTGGAAGCGATCAACTGAAGAGAATGACGGGAGTAGGGGAGTAGGGCATTAGGAGAGTAGGGAGCCGCTTGGACTTCCCTATTCCCCTACTCCCTTACTCCCCTACTCCCCCGACAAAATGGGAGGAGACCACATGACCCGAACAGCACTCGTCACCGGCGGCTCGCGCGGCATCGGCGCGGCGATTTCCGTTGCGCTCCAGAATGCTGGCTACAAAGTCGCCGCGACCTATGCCGGCAATGACGAAAAGGCCGAGGCCTTCAAGAAGGAGACCGGCATTCCCGTCTTCAAGTGGGACGTGTCGAGCTACGATGCCTGCAAGGCCGGCATCGAAAAGGTCGAGGCTGCGATCGGGCCGATCGACGTGCTGGTCAACAATGCCGGCATCACGCGCGACGCCATGTTCCACAAAATGACGCCCGACATGTGGAACGAGGTGATCAACACCAACCTGACCGGCCTCTTCAACATGACGCATCCCGTCTGGACCGGCATGCGCGAGCGCAAGTTCGGCCGTGTCGTCAACATCTCCTCGATCAACGGCCAGAAGGGCCAGATGGGCCAGGCGAACTATTCCGCCGCCAAGGCCGGTGACCTCGGCTTCACCAAGGCGCTCGCCCAGGAAGGCGCCAAGGCCGGCATCACCGTCAACGCCATCTGCCCCGGCTATATCGGCACCGACATGGTGATGGCCGTGCCGGAAAAGGTGCGCGAGAGCATCATTTCGCAAATCCCCGTCGGCCGCCTCGGCGAGCCCGACGAAATCGCCCGCTGCGTCGTGTTCCTGGCCTCCGACGAAGCCGGCTTCATCACCGGCTCCACCATTTCGGCCAATGGCGGCCAGTTCTTCGTCTGATTTTCTCGAAGAGAGACCCCGACCCTGTATCCCTCCCCACAAGGGGGAGGGAGGCCATGCACGCCAATATATCCCTTCAGCGAAGCGCCAAGATTGCAGGGAAGGACGCGGCGGGGACGCCCTCCCTCCCCCTTGTGGGGATCGTTGCGAAATTCCCGACGCGCTTGCGTTGATGCGGTCGCAGGTGTGCGGCGGCGTGAACTGGCGATTGAT
>NZ_JBQVMV010000022.1:0-38754 GCF_052435475.1 Aliihoeflea sp.
GAACACCGCATTCCATCCCTCCAAGGCAAATCACCCAGAAAGAAGAATCCGAAACGCGCTCCGTGTAAACAGTGCCCTGCCCGGGGGAGAGGAAATGCGCTGCCGCAGCGAAGGCGCTTTTCCAGTTGGCGTTCCTCTCCCCTTTTGAGGGGGAGAGGTGGCCCGTGCAGCGGGACGGAGTGGGGGTCTGCGCATCCCCTCTCCGACCGTCACCCCACCATCAACTTCCTCACCGCCACCATGTCTGCCACGAACCGTTCCCGCTCCGCTTCCGCATCTGCGCGCTCGCGGATGCGCAGGATGAAGGAGGGGTGGATGGTGATGAAGACGCGCAGGCCGTCGTCGCGTGTGACGACCTCGCCGCGCATCTTCGTCACCGGGATCGCCTTGCCCAGCAGCGACAGCGCGGCGGTCGCGCCGAGCGCGACGGCGAGGTCGGGCTTGATGAAGCCGAGTTCCTGCTCCACCCACCAGCGGCAGGCCTGCACCTCGCCGGCATTCGGCTTGGAATGGATGCGCCGCTTGCCGCGCGGCTCGAACTTGAAGTGCTTGACCGCATTGGTGACGTAGGTGATGCGCCGGTCGACGCCGGCTTCGTCGAGTACGCCGTCGAAGACCTTGCCGGCCGGGCCGACGAAGGGCTTGCCGGCAATGTCCTCCTGGTCGCCCGGCTGCTCGCCGACGAAGACGATGCGCGCGTCCTGCGGTCCCTCGCCGAACACGGTCTGCGTCGCGTCGCGCCAGAGCGGGCAGCGGCGGCAGCCCTCGGCCTGTCTGCGCGCCTCATCGAGCGAATGGGCGGGCGCCTCGGCATCGGTGGGCGTTTCCTTTGCCGACCAGTACTTCTCCTGCACCTTCGCATGATGCGGCGCCGGCATGGTGGGCATCCTTTCGATCATGTCCCTGGCGGCCCTGTCGGCGCCCTTGATGAGATCGGGGATCAGCGCCGCCTCGGGCAGGTTCTTCCAGTACTTCTTCGGCATCTCGGCCTGCATCGCCTTCACCTTCAGGCGCGCGGGGTTGAAGATGTTGGTGAAATAGGTGCGCCACAAATCCTCCGTCGCGTCTGCCGCGGGCGCGTCGGCCTTCGAAGCGGGCGGGCCAATGGTCAGGTTCTCGCCGTCCCACTCGGCCGTGCCCTTCGGCGTCAGGATCGCCCACGCCATGCCGGTGAAGCGGCGCACGAAGAAGGGCGCGTTGCGCTCGACAATGAAATGGTCGGGCTCGAACCAGGCGGCATAGCGCTTGTCCTTACCCTCGCCGACTTCCACGAACCGCACGAAGGCGCGCATCTTGTGGATGTCGCGGCGCACGGATTTTTCCATCTCGTAGAGCTTCATCACGTCCGGATCGGACGCGATCTTCAGGAGGTTCGGCTCGGTGCGCAGCCGGAAGAGGATGCGGTAGAGGAGGGCGAAACGCGTCGGGTCCGAATGGCAGATGACGGCTTCGGCGCGGTCGATGAATTCGCGCGGGACGTTGAGCGTGACGCCGGGCGCGACGTCGGGGAGGGGGGTGTCGGCGGCGAAGAGGTCTTCGCTTTCGCCGGCGCTCCAGACGATGTCATCGGGAGCAATTTCGTTGGTGGCGAGACGGCGGGCCGCGTCGCGCCAGCCTGAAAAATCCGTTTGCGCGCTCAGGCTTGCAGTCCATCGGCTATGGTCGAGAGCGCGGGCCTGGGACATCTTAGAACAAGCTCAACTGCGTCGGCTTGCCAACGAGTCGTGATCGTAGATGTTCCGCGTCCGTCGCACCGCCGGGTGACCAGCCATCGGCGACGATGAAGGAGCGGACCTTGTTGATCGACTGGCAGAGCCGGCCGACATCTTCGAGCCGCAGGCGCCGGTAGCGGCGAACGTCCAGCATCTTCTTCACCACCTTGGTGCCGAAGCCCGGCACGCGCAGGAGCATCTCGCGCGGCGCACGGTTGACGTCGACGGGGAATGCGCCGCGATTGGCAAGCGCCCATGAGAGCTTCGGGTCGATCTCGAGATCGAGCATCCCGTCCTGCCGGTTCGCGACGATCTCGTGCCGGTCGAAACCGTAGAAGCGCATCAGCCAGTCGGCCTGATAAAGCCGGTGTTCGCGCATCAGCGGCGGCTTCAGCAACGGCAGCGCCGATGAAGCGTCCGGAATCGGACTGAAGGCGGAATAATAGACGCGGCGAAGCTGGTAGCTGCCGTAGAGCCGTGCGCTGGTGCCGAGGATGTCGGCATCGTTCGTCGCATCGGCGCCGATGATCATCTGCGTCGACTGGCCGCCTGGCGCGAAGCGCTGGCGCTTCTTGGTCTTGAGCGTCGGCTCGGACTTCTCCTCGATCTTGGAGCGCAGCTTCGCCATCGAGACGCGGATCGTCTCGGGCCGCTTTTCCGGCGCGAGCCGCTTCACGCCTTCGTCGGTCGGCAGTTCGACATTGATCGACAGGCGGTCGGCATAGATCCCAGCCTGCTCGAGCAGTTCGGGCGAACATTCGGGGATCGTTTTCAGATGGATGTATCCGCCGAACTTCTCGTCGACGCGGAGACGACGCGCGATCTCCACCATCTCGCCCATCGTCTCGTCGGGCGAGCGGATGACGCCAGAGGAGAGGAACAGGCCCTCGATATAGTTGCGCTTGTAGAATTCGAGCGTCAGCCGCACGACCTCGTCGATCGTAAAGCGTGCGCGCTTCACGTTGGAGGAGGAGCGGTTGATGCAATAGCTGCAATCGTAGATGCAGAAATTGGTCAGGAGGATCTTGAGCAGCGAAATGCATCGGCCGTCCGGCGCATAGGAATGGCAGATGCCCATGCCTTCGGTCGAGCCGATGCCGCCCGATTTCAACGAGTTGCGCTTCGCCGCACCGGAGGAGGCGCAGGAGGCGTCGTATTTGGCGGCGTCCGAAAGGATCGCCAGCTTGTCGCGAGTGGAAAGAACGCTCATTCGTTCTTGATATGTTCTGACGCTCTCTGGCGCTATAAACTTTGACGTGAGGAGCCGAGAAACTCAGACCGCGTGCAGATAGAGGTGGTAGTCGAGTTCGCTCACCGTGCGCGAGACGCGCAGATATTCGGCGCGCTTGATGGCGCAGAAGGTGCGGTGCATCTCCGGCCCGAGCGCGGATTTGAGGAAGGCCGAGCCTTCCGCCGCTTCGATCGCTGCGAGCCAGTTGGCAGGCATAGCGGGTCGCCCGTTCGCCTCGTCCGCATAGCCGTTTCCGACCGTCTCCGGGCCGGGATCGAGCCGCTCGTCCATGCCCTTGGCGATGCCGGCGAGGACCGTCGCGGCGACGAGATAGGGGTTGGCGTCGACGCCCGACGGGCGATGTTCGATGCGCCGCGCGGACTTCGACCCGGCCGGGATCCTGAGCGCGACCGAGCGGTTGTTGACGCCCCATGTCGGCGCGACCGGCGCGTAGGATTGCGCGACGAAGCGCCGCCAGGAATTGGCGTGCGGCGCGAAGACGAGCATGGATTCGCCCATCGTGCCGGCAAGTCCGCCGAGTGCCGTGAGGATCGTGTCGCTCCACGCGCCTTCCTCTTCCTCGGTGAAGACGTTGCGGCCCGCTTCGTCCTGCATCGACACGTGAAGGTGCATGCCGGAGCCGGCATAGTCCTCGATCGGTTTTGCCATGAAGCAGGCAGTGACGCCGTGCCGGCGCGCCTGCAGCCGCACCAGACGTTTCAGCATCAACAGATCGTCGGCAGCGCGCAAAATGTCCTTGCGGTAGTTCAGCGTCAGCTCATACTGGCCGGGCGCGTATTCGGAGATCACCGTCTCGGCGGGTATGCCCTGCGCCTTTGCGGCCGCGTAGATGTCGGAGAAAAGCGGTTCCATGCCATGGAGATGGTCGACCGAATAGACCTCGGTCTTGGAGCTGGCGAGCCCGTCGAGAACGGCGCGGGCGGGCTGGATGCGACCATTGCCGTCGCGCTCGTTGGCGAGCAGGAAGAACTCCAGTTCGAAGGCACCTGCGGGCTCGAGACCCTTCGCCACGAAGGCCTCGACCTGCCTTGCCAGCGCATGGCGCGGGTCGGAGCCCATCGGCGTTCCGTCGAGATGGTGCATCGACATCAGCACCTGCCCGCGGGCGGGGGACGTGCCATGGAGCGGGACGAGCGTGCCGGGAATCGGCCAGGCGCGCAGGTCCCCGTCGCCCGAATCCCAGATCAGCCCCGTCTCGTGGACGTCCTCGCCGACGATGTCGAGACCGAGGATCGAGATCGGCAGGTGCCGGCCGTTTTCATAGAGCCCGATCAACTCGTGGCGGCGGATGATCTTGCCGCGCCCGATGCCGTTGGCGTCGGTGAGGACGATGTCTAAGGCTTCGATTTCCGGGTGGGCGGCGAGGAAGTCGCGCGCTTCGGTGGGGGTGGAGTTGGTGGGGGAGGTCATGCTGTGACTTCGCTGAAATTTTGCGATCCGTCGCGCCCCCCTCTGTCCTGCCGGACATCTCCCCCGCGAGGGGGGAGATCACGCGCGGCAAGGGTGGCGATTGGCCGATCTCCCCCCATGCGGGGGAGATGTCCGGCAGGACAGAGGGGGGCAACGTAGAGCTCGAACATCTCAGGCAATCAGCTCTCCCAGGATCTCCCCGAACGCCTTCACCAGCCCATCCACCTGCCGCTTCCGCGTCGTCGGCGAAACCAGCATCATGTTGTGGAACGGCGCGATGAGGCAGCGGCGGTTGACGAGAGCGAGGTGGATCGCGGCTTCGAGTTCCGGCTGATGCGCGGCTTCCGCCTCGCCGCCATTCCTGAGCGGCCCCGGTGCGCAGATGAACTCGACGCGTGCGCCGACGCGGGCGACGTGCCAGGGCAGGCGGTGCTGGGCGATCGCCTTGCTCAGCCCTTTCTCCAGTCGCGCGGCCAGCTTTTCCATGTGATCATACGCCGCTTGCGTCATCACCTCTTCCAGCGTTGCGCGCATCGCGGCGAACTGGAGGGGGTTGGCGGAAAGCGTCGTGCCCATGCCCGAATAGCCGTGCTCCTTGCCCGCCTGATAGGTCGCCCAGCGCGCCGCGACGGCGGCGCTCATGCCCCAGACGCTAGCCGGAACGCCGCCGGCAACCGGCTTGCCGAGGACGAAGAGGTCGGGCTCCAGCCCATATGCTGCGGTGTAGCCGCCGCGCCCGGTGGAGATGGTGTGCGTCTCGTCGATCAATAGCAGCGCGCCGTGCTGACGGGTCGCCGCGCGCAGGGCGACATGGAAGCCTTCGTCGGGCAGCACCATGCAGGAATTGGTCAGAACCGGCTCGGTGATGACGCAGGCGACGTCGCCATGCGCCAGTTCGCGCTCCAGCGCCGCGACGTCGTTGAACTCGACGATGCGCGTCGCCTTCGTCAGGTCGCGGAATTCGCCGGCGAGGCCGGGGCGGTTGACGGGCTTGCCGTCCTTCAGTCGCACCATCGTATCGTCGACCGCGCCATGGTAGCAGCCGTTGAAGACGAGAATCTTTTCGCGTCCGGTCACCGCCCGCGCGACGCGCAGCGCGAAGCGATTGGCGTCGCTCGCCGTCGTCGCGATCTGCCAGAAGGGCAGGCCGAACATGTCCGTCAGGAGGCTACCCAGTTCGAGCGCGTCCTCGCTCGGCAGCATGTAAGTCAGACCCCGCTTCGCCTGCCGGCGGATCGCGCGCGCGACCGGCGCCGGCGAATGGCCGAACATCGAGCCGGTGTCGCCGAGACAGAAATCGTCGAGTACATGGCCGTCGATGTCGGTCAGCGTCGCGCCCGTCGCCTTGTCGACGACCATCGGAAACGGCATCGGCCAGTCGGCCATCCAGTGCATCGGCACGCCGCCGAGGAACCCGGTCAGGCCATGTCCGGCGGCCTTATGCGATTTCGGCCGGGCCTTGGCAAAAGTGCGCTCCTCGCGCGCCCGCAATTCGCGGATGCGCGCGGCGTCAATGCCGCCAATCGCCTGCGAGACCTGTCCGTCCATCAGATGTGCTCCAATCGCCGCCGGTTCTAGCGCGGGCGATCCGCTGCGGCAATCGCTTGACCCGGCGCGGCGAAGCGGACACAGGGTCGGCCATGACGACGCTCGATCCGATCACGCCCGCCCTTCTCGCACCCGTTCTCGAACTGAACCGGCTGCACGAGAACGAATTGTCGCCACTGACGGATGCGCGGCTCGCCCAGCTCGTCAATGCTTCCTATTTCGCGCGCGTCTGCGGCAATGGGGATGCGTTCATCATCGCCTTCGACGAGACGAGCGACTATGACAGCTCCAACTTCCTGTGGTTTCGCGAGCGCTATGCGCGCTTTGCCTATGTCGACCGCATCGCCGTCGCCGATCACGCGCGGGGCCGGGGGCTGGCGCGCCGGCTCTACGCAGCACTGTTCGCGCAGGCCGCGGCGGACGGGCACACGATGATCGCCTGCGAGGTCAATCTCGACCCGCCGAACCCGGCATCCGACGCGTTTCACGCCGCGCTCGGATTTCGGGCGGTCGGCACCGGCGGTTATGGCGCGAAGACGGTGCGCTACTTCGTCAGGGAACTCTGATCAGCCGGAGACGTCGATGACGCCGCACTCGCCGGTCTCGGAGCCGAAGGCGATGCGGCGGCCTTCGCGGTCCCAGTCCATCGAAGTGATTGCGCCCTGGCCCGGCCGGCGCAGAAGCACCTCCTTGGCATCAGCCACACGCACGGCCATGACCATGCCGTCGCCATAGCCGATGGCGAGGATTTCCTCGGTCGGATGGAAGGCGACGGCGGTGGCCATCGTGTCGCCGCGCGTGCCGAGCTCGAGCGGCGCCTTGCCCATCGGGCCGTCCTTGGTCTGGAAAGGCCATACGATCGCCGCTGGCGCACCGGAGCTTGCAAGCCACTTGCCCTTCGGCCCCCAGGACAGACTCTTCACCTTTGCCGGATAGCCCGACATGCGCATGTGCTTGCCATCGGCGAGCTTCCAGCCGTGGAGCGCGTTTTCCTGCATGGCGGTGACGAGGAAATTGCCGTCGGGCGAAAAGGTGACGCCGATATGCGCGCCCGCCCATTCGAGCTCGGCCGGCTTGCCGGCGGTCGCGGGAAAATGCAGCGTCGCGCCATTGTAGCGCGCGACCGCGATGCGCATGCCCTTCGGCGCGAAGGCGAGGCCTTCGGCGGTTCGCGGATGGTCGAAGCTCTTCATCGTGCCGTCCGGCAGCCGCACATGGGCAGTCCGGCCCGTCGCGAAGGCGACCGCATCGCGCGGGCCCGCGGCGATGGCCGAGACCCATTTGCGGCCGATTTCGGCGAGGGTTTCCGTCGTGCCATCGGTGCCGAGCGAAAGCACCTTGCCGTCTTCGCCGCCGGTCAGCAGATGGTCACGCGTTTCGTTGGCGACGGCGCACAAGAGCCCGCCTTCATGGGCGTCGAGGTGCTTGTGACCGTGGTCGAGGCGGTGAACGGTGCCGTCGGCGAGGGCGAAATGCGGGATGTCGGAGATGAAGGAAGCGGTGATGCAGTGGGCGGTGAGATCGAGGGGGGCGACTGTGGGCATGGGTTAGGATGCCTCGACCAATCGGCATGGGCTGCGATCCTTCGCGCCCCCCTCTGCCCTGCCGGGCATCTTCCCCGCGGGTGGGGAGATTAGTCTCGTCATCGACACCGCGTAATCTCCCCCCTTGCGGGGGAGATGCCCGGCAGGGCAGAGGGGGGCAACGTAGGGAACAGCCATTAGATCAGTCCTACGCCTGACACGCTTCAAACGTGCGCCGCAGGCGCTCCTCGTCCAGCGCCCGCCCGATGAACACCAGCCGGCTCTCGCGCTTCTCGCCATCTTTCCACGCGCGCTGGTGGTCGCCTTCGATGATCATGTGGACGCCTTGGACGACATAGCGTTCCGGGTCGTCCTTGATGGCGATGATGCCCTTGAGGCGCAGGATGCTGGGGCCGTCCATCTGGGTGGTCTTTTCCAGCCAGGGGAAGAACTTCTTCGGGTCCATGTCACCACCGCGCAGCGAGATCGACTTCACGCCGGACTCCTCGATGTGGGAATGCGCATGCTCGTGCGCATGGTGGTGGTCGTGGTCGTCATGATCGTGGCTGTGCTCGTGATCATGGTCGTTGTCGAGGAAGTGCGGATCGTTGTCGAGCGCGCGCTTCAGGTCGAACGCGCCGCGGTCGAGGACGTCGGTGAGGTTGACCGCCGAGCGCTCGGTGCGGTGGATGCGGGCCGAGGGGTTGATGCGGCGGATGGAAGCCTCGACCTGACGGAGTTCGTCTTCGGCAACGAGGTCGGTCTTGTTGAGGACAACGACGTCGGCGAAGGCGATCTGGTCGGCGGCCTCGCGCGAATCCTTCAGGCGCAGCGGCAGGTGCTTGGCGTCGACCAGCGCGACGACGGCGTCGAGCTTCGTCTTGGCGCGCACGTCGTCGTCCATGAAGAAGGTCTGGGCGACGGGGGCGGGGTCGGCGAGGCCGGTGGTCTCGACCAGGATCGCGTCGAAGCGGCCCGGGCGGCGCATCAGCGTCTCGACGGTGCGGATCAGGTCGCCGCGCACCGTGCAGCAGATGCAGCCATTGTTCATCTCGTAGATTTCCTCGTCAGATTCCACGATCAAATCGTTGTCGATGCCGATCTCGCCGAACTCGTTGACGATGACGGCGTAGCGCTTGCCATGGTCTTCGGAGAGGATGCGATTCAGAAGTGTGGTCTTGCCGGAGCCGAGATAGCCGGTGAGGACGGTGACGGGGATTTGGGCCTGCGCGTCGGACATGGACGGCGTCTCCTTCGAGGGAGGATGGGATGAGGTCGGTCCCATATAGGACGGCTGGCCGCGTTTTGCACGTGGGATGGATCGACTGACGAACTGTTCATTCGCTCGCTGCCGTTGGGCGGTGCTAGCGTTTCATCAGAAAGACGCTCCGAAGGAGGCGCAGACGCCATGGCACATCGATTCGCGCAAGGTGCGACCCGGCGCGAGGCGCTCGGCATGATCGCGGTCACGGCCAGCGGCGCGTTCGTCGCCGCGTCGGTTCGGCCGGCCGCGGCGCAGGCGCTGATTTCCGGCGCAGGCATGTGCCGGCTGATGCCGGAGACGACGGCCGGGCCGTTCTATTTCGATCCGCAGCTTCGACGGTCGGACATTACCGAGGGGCGCGCCGGCGTGCCGCTGACGGCCCGTTTCCAGATCGTCAGCGCCGATTGCCGGCCGCTTCCCGGTGCCCGGCTCGACATCTGGCACTGCGACGCCGAGGGCGCCTATTCGGGATATCCCGGACAGCCGGGCGGGCTCGACACGCGCGGCCAGACCTTCATGCGCGGCACGCAATTTGCCGGTGAGGACGGCATCGTGTCCTTTTCCACCATCTATCCCGGCTGGTATCCGGGCCGTTCGCCGCACATTCATTTCTCCGCCATCATCGAAGACAGGGTTCGTGCGACCGGGCAGATGTTCTTTCCCGATTCGCTCAGCCGCGACATCTATTCGAACGTGTCACCCTATAGCGATCGGCCACTTGGCGACGCCGTCTTCAACGATCGCGACGGGATCGCGAGACGGGCCGGCCGGACGGCCCTGGCCGACATGGCGCGGGCCGGCGAGCGGCTGCAATCGGCATTGGTCGTGGCCATCGGCTGATTTCGTTCAGGAAAGAGCCGAGAGATCGAATTTCGCGACGTCCCGCATCAGGTCGGCAAGGCCGGCGACCGCGTGGTCGAGGATGCGCTCGCCCTTGTCGGCCGTCGCCGCAGCCGCATTGCCGGTGACGCCGGCCAGTGAAAGGTCGGACATCTTCCAGCCAAAAGCGTGCGGGCCGTAGGCGCGCAGATGGTTGAAGTCCTTCTCGAAAAGAGTTTGCGCCGACGCAAAGTCGCGCGCCTTGGCCATGTCGACCAGGTCCGGCCGGATCGCCAGCATCACGCTCGTCTCGATCAGCCCGCCGTGGATGCCGATCGATTTTTCCGCCGGACTGACGATGTCGGTGGGGTAGCCGAACCGCGTCCAGCTCGTCGCCACCGCCAGCATCGAATGGCGCACGCGCAGTTCGGTGGCGACGATCGTCATCAGGGGCGAATTGCCGCCATGGGCGTTGAGCATGACGAATTTCTTCGTGCCGAGCTGCGCCAGCTTCGCGCCGATGCCGATCCAGCGGTCGATCGCTTCCTGGAACGTCAGGCTCTTCGTGCCGGCAACGTCCATATGCTCGACCGAATAGCCGACCGGCTCGACCGGCAGGAAGGTGACGGGCAGTTGGCCCGCCAAGCGTGCCTTGAGCCGGCTTGCGACCGCCTCGGCGATCAGCGTGTCGGTCTCCAACGGCAGATGCGGTCCGTGCTGTTCGGTGGCGCCGAGCGGCAGGACGGCGATGTCGCCGGTGGCAGTTGCTTCGCTGGCTGTCATCTTTCTGATATGTGGCTTTCGTAAGAGGGGCTTGCGGAAACGCCGGCAGGCTATCAGGCGCGCGCCGGGACGCAAGCGATCGGCCGAGGAGAGGGTTTCATGGCGAAGGGCGACAAGCGAGCAACGGTGATGCGGCTTCAATCGGCCGCGCGCCTCACGCGCACCGCGCTTGCGGCGCGGCTTCTGGCGCACGGTCTGTATGCCGGCCAGGAGCAGATCATCATGGCGCTCGCCGACGAGGACGGGCAGACGCCGGGCCAACTCGCGCAGCGTCTCGGCGTTCGGCCGCCGACCATTACCAAGACGATCAACCGGCTGCAGGTGCAGGGCTTCCTGACCAAGCAGGCCTCCGAGACTGATGCCCGGCAGGCGCATGTTCATCTCGCCGAACCCGGCCGCGAGGCGATCCGCTCGATCGAGAAGACGCTGAAGAAGACCGAAAAGCAGGCGCTCAAGGGGCTCGACAAGAAGGACCAGAAGCTCCTCGCCAAGCTTCTGTCGCGCATCGAGTCCAACCTGTCGGAAATCGTCGAGGAAGAGGACGAGCCCGAGGACGAGATCGTCGAAACAGCCGCCTGACCGCCAATTCTGATCATGTTCAGCTTTTTGCTTGCGCTTGCCGCGCGAAGCTTCCAAACCAATGGAAGCAACCAGCCGAATGCCGAATAGCGTGCCTCAATCCTCCTCGTCTGCCGACACCGCCACACCGCTCAGGGCGATCCTGCTCGTTCTTGCGGCGGGCATCATCTTCACCTGCCTCGACACCAGTGCGAAATATCTCGTCGTCTCGGGGATGGAGGCGCCCTTCGTCGCCTGGATGCGCTTTGCCGTCCACGTCGTTCTGGTGCTCATCCTGTTCCGGGCGTGGTCCAATCGGGCGATGTTCAAGGTGGTCAGTCTGCCGCGACAATTCGTGCGCGGCATTTTCCTGTTCGGCTCGACCTTCTTCAACTTCCTGGCGCTGCGCACGCTGCAACTCGCCGAGACGGTGTCGATCTTCTTCTTCGCGCCGATGGTCATCACCGCGCTGGCCGGGCCGCTGCTCGGCGAATGGGCTGGGTGGCGGCGATGGCTGGCGGTGCTGATCGGCTTCGTCGGGGTTCTGGTGATCACGCGGCCCGGCTACGGCACGTTCGGGCTCGGTCATGTCTATGCGCTCGGCGCGATGCTCTCCTACTGCATCTACGTCATCATGACGCGCCAGATGGGCGCGCGGGAGACCGCCGAAAGCCTGATCTTCTACTCCGCGCTGGCGCCGGTGATCCTGATGGCGCCGACCGTGCCGTTTTCCGGCTCGCTGCCTGAGACCGGGCTGCAATGGGCGGTTCTCCTGTCGCTCGGCTTTTACGGCGCGTTCGGGCACTGGCTCCTGATCCATGCCTACAAGCAGGCGACGACCTCCGCGCTGGCGCCCTATCCCTATCTCCAGATGGTTTGGATGATCGCGCTCGGCTATCTCGTCTTTGCGGATCTGCCCGACCGCTGGACGCTGGTCGGGTCGGCGATCATCGTCTCGAGCGGGCTCTATATCGTTCATCGCGAAAGCCGACTGCGCCTGCAAAGCCGCTCCCTGCCGAATTCGGAAGCGCGCGACCTGGCAAAAAAGCTTTGAATCCCCGGTTGGCGATGGCATAGGTTTAAACGGTTTAATCCTGTGCCGCTTCCGGGAGGGGAACTCTGGGCCAGAAGATCAAGCTATCGACCATAGCCGATGCGCTCGGGGTCTCGACCGCGACGGTATCGCTGGCGTTGCGCGACAGCCCGCTCGTCGCCGATACGACGCGCGAGCGCATCAAGCATCATGCGCGCGAGATCGGGTACATCTACAATCGACGCGCGGCCTCGCTACGCACCTCGCGCTCGGGCATCGTGGGCGTCGTCGTTCACGACATCATGAATCCGTTCTTTGCGGAAATCCTGAAGTCGATCGAGCACGAGCTCGATCGATCGCGCCAGACCTTCATCCTCTCCAACCATTATGACGACCTCGAAAAACAGCGCAATTTCATCGATACGCTGCTGCAGCTCGGCGCCGATGGCGTCATCATGTCGCCGGCGATCGGAACGCCCGCTGCCGACATCGCGCTCGCCGAGGACAACGGCCTGCCGGCCGTCCTCATCGCCCGCTCGGTGGAGGGCGCAGACGTTCCGGTCTTTCGCGGCGACGACGCCTATGGTGTGGGCCTCGCCACCGATCACCTGATCGGGCTCGGCCACCGCCGCATCGCCATGATCGGCGGTACGGACCAGACGTCGACAGGCCGCGAGCGTTATCGCGGTTATGTGCTGGCGATGGAGCGAGCCGGGCTCGATCCGCGGCCTGAATGGCGCATTGCCGGACCCCGCACGAAGCAAGGCGGTTTCGATGCGGCGGGTCAGTTTCTCAATCTGCCGGACAAGCCGAGCGCAGCCGTTTGCTGGAACGATCTCGTCGCCATCGGCCTGATGAACGGTCTTGCGCGCGCGGGTCTTCGCCCAGGCATCGACATCTCGGTAACGGGCTATGACGATCTGGAGGAGGCCGCGATCGCCACGCCTGCGCTAACCACCGTCTGGAACGGCCAGCGCGAGGTCGGGCGGCAGGCGGCAAAGGCGCTGATCGACCGGCTTGCCGGTATCGAGGTGCACGGGGACCAGGACCTGATCACGCCCGAACTTCATATCCGCCAGTCGACATCGGCTCCCCAGTAAAAAGGCGGGCAAATGAAAATGGCGGGCACGAGGCCCGCCATGATCATTCACTGCATGTCGGCTGCTTAGAGCGCGCCGAGCTGCGAGCAGAGGGTCAACGACACTTCACCGTAATCGCCACGGTTCAGTTCGGCTGCTTCGCAGTCAGCCTTGAGCTGAGCCTGCTGATCGGCGGTCAGGCCGCCATAAGCGGTCGTGATCTCTTCTTCCGAACGCAGTTCGGCCATCGTGTCGTCGGTGAAGAAGCCGCCCATATATTCGCTGTTGGTCGTCCACATGGTCTCTTCGGCGTCCGACGCGTAGGTCATCTCGTTCTGGTTGTCGGTGCTGGCGCGGCCTGCCGCGTCCTGATCGGTGCTTCCGGCATCCTGGGCAAACGCACCGCCGGCCATGGCGACAACTGCAGCGCTGGCTAGAATCATCTTGAGCTTCATTGGGGCTTTCCTCTCTATTATCTTTTGACAGTCGAAACTGTTTGTTCGATGCCAAGTAAACGGGGGGTCGAATTTAAAGTTCCTCCGCCGCCGACAGTCGGAGAAAAATTTTCGTGAACACGTTCATTGAGGAAACGCCCCGGGCTGCGTAGTCTGCGGGCGAAACGGAGGAACCCGCATGACGACAGACCTGAAATCGATCGCAATCCTGATTCCCGGGCGGCTGCACCCGCATGCCGTGGCGCGGCTGGAGGAGCGATTCCAGATCGTGCGTGCTGAACGGCCGGCCGGCGACGCGGTTTCCTCCCAGCATGCAGCCCAGATCAAGGGCATCGCGGCGATGACGCGCATCGATGCCTCGCTGATCGATTCGCTACCGCATCTCGAGATCGTGTCGAGTTTCGGCGTCGGCTACGACCATGTCGACGCAAAGCATGCGGCCACGCGCAATGTCGTCGTCACCAACACGCCGGACGTGTTGACCGAAGAAGTGGCCGATACGGCCATCGGCCTCCTGATCAATACCGTGCGCGAACTCCCGAAAGCCGAGCAGTGGCTGCGCGAGGGACGGTGGGTCACGGAAGGTCCGTACCGGCTGACCAACGGCACCCTGCGCGGCAGGCGCGTCGGGATTTTCGGCATGGGTCGGATCGGCCTTGCCATCGCGCGGCGCATCGAGGCATTCGGCCTGCCGGTGAGCTATCACAACCGCCGCCCCGTGGACGGCGTGCCCTACCGCTATTTCGGAAGCCTCGTCGAGTTGGCGGCGAATGTCGACACGTTGATCTCGGTCGCGCCGTCGACGCCGCAGACGGAAAAGGCGGTCAATGCCGAAATCCTGTCCGCGCTCGGGCCGACGGGCGTCTTCGTCAATATCGGTCGTGGCACGACGGTCGATGAGGCGGATCTGGCCGCCGCTCTGCACGACGGCACCATTCAGGCTGCCGGCCTCGATGTCTTCTACGATGAACCGAACGTTCCCGAAAACCTCGTCTCCGCGCCGAATGCGAGCCTGCTTCCGCATGTCGGATCGGCGACGATCCATACGCGGCAGGCGATGGCGGACCTCGTCGTCGACAATCTGATCGCCTGGTTTTCAACCGGGGCGGCGTTGACGCCGGTGCCGGAAACTGCTGACCTAGGGAAAAGGGGCTAGATCGGCCTTGTTCCGGACAAAGGTCAGAATTAACGCTTCATTAAGCATGACGGTCCAACCTCGGGCGGGGAGGCGATACGGAGTGACCACATGAAGACGATGATCGCCGCTCTCATTGCGACGACCGCCCTGATCGCGACATTCTCGCACGGGATGAACGAGAATTCGGGCGCTGCGCGCGCGGAATCGGGCAAGCCCAACGACTTCATCCTGATCTCCGGCGGTATGGAATGCCGGATCAGTCAGGGGGCGGTGCGCGAGAAGATCGCCCGGCTCGATCTCGACCCGAACTGCACCGGTTCGTCGAGCCCCGCCTCGCAGGCGGCGATGATCGAGCAGAACGACGATGGAACGATCGACCTTCTTCGCCAGGATGGTTCGGCCGTGGTCCGGTTCGCAGCCGCCGAAGGCGACACGCATATCTCCTACGAGCCGCAATCTCCTCTCATCCGTCTCGTCGCGGTGGACTGACGCGCGCTACTCCGCCGCGTGGGCCAGACCCGCGCGGCGCGCTTCTTGCGCCCTCACGGCGTCGCCGAACGCCTCGAAGATCTGCGCCGAGGCGCGGTCCTTCGCGGCCCAGTATTCCGGGTGCCACTGGACCCCGACCGCGAAGTCTTTCGCACCGATGACCGACACGGCCTCGATCGTGCCATCATCCGCCACCGCCTCGACCTGCAGCCGCGGCGCGATGTCGCCGATCGCCTGCCGGTGCACCGAATTCACCTCGATTTCGCGCGCGCCGAAGATGCCGGCCAGGCACGAGCCTTCCGTGATCCGCACGGACTGGCGGATGGCAAAGCGCTCGTCCTGGCTGTCGCTTTGCGGCGCGCGGTGGTCCCACATTCCTTCGCCATCCTGGATTTCGGTCGCCAGCGAGCCGCCGAGCGCGACGTTGAGTTCCTGGATGCCGCGGCAGATGGCCAGGAGCGGCACGCCGCGCTCGATCGCCTTGCGGATCAGCGGCATCGTCGTCGCGTCGCGCGCCTCGTCATAAGGGCCGTTCGCTTCCGAAGCGTCGCCGCCATAGAGCGAGGGATGGACGTTGGACTTCGAGCCGGTGAGCATCACGCCGTCGACCCGCGAAAGAAGCGCGTCATAGTCGATGCGCTCGCCGAAGGCCGGCACGAGAAGCGGCAGGACGCCGGCCTGCGACATCGCCGCCTCGAGATATTGATGCGGCGCGGCATGCCAGGTGTAGTTCTCGAACTGGCGGATGTCGGTCGAAACGGCGACGAGCGGTTGGGTCATGGGTCGGAAGCGTCCGTGAAAACTGGTTGGTTCCGGTTTAGCGCGAAATCGTTCCGGGACCAAGCTGGCGTCGGAATGTCTCACGACGGAATCTGCCTGCCGAAGAGGCAGTCTTGCACCGTTTTGCCGGGGCGTTAGGTAAGTCCGCACAAGCAGCGGTTCCGCGCTGGACTTGGGGGGAGACGCGTGTATTTATACGCCCCGGCCTCGGGGGGAGGACGCGCAATGACGCCTCGTCGGAATCCCGAATACCGATATTTTGAGATCCGTATATGGGAGGTTTTCTTATGGATCGTCGTTCCTTTATCACCAAGGCAGGCTTTGCCGGCGTCGGCGCTGTCGCCGCGTCCACGCTTGCCGCGCCCGCCATCGCCCAGGGCAACCAGACCTGGCGCATGGTCACGACCTGGCCGAAGAACTTTCCCGGTCTCGGCGTCGGCGCGCAGCGTCTTGCCGACCGTATCACCGCGATGTCTGGCGGCCGCCTGACGATCCAGCTCTATGCCGCCGGCGAGCTCGTGCCGCCGCTGCAGGCGCTCGACGCCGTCATCGACGGTTCGGCCGAGATGAGCCACGGTGCCGCCTATTACTGGCAGAACAAGTCGACCGGCCTGTCCTTCTTCACCGGCGTTCCCTACGGCATGACCTCGCGCGAACTGACCGCGTGGGTCCGCCATCTCGGCGGCCAGGAAATCTGGGACGAAATCTATGACCAGTTCGGCGTCCAGGGCTTCCTGTCGGGCGACACCGGCACGCAGGCCGGCGGCTGGTTCCGCAACGAACTGACCGGCGTTTCCGACGTCCAGGGCCTGCGCTTCCGCACCCCCGGCCTCGGCGGCCAGGTCTGGGAGAAGCTCGGCGCATCGGTCACCAACATGGCGGCCGGCGAAATCTTCCAGGCGCTCCAGTCCGGCACGCTCGATGCGGCCGAATTCGTGGGTCCGTACAACGATCTCGCGCTCGGCTTCCACCAGATCGCCAAGAACTACTACTTCCCGTCCTTCATCGAGCCGGGCCTGGCGACCGAGTGCGTCGTCGACAAGGCGAAGTTCCAGGAACTGCCGGAAGACCTGCAGGCGATCGTTCGCGGCGCATGCGCTGCCGAATACGACAATGTCGCTGCCGACTTCGCCGCCAACGATCCGCGCGCGCTGCAGACGCTCGTCAACGATCACGGCGTGCAGATCAGGCAGTTCCCGGACGAGATCCTCGAGGCCGGCGCCAATGCCGCCAAGGAGATCATGCAGGGCCTGCTCGATTCGGGCGACGCGCTGACCAAGAAGACCGCCGAGAGCTTCGTCTCCGCGCTCAACATCGTGCGCCAGAAGACGGAAGGCACGGACTCGCTCTACATCCAGGCGCGCGAGAAGTACTTCCAGATCTGACCGCATCCGATCACGGCACCACGAGAAAGGCCCGGGAGCGATCCCGGGCCTTTTTCTTATCCGGTGTGCCGGTCAGGCGCCAAAGAACGTCGTCAGGCCGCGCCCGGCGGCCAGCGCCCCGTAGGCGAGAACGGAGAAATAGATCACCGTCGCCGTCAGCACCGCATAGCCGGCGACCACGACGATGCCGTCGCGCTGGGCCATGCCGACGGACAGGAAGAGGATCGCGAAGGCGGGGAGCGTGTTGGAAAACGGCACGAGGCCGAGCGGAAACATCAACAGCGCGGCGCTGGCGAGGATCGTCAGCCCGTTGACGCGGTTGGCAAAGTTCGAGGCGGTGAGGGCAAGCGCGCGTTCGCGCACCACGTTTTCCACCCTGTCGACGATCGACAGGCTCCGGTTCAGGACGCCCTTGAGCTTTTCCGCATTGAGCGGTCGGTCCATGATCCGCTCGGGCAGCCATGGCTTGCGGTTCGCGACGATGCCTGCCGACAGGAAGATGATCGCCAGGCCGAAAACGGTGCTGACGCCCGGTATGGACACAGGCAGGAGAAACGGAAGCGTCAGGACCGCGCACAGGATCAGCGGGCCGTGGTCGCCGATATCGTGCAGAAGTTCGCGCAAGGTGATCTGTCCGTCCGACAGGCCGCCCATTGCGCGGAGGAGAGCGGCCCGAATGGTTTCAGACCGCTCCGGATAGTTCAGGCTTTCAGCTTCGGCCATGCGCCTCAGCTATAGAGGAACCGCGGCAGCCAGGTGGCGATGCCGGGGAAGATGAAGAGCAGCGCCAGAGCCAGGATCTGCAGGCCGACGAACGGGATGACGCCCTTGTAGATCATGCCCGTCGTCACCGTTCGCGGCGCCACGCCGCGCAGGTAGAAGAGCGCGAAGCCGAAGGGTGGCGTCAGGAACGAGGTCTGCAGGTTCACGCCCACCATGACGCCCAGCCACACCGGATCGACGCCGAGGTTGAGCAGGATCGGTGCGGTGATCGGGATCACGATGAAGATGATCTCGAACGTGTCGAGGATGAAGCCGAGCAGGAACATGATCGCCATCACGACGATCACCGGCCCGATGACACCACCCGGCAGGTTCGACAGGAATTCATGAACCAGATTGTCGCCGCCCATCAGGCGGAAGACGATCGAGAACACCGAGGCGCCGAAGAGGATGATGAACACCATCGACGTGATGGTGGCGGTGGCGATGACGGCCTCGCGCAGGACGCGCAGCGACAGGCGCCAGCGCAGTGCCGCGAGGATCATCGCGCCGACCGCGCCGACCGAAGCCGCTTCCGTCGGCGTGGCGATGCCGCCGAGGATCGAGCCGAGCACGGCGATGATCAACGCCAGCGGCGGGATCAGTGCGACGACGACCTCGCGTGCGAGGTTTTTCTTTTCTTCCGGCGGCACCGGCGTCGCCGGGCAGGATTCGGGATCGAAGATCGCCTTGAAGATCATCCAGCCGAGATAGAGGCCGACGAGCAGGAGGCCGGGCAGGAGCGCGCCGGCGAACAGGTCGCCGACCGAGACGGGCGAGGGCGCGAAGTTGCCCTTGGCCATCTGCACCTGCGCGTTGATGCCGGAGAGCATGTCGCCCATGAAGATCAGCACCGTCGAGGGCGGAATGATCTGGCCGAGCGTGCCCGAGGCGCAGATGACGCCGGAGGCCAGCCGCGGGTCGTAGCCGGCGCGCAGCATGGCCGGCAGCGAGATCAGCCCCATGGTGACGACGGTCGCGCCGACGACGCCGGTCGATGCGGCCAGCATCGCACCGACGAGCACGACCGAGATGCCGAGCCCGCCGCGCATGTTGCCGAAGAGCTTGCCCATGGTGAGGAGAAGCTGTTCCGCGATCTTGGAGCGCTCGAGCATCACGCCCATGAAGATGAAGAGCGGCACCGCGACCAGCACTTCATTCGTCATGAAGCCGATATAGCGGTTGGCGAGCGAACCGAAATTGGACGGGTCGAACACGCCGAACCACATGCCGACCGCGCCGAACATGAGCGAGACGCCGGCCAGGGTGAACGCGACCGGGAAGCCCAGCATGAGGAAGCCGATGATGCCGAAGAACATCGTGCCGGCGAGTATCTCGCCAAGTAGTACCGGGTCCATCAGTGGGAGCTCCCGTCGGATTCGTAACGCAGATAGGTCGGAAGCAGATGCTCGCTGCGCGCGAGCACGAGGATGGACCGGAACACCATTGCAATGCCCTGCAGCGCGATCAGCGCGGCGAAGACGATGATGAAGGATTTGAGAATGAAGAGACCCTTCATCCCGCCGGGATTGGCGGACGCCTCGTAGATGCGCCAGGAGCGCTGCACGAAGGTGATCCCGTAGGCGTAGACGATCCAGCAGAAAGGCAGCAGGAACAGGCACACGCCGATGATGTCGATGATCGCCTTGGTGCGGGTCGAGGCCGGTCGATAGAAGATGTCGACGCGGACATGGTCGTTGCGCAGGAGCGCGAAGCCGGCGACGGCGGTGAACATCGCACCGTTCAGCCAAATATAGAGGTCCTGCATCCACAATTGCGTGGTCGAGAAGACGTAGCGCTGGACGACGACGGTGAAGCAGACCAGCACGATCCCCAGTGCCAGCCATGAAAAGACATTGCCGACCAGCCAGTTCAGGCCGCTGATCGCGCGGACGACTGCCGCTAGAATCCGCATCGAGATTTCCTCCCCATGGCGCCGGCGGCACATGCGTGCGGCCTTGGTGCGCCTGGCACGTTGGCGTCTACCATCAAGCTCCCCGATCTTCCCGTCGGCAGCTCTGAACGGATTTTTCCGCCGGCTCGCCGTTCCCCAAATCGTCTGCGAACCTGCTCGTGCCTCGGAAAACCGGGCCTTCGCCGCGCCGCGCGGGGTCCTCTATCAGCTTTGCTGGAGCAAACAAAGCCCTCTCGTGACACAACCAAACAGGTCGGATGGGTGTCGCGACATAATGTTACCGTGTCATGATGCAATCGTTTACGAGTATTGCTCTTTTCGCTGCCCTAGCGAAAAGGTTTGACGGATGGCGGACGGCGGTTCGAAATTGGGTCAGCCAGGATGACCTTTTCGGGTCAATCGAGCGGGAGGAAACTGCCAATGACGCTGCACGATGTCGCGCTGAACGACAAATACGACCTGTCGAAGGAGCGAATCTTCATCTCCGGCGCACAGGCCATCGTGCGCATGCTGATGATGCAGCGCGAGCGCGATCGTCGCGCGGGCATGTCCACCGCCGGGTTCGTGTCGGGCTATCGCGGGTCGCCGCTCGGCGGACTCGACCAGCAGCTCTGGAAAGCCAAGCGCGAACTGCAGCAATCCGACATCGTCTTCCAGGCCGGCCTCAACGAGGAACTGGCCGCGACCGCGTGCTGGGGCACGCAGCAGACCGAACTTCTGGGCGAAGGCAGCCATGACGGCGTCTTCGCGCTCTGGTACGGCAAGGGGCCCGGCGTCGACCGCTCGGGCGACGTTTTTCGCCACGCCAATCTCGCCGGCACCTCGCCGAATGGCGGCGTCCTCGCCCTGATGGGCGACGACCACACGGCCGAATCCTCCACCAACGCGCATGCGACGGAGTTCCTCTTCGTCGACACGATGAGCCCGATCTTCAACCCGGCCGGCGTTCAGGAACTCGTCGATTACGGCCTCTACGGCTACGCGCTGTCACGCTATGCCGGCGTGTGGTCGGCGATGAAATGCGTCAAGGACAACATCGAATCGACGGCTTCGGTCGACGTTTCGCTCGATCGGGTGAACATCACCCTGCCGGAGATCGAGATGCCGCAGGGCGGGCTGTCGATCCGTCATGAGATCGACCAGATGGGTCAGGAGGCGCGGCTTCACGAATACAAGCGCACCGCTGCCGCCGCCTTCATCCGGGCCAATCCGCTCAACCGTATCGTCTATTCGGGCGGCTCGAACGCCCGCCTCGGCATCATCACCGTCGGCAAGTCCTATCTCGACGTACGCCAGGCGCTCGACGACATCGGCATCGACGAGGCGCGCGCCAACCAGATCGGCATCCGCCTGTTCAAGGTCGCCTGTCCGTGGCCGCTCGACTACGAGCATATCAGCCAGTTCGCCGACGGGCTCGAATCCATCATCGTGGTCGAGGAAAAGCGCTCGCTGATCGAAGTGCAGATGCGCGAGAACCTCTACGGCACCGCCATGCAGCCGACCATCGTCGGCAAGAAGGACGAGCGCGGCGACTGGCTCTTCCCGGCACGCGGCGCGCTCGACCCCAACGACATCGCCATCGCCATCGGCGAGCGCGTGCTGCGCACCATCGGCCATTCGGAAGAGATCGCTGCCCGCGTCGCGCAGATGCGCCAGTTCCAGGCGATGATGGCCGAGACGCAGAACGTCTCCAACCGCGCGCCCTATTTCTGCTCGGGCTGCCCGCACAATTCCTCGACCAAGGTGCCGGAGGGCTCGATCGCCGGTGGCGGCATCGGCTGCCACTTCATGTCTCTGTGGATGGATCGCAGCACGGTCGGCTTCACCGCGATGGGCGGCGAGGGTGCGCAGTGGGTCGGCCAGGCACCCTTCTCCAAGCGCGACCACATCTTCCAGAACCTCGGCGACGGCACCTATAACCATTCCGGCTCGCTGGCGCTGCGCTTCGCGCTCGCCTCGGATGCCAACATTACGTACAAGATCCTCTACAACGATGCCGTAGCGATGACAGGCGGCCAGCCGCATGAAGGCGGGCTGACCGTCGACATGATCGCAAACCAAGTGCGCGGCGAAGGCGTCGAGCGCATCGCCATCGTCACCGATGAACCCGATAAATATGGCGGACGCGTCCAGTTTCCGGCCGGCGCCACGATCCATCACCGCGACGATCTCGATGCCGTCCAGCGCGAATTGCGCGATATCAAGGGCGTGTCGGTGCTGCTCTACGACCAGACCTGCGCCGCCGAAAAGCGTCGCCGGCGCAAGCGCGGTACGTTCCCCGATCCGGACAAGCGCATCATCATCAACGAGCTCGTCTGCGAGGGCTGCGGCGATTGCGGGGTCAAGTCCAACTGCGTTTCCGTGCAGCCGCTCGAAACCGAATTCGGTCGCAAGCGGCGCATCGACCAGTCTTCCTGCAACAAGGACTTTTCCTGCGTCAACGGCTTCTGCCCGTCCTTCGTCACCGTGCACGGCGCGAAGATCAGGAAGGCCGAAGGACGCGCCGGCGGAGGCGATCCGCTGGAGGGCGTGACTGAGCCTCGCCTCGCCTCGCTGGAAGGTGGCTGGTCCGGCATCGTCGACGGCATCGGTGGCACCGGGGTCGTCACCATCGGCGCGGTCATCGGTATGGCGGCGCATTTGGAAGGCAAGGGCTGCGGCGTCATCGACATGGCGGGCCTCGCCCAGAAAGGCGGCGCCGTCTTCAGCCACATGCGGATCGCGAAGACGCCCGAGGACATCCACGCCATTCGCGTTTCTGCCGGCAAGGCGGACATGGTGCTCGGCTGTGATCTCGTCGTCTCCGGCAGTGCCAAGATCCTGTCGTCCGTGCGCGAGGGCAAGACGATCTTCGTCGGCAACACGGCCGAGGTCATGCCGGGCGACTTCACCCGTTCGGCCGATTTCTCGCTGCCGGTCGAGCGCGTCAAGCGCGCCATCGGCAAGGCGGTGGGCGAGCAGAACGCGCATTTCTTCGACGCCACGCGCGCCGCGCAGACGCTGTTCGGCAATGCGCTCGCCGCCAACATGTTCATGCTCGGCTTTGCCTATCAGCATGGCGCATTGCCACTCGGCGCCGCGGCGATCGAAAAGGCGGTCGAGCTCAACGGCCAGGCGGTCGCGATGAATCTCCAGGCGTTCCGCTGGGGTCGCCGCGCTGCGGTGAAGCCCCAGGAAATCGCCGAACTCGTCGAAGCCGGCGCGACCAAGGCGACGAAGATCAGCGAGACGCTGGAGGAAATCGTCGATCGACGAGCCGAATTTTTGGCCGACTATCAGAACGCCGCCTATGCCGACCGCTACCGGCGCGAAGTCGCATCGATCCGCGCGGCCGAGCAGTCGGCCGTTCCCGGATCAATGGCACTGAGCGAAGCGGTCGCGCGCGGCCTCTTCAAGCTGATGGCGATCAAGGACGAGTACGAGGTCGCGCGGCTCTACACGGACGGCAATTTCAAGCGCCAGCTCGCGCGCGAGTTTTCGGACTATGAGCGGCTCGAATTCCACCTCGCCCCGCCGATCCTCGGCCGCAAGGGCTCCGACGGCATGGCACGCAAGTCGAATTTCGGGCCGTGGATGCTGAAAGCGTTCGGCGTGCTGGCCCGTTTCAAGCGCCTTCGCGGAACGCCGCTCGACGTTTTCGGCTACACGGCGGAGCGGCGGCACGAGCGCGATTTGCTGGCGGCGTATGAGCGCGATCTGGAACTCATCCGCTCGCTTCTCGCGCCCGGACGCATCGTCGAGGCGACGGCGCTCGCCTCACTGCCTCAGACGATCCGCGGTTTCGGTCACGTCAAGGCTGCAAATGCCGCGAAGGCGGAGGCAGAACGCGTCCGCCTCGTCGAGCGACTGAAAGCGGCGCCGGCCGAGCGGCGGCTCGAAGCGGCGGAATGAAGACCATCCGCCGTTGCATATCAATGAATATTTAAGGGGGTTCTGGCACTGCTAAGACCGGCAAAAACCAGGACCCCGAGTTGAAGAGCGCCAGAAACTCAGTTCCACAGGATATCTATGTCGGCTTTGTCCGATCGTTGTTCAACGATCCGGGTATCCTGCTGATCGGTGGCCTGTGCCAGGGGCTGATCGCGCTTCTCGTCTATCGCACCACCGAAAGCCTGGTCTATGCCGGGCTCGCCGTGGCGCTTTTCCTGTCTGCTTTCTACCGATACTGGACCATTCGGCGCGTGCAGAGGTCGAACGCGATCATCGACGTGCCGTCGGCACGGCGTGCGGAGCGGTCCTATATCGTCGGCGGCGCGATTCAGGGCGCATGCGCGGGCGCGTTCTGCTTCACCTCGATCGTCCTGATCCCGGACGCGTTCGGCGAACTCGCAGCCGTTGCGGTGATCATGGGCGGGTCGGTCACCATCGTCGGGCGCAATTACGGCTCGAAGCGCATGGTCGCGGTGCTCGCCGTCACCGGCGTCCTGCCGATCGCACTCGGGCTGATCCTCAAGGGCGACCTCAACTATTTCGTGCTCGGCCTCTACATCATCCCGTTCATGTTCATCATCGCCAAGATGGCCGAGAACGTGCGCACGATGCTGTTCGCGGCGATTTCGGAAGAGCGCAACTCGAAATATCTGGCGCAGCGCTTCGACCGCGCCCTCAACACGATGCCGCACGGGCTCGTCATGCTGAGCCCCGAGGGCAAGGCCGTGGCGGCCAACAGCCAGGCGGCTTCGGCGCTCGGCTTCGAGGACGCCTCGCAACTCCAGAACCGGACCCTGAAGGCGCTGCTGCTTCGCGTTGCCGCCGGCGGGCTGCTTTCGACGTCGGATGCCAATTTCGCCGATGTCGAACTGATGAAGGCCATCCGCGAAGGACGCGACCGCAAGCTTCTCCTGAAGCTGACCGATGGCCGCTACCTCGAATTTGCCGCGCGGTCGGGCCGCGACGAGCTTGGCGTCATCACCTTCGAGGAAGTGACGCAGCGCGTCGAATCGGAAGACAAGATCCGCTACATGGCCCGCTATGACGGGCTGACGGGCCTGCCGAACCGCGAATATTTCAACGAACTCGTGGCCGATGCGGTCGTCGTCGGAGACCGGCGCCGGACCATCGGCCTCGTCGTGTTCGACCTCGACGATTTCAAGACGGTCAACGATACGCTCGGCCATCCCGTCGGCGACGGCCTCATCTATGCGGTGGCGGAAAAGCTGCGGCAGTTCGAGAGCGACGACATCTTCGTCAGCCGGTTCGGCGGCGACGAGTTCGCGCTCTATTTCGACGACATTCACGATCATCACGCCTTCGCCGCGCGCATGAACGGCATCTTCGCCGCGCTCAAGGGCGATGTGGACGTCGCGGGACATGCTCTTTTGATCCAGGCATCGGCCGGTGCGGTGCTGTCCTCGGTTCACGGCGCCGATGTCGACGGCATGGTCGTCAAGGCAGATCTTGCGCTCTACAAGGCCAAGGAACTTGGCAAGGCATCCTGGCACCTGTTCGAAGACGAGATGGACCAGGCCTTCCGTCGCAAGCAGCTCTTGAAGGCGGATTTGCGTTCGGCCATCGCGGCCAAGGGTCTGCGCGTCGTCTACCAGCCGATCGTGGCGATGGACACGATGCAGATCTCGACCTGCGAGGCGCTGTGCCGCTGGGATCACCCCGAACTCGGGCCGATCTCGCCGGCCGTTTTCATTCCGCTCGCCGAGGAAATGGGCATCGTCTCCGACATCAGCCATTTCGTTCTCGAAGCAGCCACGCTGCAATGTGCGCGCTGGCCCGAACATATCGGCGTATCGGTCAATCTGTCCGCCAAGGATTTCCGTTCCGCCGACATCATCGACCACGTCCGGCGCGCGCTCGACCAGAGTGGCCTGTGCCCGCGCCGCCTCGAAATCGAAGTGACCGAGACCGCGCTTCTCGACGACAAGGCGATGACGCGCCGCTACATCGAGGAAATGAAGAAGATCGGTGTCCGGATCGCGCTCGACGATTTCGGCACCGGCTATTCCTCGCTCAGCTACCTGCACACGCTGCCGCTCGACAAGATCAAGATCGACCGCTCCTTCCTCATCGACGTGACGCAGAACGAGCGCGCGCTCGAACTTCTGCGCGGCATCGTCAACATGTCGCGGCCGCTGGGCCTGACGGTGACGATCGAGGGCGTTGAGACGTTCGAGCAGTTGAAGACGCTCGCCGAGCACATCAAGCCCGACCTCTTGCAGGGCTTCCTGTTCGGCGCGGCGCTGACCGCCTCGGGAATCGAAACCATGGCGCACACAACCTGGCCCTTCGCTAAGGAACTGAAGGCCGTCCGGCGGTCCTAGGCTAGACCAGTTCCGGAACCTCGCCGGGCACGAACGCGTCGAACGCTGCCCAGAACTGTTCGCGATAGCGATCCGTTTCCTGCAGGATCTCGTGTTTGGCGCCGTCGATCGTGACAAGCGAGGCGCCGCGCAACTGGCGCGCATAGGCTTCGATCGCCGGCGTCGAAACGAGCGTGTCGGCGCCGGCGGCGACGAGCAGCGTCGGGATGCGGTGATTGCGCAGGAACTCGCGCTCGTGGACGCGCGCCGAGGCGACCGTCGCCGCATGCACCCAGCCGACCGTCGTCGCACCGAGCCCGAGCGCCGGGTGCTCCTCGTAGATCGCCTGGTTGCGCGCGAAGCGGTCGGGATCGCTGGTGACGATGTTGCCCTCGAACACCTGCTTCGCCGGCTTTCGTTGTCTGCGGGCAAGGAACATGCGGCCAAAGCCGAGCGAGGTCAGGAGGCCGGTCGCGCGGCGTAGCGTGTCCATGCGTACCGGAATGCGCTCCAGCGTGAGGAGCGGGGCGAGCAGCACCATGCGTCGGATGCGGTTGGTCAGCTTGCGCGAGGCGAAGAGCGCCGTCAGCGCGCCGGTCGAATGGCCGAGCAGATAAAAGGGCGCGCGGCAGTCCGGCAGGACGATATGCTCCACGAAGCGCTCGATGTCGGCGACATGGTCGTCGAAGGAGCGGACATAGCCGCGGCGCGGATTGCGGGTCAGGCGCTGCGAGCCGCCCTGGCCGCGCCAGTCGAAGATCGCTACGCCGAATCCACGTTGCTGCAATTCGCCGATGGTCTCGAAATATTTCTCGATCGCCTCGTTGCGACCGGGAAAGATCAGCACCGTTCCCTTGAGCGGACGCCCGGTCGCGCCGAACCGCGCATAGCGAAGCCGGATGTTGCCCTTGCCGTGAAACGTTCCGGCATGGGCGTTGTCTGGCAGGGGGTTGCCGGCGCTGGAGAAAATCTGGTCGCTCATGAAGCCGTGATAGAAAGCGGCGTTGCCAAAGGCAAAGCTTATCGAAGCGACAGGTTCAAAAAAAGGTAAGGCCGGAAGATCCTTGTGGGAGCTTCCGGCCTCTGACGAACCGGGAGGAAGGGACGTTACACCCGGTCCGGCTTCGGAGACGACCAAGTGGCTTGAAGGCCGCCTGTTCGAATTCGATGAGTGGAAGGTAGCCGTTGCGGGCTGAACGGAATCCGAAGCGGCGGTTCATATTCGGTTCATCGTTCAGGAGGGGATGAAACTCTTGAAAGCGCGCGGGCGAAAAACCACATCTGACCTGCGGTCGCCGATGTCGGGGCCGCTGGACATCGAGTGGAAAGACCAAAGCGTTTTCCGACAGATGCTCCACTCGCAAACCATGTTGCTCAACTGGAGAACAGACCATGCGTCATGTTGATTTTTCGCCGCTCTATCGCTCGACCGTCGGCTTCGACCGTCTTTTCACAATGCTCGATTCGCTGGCGCAGCCCGATAACGGCCAGTCCTATCCGCCTTACAATATCGAGCGCACCGGCGAGGACGCCTACCGCATCTCGATGGCTGTCGCCGGCTTTGCCGAGGACGACATCTCGATCGAGGCCCATCGCAACGTGCTGACGATCAAGGGCGAGAAGCCGGAGACCAAGGACGAGACGTCCGAATTCCTCCATCGCGGCATCGCCTCGCGCGCCTTCGAGCGCCGCTTCCAGCTTGCCGACCATGTCGAGGTCGTTGGCGCACTGTTGAAGAACGGCCTTCTCCACATCGACCTGAAGCGATCGGTGCCGGAGGAAATGAAGCCGCGCAAGATCGCGATCCAGCCGACGCCTGCTTCCGCGAAGCAGATCGAGGGCCAGGCGGTCAACTAAGCTGCGCGTTTCCCGACGAAATGGCGGCGCCCCTTGCGGGCGCCGCTTTGCGTTTGAGGAGGAGCGCGTCGATGGACAATGCGCCTGCCCCCTTCATCGCCAGAACGGCTAGCAGGAAGATCCAGAACAGACGCTGGTCGGTGATGAGACCATCGGAAAAGCGGTCGAACGCTGCTCCCGCCGTATCCGTCCCGACCTGGTGGACAAGGATGTCGACAGCGCTCTGAACGATGACGAAGCCGATCATGCCCAGCGCAGCGATCCGCGTGGCCAACCCGGCGAGGATGAGGAAAGGCAGGATGAATTCGGCATAGGTGCCGGCCCACACCATCAGGCCCCAGGGCAGGAAGGCGACATTGCCGACGTCGCCGCCGGCAGCTTCCACTGCCGGCAGGGCGATTTGATAATAGGCATTGTCCGAGACCGACAGGAAACCGAACATTCCGTCTGTGATCTTCGTGCGCGCCGAATTCCAGAAGTAGAAGAGCAACGTCGAGGCAAACACCAGCCGCGCGGCAAGCCCGATCAGCCAGCGGTCGCCCGCAGCTTCGATCCCGGACACGAGTTTATCGTAGAGACAGTGCATTGGTCCGATCATCGTTCTGCTCCTCGAATGGCATGAAACGCCCCGGACCAGACGACGAGCGACATCCCTGCGCCGAGGTCGAATTTCCGGTCGCAGGCAAGTGCCGCGTTGACCGCAGCCTCAAGCGGCCGGCCGTTCAGAAGCGCCTGCATGAAGACTGCCTGATCCCGGCCGAGCGACTTTATCGTCACGGCAAGGGCAGGGCGGGTGATGAGGACCGCTTGCGCCACCGACGCATCAATGCGGCCTGAGACGCCGGCGTCTTCTCGATTGGCCAGGAACAGGTCGGCGACGGCAAAGAGCGATACGACGATGCGCGCGGCTGGATGGGCGATCAGGCGGCAATGCGGCAACTGCGCAACCGGAACGGACGCCATTGTCTCGCCGTCGAGCGTTTCGGCGTCGGCTGCGTGCCAGGCATCGAGCCAGGATCTTTCGACCCGGGCGAGGTCGGCCAGATACGGCATCTTGCCTGCGGGGCCGAATGCAGCGAGGAAATCTGGAAATTCGTCGCCATAGCGAAAAACAAGCGGCGAACGCGGAGGGTGCTCGACCATGAAGGCGTGGGCCATCGCGTCGAAGAAGCGGTCGCCGACGATGCGGCGCGTCGCCGGGAAGATTTCGCGCAGCGCCCTGATGAGGCTAGATGCGACGTTGTTGCGATAGATGGCGAAACGGCCGGCATCGCCAAGCCCGAAGGCCGAATGAAGGCCGGGCGGCGGGGCACCATCGGCTACTAGAAGCCCGGACGCGAATTCATCCATGACGGTGCCCCAGCATCCGGTTCGGCGCCTGACGGGCCAGGATTTCGGCTGCCGCCATCGCCTCTCGCTTGAGGATCGGCCAGGCGGGTATGTCGGCGTCCCATTCCACAAGCGTGGCGACAGGCCCGGTGCGCGCGATCACGCGTTCGTAAAGCGTCCAGACGGCATCGGCGACAGGGCCGTCATGGCTGTCGATCAGCAGCTTTCGACCCTGTGCGTCCGCGTCTTCGGCATGGCCGGCGAGATGGATTTCGCCGACATGATGCAGCGGGAAGGAGGACAGGTAGGTCCAGGCATCCGTCCCGTGGTTGGTCGCGGACACGAAGACGTTGTTGACGTCGAGCAGCAGGCCGCAGCCTGTGCGGCGCACGATCTCGCGCAGGAAATCCTGCTCGGAAATGGTCGACTGTTCGAAGAGCAGATACGTCGCCGGGTTCTCGAGCAGGATGGGGCGGGAAATCGCCTCCTGCATTTCGTCGACGTGGTCGGCCACCCGGGCAAGCGTCGCCTTGGTGTAGGGCAGGGGCAACAGATCATTGTAGAAGACGTCGTCATGCGTTGACCAGGCCAGATGCTCGGAAACGAAGGCCGGCTCGTAGCGATCGACGAGCGCTCGGAAGCGGTCGAGATGATCGCGCGACAACGGTGCTTCGCCACCGATCGACATGCACACGCCGTGCAGCGAGACGGGATGGCGCGCACGGATGCTTTCCAGCAGCCGATGCGGCATCCCGCCGTCGCCCATGTAGTTTTCCGCGTGGATCTCAAAGAAGCCGTCGATCGCCTCGTCGGCATCGATCTCGCGAAAATGTTCGGGCTTGAAGCTGGTGCCGGCCAGCCCCGCCGCATCGAAGGCCGGAAAGCGCTGCTCCCGGCGATGAAGATCGGTGACATTCACGTTCATGCCCGTCGTCCTTCCGGCCTGTCGATTGGCTGGCGATGAGTCCGATCAGCCCGCCGTGGGCAGGTCGCGGTCGAGGGCCTCGAGCGAGCCCATGCGCTGATCGGGAAGATCGATCGAAGCGCAGGTGCCCTTCTCGACATAGGTCCAGGCATTGCCCTGATAGTCGACCTTGGAGGTGCCCGCGCATGTCGTGCCGGGACCGGCCGCGCAGTCGTTCGCGCCGGCCAGCGAAACGCCGTAGCAGCGCTCCTTTTCCTGGGCGACGGCGTCGCCTGTCGAGAGGAAGGCGCCGGCGGAAACGGCGGAGGCGACGGCGGCGGCCAGATAGGCGGCGCTGAAAGCGGTACGTGTCGACATTGGATGATGCTCCCTTGGTGTTCGTCCGGCGTTGTTGCCGGCCTCAGCACCTTGGCGAAGCGCCCCATCACTGGGAAATCAACGAGCGGACATGAAGAATGCCGGCGTGGTCACGCCGGCATCTGTTCGTCCGCGTCCGAAAATCACGTGTCGCTGAATTAGAACGTGATCATGCGATCAGTTCGCCGATCCCATCGACATCGCCCTCGGTGGTGGCAAAGCTGGTCACGAAGCGGCAGAGCGTCTCGTCCGGACCGACGTCGAGCCCGGCCGGCGTCGGCCAGGCGTAGAAGACGGCGCCCTTGTCCTTCAGTTCGTCGACCAGCCCCTTGCCGAGGATCGGGAAGACTTCGTTCGCCTCTGGCGCCCAGCCGAGCCGGGCATTGGGCGAGGTGGTGAAATGCCCGGCCAGTCGCGTGGCCATCGCGTTCGAATGCCGGGCGGTCTTCAGCCACAGATCGTCGGCGAAATAGGCTTCGAACTGCGCCGCGATAAAGCGCGACTTGGAAAAGAGCTGCGCCGCGCGCTTGCGCACGAAGGGGAAATCCTTCGCTTCGTCGGGATTGAAGAAGACGACGGCCTCCGCGCACCAGCAGCCATTCTTGGTGCCGCCGAAGGAGAGCACGTCGACGCCGCGCTTCCAGGTCATCTCGGCAGCCGACACGCCGAGCGAGACGAGCGCATTGGCAAAGCGCGCGCCGTCCATGTGGAGCGGGATGCCGTGCTCCTTGGCAAGCGCGGAGATGGCCTCGATCTGCGCCAGCGAATAGACCGTGCCGACTTCGCTCGCCTGCGTGATCGTCACCGCCGCCGGGCGTCCGCCATGGACGAAGGCGGGCGGGAAGCGCTCGATCGCGGCCTTGAGCTTTTCGGTTTCCATTCGGCCGAGAGGGCCATCGACGGCATGGAGGCGCGAGCCGCCCATGAAATATTCCGGCGCGCCGCATTCGTCGGCGATCACATGCGCCTCGCGGTGGCCGAAGGAGACGCCGCCCGCGCGGTCGTAGGCCGTGAGGGCGAGCGAGTTCGCGGCTGTGCCGGTTCCGACGAAGAACACCGCCACATCGCGCTCGAAGATTTCGCTGAAACGCGCTTCGACTGCCTTGTCGATGTCGCTCGCGCCATAGGCCGGCGCGAAGCCGGTAGAGCGCGTGACGAGGTTGCGGGCGATGTCGGGGTGGGCGCCGGCCCAGTTGTCGGATGCGAAATACATGAAGCGTGCTATTCCCTTGGAAAGTCCGCTTCAGAAATCAGGTCGGCGCGCGGCTGACAAGGGCCTGACGCTTGGCATGCGAAGGCGATTTGCGAAGATTGCGGCCGCGTAACGTACGGCGAAACAATCTTTCGCCAACAGCCTCAATTTTTTGCACTTGCATCTTGTGCGGGCTTTTGATTTCTGTCATATCCAATTTAGGACAGCATTGCTGTCTTATTTGCGGATTGCCGAGCAGCCGCGCTGACCCTTAGAATGGGGCGCGCGTAGAGTTCGGCGCCGCCGCCTGGCACGATGTATCGGCCATGTGCGGACCGGAGGGCAAGGGCCCCGAGAACCGGTCGGCGAACGGCCATTCGACATATATGCCGCGAGTGCAGAATTGGGTTGGCCGCAGGGCGAACCTGGAGGACCAGACGACCGCCCGATCCCCGGGCACGACGGAGAGACGAGCATGAGCGAGAAGACGCAAGCTGTGACGACCGCATCGACGCCGGCCGCCCATGCGAAAGCGACTGCCCGCAAAACCGGTCTTCCGCATGCGCAGGGTCTTTACGATCCGCGCAACGAGCACGATGCGTGCGGCGTCGGCTTCGTCGCCAACATGAAGGGCGCCAAGTCGCACCAGATCGTCAAGGACGGGCTGTTCATGCTCGAGAACCTGACGCATCGCGGCGCCGTCGGCGCCGATCCGCTCGTCGGCGACGGCGCGGGCGTGCTGGTGCAGATTCCCGATCGCTTCTTCCGCGAGGAGCTTGCCGCGCAGGGCATCGAACTGCCGCCGCTCGGCCAGTATGGCGTCGGCCACTGGTTCATGCCGCAGGACGAAGCCCTTCGCGCCCATGTCGACGAGATCATCGCCGAATCCGCGCAGTCCGAAGGGCTGCCGCTGATCGGCTTCCGCGACGTGCCGGTCGACAACACGTCGCTGTCGAAGGCGCCGGAAATCGTTGCCGCCGAGCCGCATCACCGCCAGGTCTTCATCGGCCGTCCCGCCGAGATCGAGGACGACGAGGAATACGAGGCGCGGCTCTATGTCCTGCGCAAGGTGATTTCCGGCCGCATCTATGCCGAGCATCAGAACAAGGACATCGGCGCCTATTGCGTGTCGCTGTCGGCGCGCACCATCGTTTACAAGGGCATGTTCCTCGCCTACCAGGTCGGCGCCTATTACAAGGACCTGACCGATCCGCGCTTCGAGACCGCGCTGATCCTCGTCCACCAGCGCTTTTCGACCAACACCTTCCCGTCATGGAAGCTGGCGCATCCGTACCGCATGGTCGCCCACAATGGCGAGATCAACACGGTGCGCGGCAACAACAACTGGATGGCGGCGCGTCAGGCCTCGGTCGATTCCGAGCTCTTCGGCAACAACATCTCCAAGCTGTGGCCGATCTCCTATGAGGGGCAGTCGGACACGGCCTGCTTCGACAACGCGCTCGAATTCCTGTTCCAGGGCGGCTACACGCTCGCGCACGCCATGATGATGCTGATCCCGGAAGCCTGGGCCGGCAACAAGCTGATGAGCGACGAGCGCCGCGCCTTCTACGAATATCACGCCGCGCTGATGGAGCCGTGGGACGGCCCTGCCGCCGTCGTCTTCACCGACGGGCGCCAGATCGGCGCGACGCTCGACCGCAACGGCCTTCGTCCTGCACGCTATATCGTGACCGATGACGATCGCGTCATCATGGCCTCGGAAGCGGGCGTCCTGCCGGTGCCGGAGGAGAAGATCGTCACCAAGTGGCGGCTCCAGCCCGGTCGCATGCTGCTGATCGACCTCGAAGAGGGGCGCATCGTCTCCGACGACGAGATCAAGGCCGAGATCGCCTCGCAGCACCCCTACACGCAGTGGCTGAAGAACACGCAGCTCATCCTCGAAGAGCTGAAGCCCGTCGAGCCGCGCGCGCTGCGCAAGGACGTCTCGCTGCTCGATCGCCAGCAGGCCTTCGGCTACACGCAGGAAGACACGCGCATCTTGATGTCGCCGATGGCGACGACCGGCCAGGAAGCAGTCGGCTCGATGGGCACCGACACGCCGATCTCGGCGATGTCGGACAAGTCGAAGCTCCTCTACACCTATTTCAAGCAGAACTTCGCCCAGGTGACGAACCCGCCGATCGACCCGATCCGCGAGGAACTCGTCATGAGCCTCGTCTCCTTCATCGGCCCGCGCCCGAACATCTTCGACCTCGTCGGCTCTTCGCGCCGCAAGCGGCTCGAAGTGCGACAGCCGATCCTGACCAATGGCGATCTCGAAAAGATCCGCTCGATCGGCCACACCGAGGACCGCTTCGACACCAAGACGATCGACATCACCTATGCGGCCGTGGAAGGTGCATCCGGCATGCAAGGGGCGGTCGATCGCCTCTGCGACCGTGCCGAGGCGGCCGTCGTCGGCGGCTACAACATCATCATCCTGTCGGATCGCCAGGTCGGGCCGGACCGAATCGCCATTCCGGCGCTGCTCGCGACTGCGGCGGTTCACCACCACCTGATCCGCAAGGGTCTGCGCACGGCGGTCGGTCTCGTCGTCGAATCCGGCGAGCCGCGCGAGGTGCACCACTTCGCCTGCCTGGCCGGCTATGGCGCGGAGGCGATCAACCCCTACCTCGCCTTCGACACCTTGACCGAGATGCACCGCCGCGGCGATTTCCCGCCGGAGGTCGATGCGCACGAGGTCGTCTATCGCTACATCAAGTCGATCGGCAAAGGCATCCTCAAGGTCATGTCCAAGATGGGCATCTCGACCTATCAATCCTATTGCGGCGCGCAGATCTTCGACGCGATCGGCCTGAACTCTGCCTTCGTCGACCGGTATTTCTCCGGCACGGCGACGACCATTGAAGGCGTCGGGCTGGAAGAGGTCGCGGGCGAGACCGTCAGCCGCCACGAATCCGCCTTCGGCGAAGACCCGGTCTTGAAGAACGCGCTCGAGGTCGGGGGCGAATACACCTACCGCGTGCGCGGCGAGGCGCATGTCTGGTCGCCCGACGCGGTCGCGACGCTGCAACATTCGGTGCGGCTCAACTCGTGGGAGACGTTCAAGCAGTATTCCGCCCAGATCGACAGCCATACGGCCGACGCCAAGTCGATCCGCGGCCTGTTCAAGATCCTGACCGCCGAGGAGAGCGGCCGCGCGGCCGTGCCGCTCGACGAAGTCGAGCCCGCGGTCGAGCTCGTCAAGCGCTTCTCGACGGGCGCGATGTCATTCGGCTCGATCTCCAGAGAGGCGCATTCGACGCTCGCCGTCGCGATGAACCGCATCGGCGGCAAGTCGAATACGGGAGAGGGCGGTGAGGAGCCGGATCGCTACTTCCCGCTGCCGGACGGATCGCGCAATCCCGAGCGCTCCGCCATCAAGCAGATCGCATCCGGCCGCTTTGGCGTGACCGCGGAATATCTCGTCAATTCCGATATGATGCAGATCAAGGTCGCGCAGGGCGCCAAGCCCGGCGAGGGCGGACAATTGCCCGGCCACAAGGTCGATGCGACCATCGCCAAGGTGCGCCACTCGACCCAGGGCGTGGGCCTCATTTCGCCGCCCCCGCACCACGACATCTATTCGATCGAGGATCTGGCGCAGCTCATCTACGACCTGAAGAACGTCAATCCGGCCGCCGACGTGTCGGTGAAGCTCGTCTCCGAAGTCGGCGTCGGCACGGTCGCGGCGGGTGTCGCCAAGGCGCGCGCGGACCACATCACCATCTCCGGCTATGACGGCGGGACGGGCGCCTCGCCGCTTACCTCGATCAAGCATGCCGGCAGCCCTTGGGAAATGGGCCTTGCCGAAACGCACCAGACGCTGGTGCTGAACGGGCTGCGCTCCCGCGTCGCGCTGCAGGTCGATGGCGGGCTTCGCACCGGCCGCGACGTGATTGTCGGTGCGCTCCTCGGTGCCGACGAGTTCGGGTTCTCGACCGCGCCGCTCATCGCAGCCGGCTGCATCATGATGCGCAAGTGCCACCTCAACACCTGCCCAGTCGGCGTCGCCACGCAGGACCCGGTGTTGCGCAAGCGCTTCAAGGGCACGCCCGAGCACGTCATCAACTTCTTCTTCTTCATCGCCGAGGAAGTGCGCCAGCTTCTGGCCGAGATGGGCTACCGCAAGATCGACGAGATCATCGGCCAATCCCAGCTTCTCGCCAAGGACGACGCCTTTGCGCACTGGAAGTCGAAGGGGCTCGACTTCTCGAAGATGTTCTACAAGCCCGATGCGCCGAAGGAAGCGACCTACTGGACCGAACGCCAGACGCATCCGATCGACGACGTGCTCGACCGCAAGCTGATCGCCGAGGCGGCGCCGGCACTCGAGGCGCGCCAAAGGGTCGAGATCGCGGCCGACATCCGCAACGTCGACCGTTCCACCGGCGCGATGCTCTCGGGCGAGGTGGCCAAGCGCTTCGGCCACAAGGGCCTGCGCAAGGATACGATTTCCGTGACGCTGACCGGCACAGCCGGCCAGTCCTTCGGTGCATTCCTTGCCAAAGGCGTGACCTTCACGCTAGTCGGTGACGGCAACGACTATGTCGGCAAGGGGCTTTCGGGCGGCAAGATCGTCATCCGGCCACCGGAAAACACCCGCATCACTCCCGAAAATTCGATCATCGTGGGTAACACGGTTCTCTATGGCGCGACCGAGGGCGAGTGTTATTTCCGCGGTGTCGCGGGCGAGCGCTTCGCAGTGCGCAATTCGGGTGCCATCGCCGTCGTCGAGGGCGTCGGCGACCATGGCTGCGAGTACATGACCGGCGGCGTTGTCGTCGTTCTGGGGCAGACGGGCCGGAACTTCGCGGCCGGCATGTCGGGCGGCATCGCCTATGTGCTGGACGAGGCGGGAGATTTCGCCGAACGCTGCAACATGGCCATGGTCGAGCTGGAACCGGTGCCGGAGGAAGACGAAATCCTCGAACGCCTCCATCACCACGGCGGCGACATCGACCACAAGGGCCGCGTCGACGTCCAGGCCGACATGACCAGCCACGACGAGGAGCGGCTCTACCAGCTCATCCGCAGCCATGTCGACCACACCGGCTCGCAGCGCGGCCAGACCATCCTCGACAACTGGGCCGACTACCGCCCGAAATTCCGCAAGGTCATGCCGGTCGAATACAAGCGCGCGCTGATCGAAATGGAACGCATGCGCATGGGCGTGGCGGCCGAATAGGCCGCCTCCCTCCACCCTTGATCGCATTTCGGAGCCTCACGGCTCGCAGACGATTGGACTGAACTATGGGCAAGGTAACAGGCTTTCTCGAAATCGACCGGCAGGTTCACAAGTACCAGCCTGCGTCGGACCGCATCCGTCATTTCCGGGAGTTCACGCTCCCGATGTCGGAGCCGGAAGTCGAGAAACAGGCCGCGCGCTGCATGGATTGCGGCATCCCGTTCTGTCACGGGCCGACCGGCTGTCCGGTCCACAACCAGATTCCCGACTGGAACGACCTCGTCTATCAAAAGGACTGGGAAGGGGCGATCCGCAACCTGCACTCGACCAACAACTTCCCCGAATGGACCGGCCGCATCTGCCCCGCGCCCTGCGAGGAAGCCTGTACGCTGAACCTCGAGGACATCCCCGTCGCCATCAAGACGGTCGAGCAGGCGATTGCCGACAAGGCCTATGAAAAGGGCCTGATCCGTCCGCAGCCGTCTGCCACCAAGACCGGCAAGCGCGTTGCGATCATCGGCTCCGGCCCGGCCGGCATGGCTGCGGCGCAGCAGCTTGGTCGCGTCGGCCACGACGTTCATGTCTTCGAGCGCGAATCGAAGCCCGGCGGGCTGATGCGCTACGGCATTCCCGACTTCAAGATCGAGAAGAAATACATCGACGCGCGCGTCGAGCAGATGCAGGGGGAGGGCGTCACCTTCCATTGCGGCGTCGACATCGGCACCGACAGGACGATGGATGACCTGACGGCCGAATTCGACGCGGTGCTCTATTGCGGCGGCTCGGAAAACCCGCGTCCGGCCGGCATTCCGGGCCGCGAGTTCCAGGGCGTCCATGACGCGATGCCCTATCTCGTCCAACAGAACCGGCGCGTCGGCGGCGAGGACATCCAGTCGCGCGCCTGGGCGGCCGCGCCGATTCTCGCCGGCGGCAAGCATGTCGTCGTCGTTGGCGGCGGCGATACGGCCTCGGACTGCGTCGGCACGTCGTTCCGCCAGGGCGCGGTGCGCGTCACCCAGCTCGACATCCGCCCGCAGCCACCGGAAAAGGAAGACAAGCTCACCGTCTGGCCTTACTGGGCGACGAAGATGCGCACCTCATCCTCCCAGGCCGAGGGCGCCGACCGGGAGTTCCAGGTCGCGACGCTCGAATTCGTCGGCGACGAGGATGGCAACCTCACCGGCGTCAAATGCTGCGAAGTCGACGAGAAGCGCAAGCCGATCGCCGGCACCGAGTTCATCATAAAGGCCGACCTCGCCTTCATCGCCATCGGCTTCGCCGGCCCGCTCGTCGGCGGCCTGACCGACCAGCTCGGCGAGCGCCTCGGCACCGTCACCGACAAGCGCGGCTCGCGCAACGTCACGGCCAATGATCGCGACTACAAGAGCAACATCGACAAGCTCTACATCGCCGGCGACGTGCGTCGCGGCCAGTCGCTCGTCGTCTGGGCGATCCGCGAAGGTCGACAGGCCGCGCACGCGATCGACAAGGATCTGATGGGAACGACGGTTTTGCCGAGGTAGATTCGGTTTTCCGGCTTATCTCGATCGCTGCAATACCCCCACGCTTTATCCCTCCCCACAAGGGGGAGGGAGGGCGTCCATGCAGTGATAACCCGTCAGCCAAGCGCCCCGTTTAAAGGGTTAGGCTCGACGTCGGCGACTCCCTCCCCTTTGTGGAGATCGTTGCAAAATTGGCTGATTGTGATTCAGTCGTCTTTGTTTGGAGGCGGTTTGATGAGCGGTCAGCT
>NZ_JBQVMV010000023.1:0-36716 GCF_052435475.1 Aliihoeflea sp.
TCGCATTGTGGCCGACCCTGGCCGATATCCACCCATCGCCAAACCCAAGCTGACCGCTCATCAAACCGCCTCCAAACTAAGACGACTGAATCACAATCAGCCAATTTTGCAACGATCTCCACAAGGGGGAGGGAGGCATCCACGTCGCACACCCTCCTTTAAACCGGGCGATGCATCGAAGGGCACGTACCCCGCCGGCGACTCCCTCCCCCCTTGTGGGGGTCCGAAGGACGGGCGAGACGCGTGGCTCGCCCAATAAAGGGTGGGGGTCCCTATCCGATCCCGAAGGATCGGATAGGGAACCAATAACCCAACCGCAGCTCACCCCTTCGGCGCCGGCCCCACCACCGCCCAATTGTGCCCGAACGGATCATCGAACGTCCCGTAGAGATCGCCCCAGAACGCCACCTCGAGCGGCATCTTCACCGTGCAACCCGCGGCTATCGCCCGGTCCCAGACCGCGCGCGCGTCGTCGACGATGATGTTCAGCGTGGTGCCCTGCGGCTCCACCCAGGGATAGCCATATTCCGGCATCGCGTCGGCGATCATCAGCGTGCCGCCATTGATCTTCAGTTCGCAGTGCATGATGCGCTTGCCGTCATCCATCAGCATGCGCTCGCCCTGTTCCTCGGCGCCGAGCGCGCGCTTGTAGAACTCGATGGCTGCCACCGCATCCTTCGACATCAGATGCGGCGTCACGCCCGGATAGTGATAGTCCGACATCGCTGCCTCCTCTGGTTCAGCGTTCGATGAACGTGTCGAAGCCGCCATAGATCATCCGCTTGCCGTCGAACTGCATGTTTTCCATAGCCGGCTTCATGCGCGGGTCCTCGAACACCTTCTTCATCACCTCGTCGCGCTTGGCCTTGTCGGGATAGGTCGCCCAGGCGAAGACGACGATCTCGTCGTCCTTGGCCTGCACGGCGCGCGGAAACGAGGTGAGTTCGCCATAGGGCACGTCCTCGGCGAGGGACTCGACATAGCTGGTCGCACCGTGCTCCATCCAGACATCGGCCGAAACGCGGGCGTGCTTCTTGTAGGCCTCGAGATTGGCCTTCGGAACGGAAAGCAGGAATCCGTCGACATAGCTCATGATTGTTCTCCTCTTTCATCGTGTTGCGACAGGATGACGAACGGCCGCGCCTTCTCCCGACACGGTCATCGGGAAATATTTCGCCACCCGCCCGGCCGGAACCGGAAGCGTGCGGAACGATTGTACTGCGGCGATCGGAGGAATGAATGCGCGCGAGCGGAAAATTGCTGGCCCTTGGCGCCGCGCTCGTCGCGGCCGCCGCCATCCGCCGCGCCTTCACGCTGCCGCAGCACGCCCTGCCCGAACCCGGCCCCGCCCCGGACGTCAGCCAGACGACCCTCGCCCGCATGACGCGGTCTTCGGTCGACGCACACCCGGGCCTCTCCGGCGTCTATCTCCTCGCCGACGGACCGGAAGCGTTCGCCACGCGCATGTCGCTCGCCCGCCAGGCCGAAAAGACGCTCGACCTGCAATATTACATCTGGCGCGGCGACCGCACCGGCACCATGCTCCTCGAAGAAGTGCTCGACGCCGCCGACCGAGGCGTTCGCGTCCGGCTTCTCCTCGACGACAACGGCATCGACGGCCTCGACCAGGTGTTGTTCGCGCTCGACCGCCATCCGCGCGTCGAGGTGCGGCTGTTCAATCCCTTCCCGGTCCGCTGGCCGAAGGTACTGGGCTACGTCTTCGACTTCCCGCGCCTCAACCGGCGCATGCACAACAAGAGCTTCACCGTCGACGGACAGGCGACGGTCATCGGCGGCCGCAACATCGGCGACGAATATTTCGGCGTCGCCGACGGCCCCCTCTTCGCCGATCTCGACGTCCTCGCCATCGGCCCGGCCGTGGACGAGGTGACGGCGCAGTTCGAGGATTACTGGAATGCGGCGTCTTCGTTTCCGGCGCGCCTGCTGTTGCGCCGGGTCGGCCCGCGCCATCTGCGCCGCCTGCGCAAGCGCAGCTCCATCGTCGAGCGCGACCCGACGGCGCGGCGCTATCTGAAGGCCGTGCGCGACCTGGAAATCGTGCGCCAGCTTGCCGAGGCGCGGTTGCCGATGGAATGGGCGAAGGTCTCGCTCCTGCACGACGATCCGGGCAAGGCGCTCGGCTATCTGCGCAAGGGCGAGGGCAGCGACGCACGGCTTTCGGGCCTCCTCGAAAACGCCATCGGCACGCCGAAACGCGAACTTGCCATCATCGCCGGCTACTTCGTGCCGGGCAAACGCGGCGTCGCCAATCTGCGCGCACTGAGAGCGCGCGGCGTCGACGTCTCGATCCTGACCAACGCCTATGAGGCGACAGATGTCGGCGCGGTCCACGCCGGCTACGCCCCCTATCGCCGGCAACTGCTGCGCGCCGGCATCCGCCTGTTCGAGATGTGCGACGGCGCGCGGCAGGCGCCCTCCCGGCGCGAGCGGCGCAAAGGTTCGCGGCTCGGCGTCTCGGGCCGCTTGCGCGGCTCGGGCAGCGGGTCCGCCTCGGCACTGCGCGCCGGCGCCTCGACCCTGCACGCCAAGACCTTCGCCGTCGACCGAGAGCGGCTTTTCGTCGGCTCGTTCAACTTCGACCCGCGCTCGATCGACTTGAATACCGAGATGGGCATCGTCATCGAATCGCCGCTTCTGGCCGGCCTCGTCGCCGACGCCTTCGACGATGTGGTGCCGGAGAACGCTTATGAGGTGGCGCTGTCCGAGCATCGCGGCCTCATCTGGAAGCGGCCCGACCTGTCGGCCCCGCTTCGGCGCGAACCCGGCATGGGGCTGCCCGATCGGCTGGCGATCGGCATCCTGAAGCGCCTCGACATCGAATGGCTGCTCTAGGTCAAAGCGTCTTCGCCAGTGCCTCGAGCTGATCCGCGCAGATGCCCCAGCCTTCGTGAAAACCCATCTTCTCGTGGTTTTCCTTGTCTTCCGCCCGCCAGTGGCGCGCCCGCGCCGTGTAGCGCGTCTTGCCGCCCTCGTCGGCGAAGGTGACGATCCCGGTGAAGAACGGCTTTTCGGACGGCACCCAGCCGGCCGTGTAGGCGTCGGTGAAAACGATCTTCTCGTTCGGCACGATTTCCAGATAGACGCCGTCATTCGGATATTCGTTGCCGTCCGGGTCGCGCATGACGATGAACGACCGGCCGCCAGGACGCGGATCGACCTCGGCCTTCGCGATCGTCCACGGCGCCGGCACGAACCATTTCGGCAGGAGCTCGGCGTCGGTCCAGCAGCGGAAGAGCGTCTCGCGCGGGGCGTCGAGAAGGCGGGTGAGGACGAGTTCGTGTTCGGTCTCGGCCTTGGGTTCGGGGGTCATGGCGGTCTCCTTCGTGATGTCTGATCCAAGGACGATCCGCAGCACCGCATACCGACATTCGGCAGACGAAAAATCTAGTGCGTCTTCGCCTGCATGCGGTCGAGATGACGGCGGATATGTGCCGCTTCGGCCGGATTGCGCGCCAGCGCGATTGCCCGGTCGAACGCCTCGCGCGCCTCGCGGCAGCGTTCGAGTTCGAGCAGCAGCCCACCGCGCAGGCCGTGATAGTTGAAATAGCCGGAAAGCCGGTCGCCGAGCGGTTCGATCAGGTCGAGCGCGGCCTGCGCGCCCTGCACCTTGGCAACCGCCACCGCCCGGTTGAGCGTGACGACCGGCGAGGGCTCAATGCGCTCCAGCATGCGGTAGAGGAGTTCGATCTCCGTCCAATCGGTTTCCGCCGCCGTCTTCGCGCGGGCATGGAGCGCGGCAATCGCCGCCTGGATCTGGTAGCTGCCGGGTTGGCGGTGGCGGAACGCCTTGTCGACCAGCGCGAGCCCCTCGCCGATCATCTTGGCGTTCCAGCGCGTGCGGTCCTGATCGTCGAGAAGGATGATTTCGCCTGCCGCATCGATGCGCGCTGCGATGCGCGAATTTTGAAGCAGGATCAGCGCCAGAAGCCCCATGATCTCGGGCTCGGTCGGAAAGATGCGCAAGAGCAACCGACCGAGCCGGATCGCTTCCTCGCACAGCACCGTCGCCGCCTGCCCCGCTTCCGGACGCGACGAATAGCCCTCGTTGAAGACGAGATAGATCATCGCCGCCACCGCACCGACGCGGCTCGACCGCGCAATGGCGTCCGGCGTCTCGAACTGCCGGCCGGATGCGGCGATCTTCGCCTTGGCGCGGGTGATCCGCTGCTCCATCGCGGCTTCCGAGACGAGAAACGCACGCGCGATCTGCGGGACGGTCAAGCCGGAGACGATGCGCAGCGCCAGCGCCACCTGGTGTTCCGCCGGCAACGACGGATCGGAGCAGACGAAGAGCAGTCGCAGGATGTCGTCGCGATAGTCCGCGCCGTCGAGACGTTCGGCGAGCGGCGTCTCGACATCGTCGAGGTCCGACAGCGCGGGCTCGTCCGGCAGCGCGACGAGGCGCTTGTCGCGCCGCACCGCGTCGATGCCGACATTGCGCCCGACGAAGATCAGCCACGCGGCCGGATCGCGAGGGGCGCCGTTCTTCGGCCAGTTCTTCAGCGCCCTCAGACACGCTTCCTGAAACGCCTCTTCCGCACGGTCGAGATCGCGGAAGTAGCGCAGCAGCGCACCGACCGCCTGCGGGCGGGCGGCGGACATCAGCGTTTCGATGGCGCGGGCGTCGGTCATGAAGCGTGATTGTCCTTGTCCCGCTCGCGCATGTAGCCGACCGGTCGGATTTCATAGGAGCCGCCGCCGGGATTGGCTTCGGCGAGATTTTTCGAGAAGGCGAGCGCCTCGTCGAGAGTGTCGAAATCGACGAGGTAGAAGCCGAGAAACTGCTCCTTGGTCTCGGCGAAGGGTCCGTCGATGACGAGCGGCTCGCCGCCCGCCTTGCGCAGCGTGGTGGCCGCGGTCGTCGGCAACAGGCGCGCGACGGGGCCGAGCCTGCCGGACCGCTCGACCGGCTGGAGCACGGCGTCGAGACGCGCCATGACGGCGTCGTCCTCTTCCTTGGTCCACTGGCCGACCGTGTCTTCATGGTTGTAGCAAAGAATGGCGTAGAGCATGTCCTGGCCTCGCGCGCTTGATGAAAAGACGAACGTCGACAGGCGTAGCCGACAGATATCGCTGCGGCAATTTCGAAAAATTTGCGTGGGAGCGCGCAAACAAAAACCCCGCCGGCAGGACCGGCGGGGCTTTTGAACTTTGCTGAAACGAAAGCTTACGAAGCGGCTTCTTCCGAAGTCTCTTCGGCGGCCGGTGCGTTGGCGGCTTCGGCTGCAGCAGCCTCGTCGGCCGCCTTCTTGGCGGCGGCGTCTTCCTCGGCCTTCTTCTGGGCGGCGACGCGCTCCTGGGCCTTCTGGCCGGGCTCGGCCTTCTTCGGGTTTTTGCGGGCTTCGCGCTTGACGATGCCGGCCTGGTCGAGGAAGCGCAGCACGCGGTCGGTCGGCTGGGCGCCGTGGTCGAGCCAATGCTGGATGCGCTCATTGTTGAGCTTCACGCGCTCGCCATCCTTAGGCAGCGTCGGGTTCCACGAGCCGACCTGCTCAATGAAGCGGCCGTCGCGCGGCGAACGGACGTCGGCGATGACGACGTGGTAGTAGGGGCGCTTCTTGGAGCCGGCGCGGGCGAGGCGGATTTTCAGTGCCATTTCAGTTCTCCTGGAAAAGTTGAATTCAAGCGTTTTCGTGTTTCTCAGAGGCGATCGCCTCGTGATGGCGGATGACCTCGCGGACGATGAAGTTCAAAAACTTCTCCGCGAAATCGGGGTCGAGATTGGCGTCGTCGGCAAGCCGGCGGAGCCGTTCGATCTGGGTCTTCTCGCGCGCCGGGTCGGCCGGCGGCAGGCCGTGCTCTGCCTTCAGCTTTCCGACCGCCTGCGTGCAGCGGAAGCGCTCGGCGAGCATGTGGATCAGCGCCGCGTCGATATTGTCGATCGAGGCGCGGTAGCCGGCGAGGAGGTCGCGCGCGCGTTGGGTGTCGGTAGCGTCGCTCATGCTGTTGTTCCCTTGTGACGCGCAAGAATCGTTTCGGGTGGCAGATGGCGGTACACCGGCATCATGCCGTAGGGCTTGAATTCGGCCTGACCGTCCCGCGTCGCCCCGAGCTTCTCGGCAACGCGAATCGACGGCAGGTTCGCATCGTCGATGCACGAGACGGCCGTCGTCCAGCCGAGCTCGCCATAGGCAAAGGCGAGCGCGCGAGCGGCGGCCTCGCCGGCATAGCCCTTGCCCTGAAATTGCGGAAAGACGATCCAGCCGATTTCTTCTTCCGGCCATCCCTCCGGAAACCATGGACCGACAATGCCGGCGAGGAGCCCCGTTGCCTTTTCCTCGACCGCAAATTCGCCATAGCCGCGTAAGGTCCACGAGCCTGCAATCGTTGCCAGCGAACGCCAGGCGGCCGGACGGTCCCGGGAGCCGCCGACGAAGTGCGCGGCATCGCTTGCGGCGAAAGCGGCGAACGGCTCGTAGTCGCCCGATTCTATGCCCCGCAGGATCAGGCGCTCGGTTTCAAGCCTCGGGATCATTTCTTGCCACCCTTGGGCAGCCCCGGCAAACCGCTCAATCCGGGCAGCCCGCCGCCACCCAGGCCCGGCAGGCCACCCGGCAGGCCCTTGCCCAGACCGGACGCTTGAACCTGCTTCTGCAGGGCTTCGAGCTGCTTGGGGTCCATCTTGGAAAGGTCCGGCATGCCGCCGCCCCCCAGGCCACCAAGTCCGCCCATGCCACCCATGCCGCCAAGCCCCATCTTGGACGCCATGCCGCCCATCAGGCCGCGCATCATGCCGCCGCCCTTGCCCTTGCCGCCCATGGCTTTCATCATGTCGGCCATCTGGCGGTGCATCTTCAAAAGCTTGTTGATCGCCGCCGCATCCGTGCCGGAACCGGCAGCGATGCGCTTCTTGCGCGAATGCTTCAAGAGGTCCGGATTGCCGCGCTCGGCCTTGGTCATCGACTGGATGATGGCGATCTGGCGGGCGAAGGTCTTGTCGTCGAAACCGGCGGTCGCGATCTGGTCCTTCATCTTGCCCATGCCGGGCATCATGCCCATGATCCCGCCCATGCCGCCCATCTTCTGCATCTGGCGAAGCTGGTCGGCGAGGTCGTCGAGATCGAACTTGCCGGCCTGCATCTTCTTCGCCATCGCCTGCGCCTTTTCGGCGTCGATGGTCTCGGATGCGCGTTCGACGAGCGAGACGATGTCGCCCATGCCGAGAATGCGGTCGGCGATACGCTTGGGATAAAACTCCTCCAGCGCATCCATCTTTTCGCCGGTGCCGATCAGCTTGATCGGCTTGCCGGTCACGGCGCGCATCGAAAGCGCGGCACCGCCGCGCCCGTCGCCGTCCATGCGGGTCAGGACGAGGCCGGTGATGCCGACGCGGCTGTCGAAATTCTGCGCGAGGTTCACCGCGTCCTGGCCGGTCAGCGAATCCGCGACCAGCAGGATTTCGTGCGGCTTGGCGACGGCCTTGATCTCGGCCATCTCGGCCATCAGCGGCTCGTCGATATGGGTGCGGCCGGCCGTGTCGAGAATGACGACGTCATGCCCGCCGAGCTTGGCCGCCTGTACCGCGCGCCGCGCGATGTCGACCGGCGACTGGCCGGCGACGATCGGCAGTGTGGCAACCTGCGTCTGCTCGCCGAGCTGGCGCAATTGCTCCTGCGCGGCCGGGCGGCGCGTGTCGAGCGAGGCCATCAGGATCTTCTTGCCCTGGCGCGCGGTCAGCCGCTTGGCGATCTTGGCCGAGGTCGTCGTCTTGCCCGAGCCCTGCAGGCCGACCATCATGATGACGACGGGCGCCGGCGCGTTGAGATCGATGGTCGCGCCTTCCGCGCCCAGCATCTCGACCAGCTCGTCATGGACGATCTTGACGACCATCTGGCCGGGCTTGATCGACTTCAGCACTTCCGCGCCGACGGCCTTCGCCTTGACCTTGTCCGTGAAGGACCGCACGACTTCGAGCGCGACGTCGGCCTCGATCAACGCACGGCGAACCTCGCGCAGCGCCGCCGAGACATCTGCCTCGGAAAGCGCGCCGCGGCCCGTCAGGCCGTTCAGGATGGAGCCAAGCCGCTCCTGAAGTGATTCAAACATCCACCGTCCTTTATTCTCGTGCGTCGTCGCCCGAGAGGTAGTGCGTGCCGCGCCGAAACCCAACAGCCAAAGCAGAACGACACCCGGGGGCGCATGGCGCTGCCGGGTGTTGACCTCCGGGATCGGCCCTCCCACTTTAAAAAAGGGTGCCCCGGTCGGCTGCTCGGAGTTGTCACTCGTCGCGGAAACTGGGGCCTTTGACCCCAATTTCGCACCAGAGTCAAGTTTTGGCGGGTCTCACAGCTTGACCTTCGCTTCGCGCGCCCAGAGGCGCAGCTTCCGGCACGCCTCGACGAAGCTCTGCCAGTCGCTGCCCGAACCGATCGCGATCACGCCCTCGTCCGGCTCGACGCCGGCCTTGTCGAGCAGCGGCTGCGCCGCCTCGACATGGGCGATGAACTTGCAATGCGCAAAGGCGTCGGCGACGAAATCGCGCGCTGCGGCTTCCTTGAGCAACTGCTCGACGCCTTCCGGACTGACGATCAGGGCAACCGCGTCGTAGAGGACAGATGGCCCGCCATCGATCATCTGCTTGCCTTCGATCAGCGAGCCATCCGACGCCTCGACGCCGCCGACCTTCGGCGCGACGATCTCCATCTTCGCGCCTTCCTTTGTCAGCGCCGCGTCGAGTGCCTTGACCAGCTTCGCGTCGCAGCCATCCGTGACAAGCACGCCGACCTTGCGACCCTTGAAGCTTTCCGGCCCGTTCCTGACGATCGACAGCCGCTCCGACGGCTCCAAATCGTCGCGCGGCGCAACCGCCGCATCGGCGGGCTTCGGCAGCTTCTTCATGCCGAGCTTTTCCGCGACCTTGGTCGCCAGCGTTTCGTCGATGTTGAGAAGGTGCGACACGACGCGCTCGCGGATGACCGTCGTCTCGACCTTGGAAAGCTCAAACGTCAGCGCCATCGCGATATGGTTCTGCTCCACCTCGGTCTGGCTGGAATAGAACTGCCGGGCCTGGCTGTAGTGATCGGCAAAGCTCTCCGCGCGCAGCCGCACCTTCGGCCCCTCGACCTCTTCGCGATAGGAGCGGTGTCCGCGCGCCGGATGCTCGCGCGGACCTTCGCCCCACGAGTTGGGCTGGTAGTTCACCCGCCCGGCCGGGTTGCGCATCGCCATGTGCCCGTCCTGCTGGAAATGATGGAACGGGCATTTCGGTGCGTTGATCGGCAGATGCGTAAAGTTGGTCGAACCGAGGCGCTTCAACTGCGTATCGAGATAGGAGAAGTTGCGTCCCTGCAGGAGCGGATCGTTGGAGAAATCGATCCCGGGCGGCACGTTCTGCGTCATGAACGCGACCTGCTCGGTCTCGGCGAAAAAATTGTCCGGCATCCGGTCGAGCACGAGCCGGCCGACCGGGATCGGTTCGAGGATTTCCTCCGGGATCAGCTTGGTCGGGTCCAGCACGTCGAAGTCGAAGCTGTCCGCGAACTCCTGGTCGAAGAGCTGCACGCACAGCTCCCATTCGGGAAAGTCGCCGGCCTGGATCGCGTCCCAGAGATCGCGCCGGTGGAAATCCGGGTCCGCGCCGTTGATCTTGACCGCCTCGTTCCAGACCACCGATTGCAGGCCGAGCTTGGGCTTCCAGATGAACTTGACGAAGGTCGACTCGTCCTCGGCGTTGAGGAACCGGAACGTGTGGACGCCGAACCCTTCCATGAAGCGGAACGAACGCGGTATCGCGCGGTCGGACATGACCCACATGATCATGTGCATGCTTTCCGGCGTCAGCGAGATGAAGTCCCAGAAATTGTCATGCGCCGACTGCGCCTGCGGGAAGCCGCGATCGGGTTCGGGCTTCACCGAGTGGATGATGTCGGGAAACTTGATTGCATCCTGGATGAAGAAAACCGGGATGTTGTTGCCGACGATGTCCCAGTTGCCTTCCTGCGTGTAGAGCTTTACCGCGAACCCCCGCACGTCGCGCGCGAGGTCGAACGAGCCCTTGGAACCGGCGACGGTCGAGAACCGCACGAAGGTGGGCGTCTTCTCGCCCGCGCGCTGGAAGATGTCGGCGCGGGTATATTTCGCCAGCGACTCATAGGTCTCGAAATAGCCGTGCGCGCCATAGCCGCGCGCGTGGACGACGCGCTCGGGAATGCGCTCATGGTCGAAGTGGAAGATCTTTTCGCGAAAATGGAAGTCTTCGATCAGCGAAGGGCCGCGCTCGCCATATTTCAGCGTGTTCTGGTCGTCGGCGACGGGCCCGCCCTGCGCGGTCGTCAGGAGCGGCGTGTCGCCATCGGCGATCTGGTGCAACTCCCCGCCATTTCCGCGAACCAGCTTCTGGTCGTGGATCGCCGCTTCGCCCTGCCGGACGGACTTCGTCGAACTGCGCGCCTTGGCCATGATTTTCCCCTTGAGATCGATTGCGTCGCGCCGAAACGGCACGCTGGCCTAACAAGGGTTCAGGTCAGATGTTCCGGCCAGGCCGGACATGAAAAACGCCGCCCCGGCGAACCGGGACGGCGTCGTGTCACGAAGCAGATCGCCTCAACTTACCAAGGGCGGACCCAGCCCTGGATGATCGTCTGCTTGTCGCGGTGATTGCCGCCGAGAACGGCGCCGAAATAGGCGGCGGCGGCGGAGATCAGCAGCGAGGCAGCGGTGATGAAGGCCGCGATCATGCCGATGCGTCGTGCCTGGTCGGCGGTTTCACGCGCAGTGGCCTCGAGTTCCTGGGCCTGCGCCCAGACTTCGTCGACACGGGCCTGCGCTTCGGCTTCCTCGACGCCGGTACGGGCAGCGACGACGCTCGCCAGATAAGCGCGATCGTCCTCGAAGAGCTCGCCATCGGTGACGGCGGTGACGAGGATGCGGCCGACTTCCGAACGCAACTCTTCATTGGCCGTGTCGGTTGCGGTGCCCGGACGCAGCAGGCGATCCGTCAACAGCGCATTGGGGTCGATTTCCTCGACCAGCGTCGCGGCACCCGAAGCAGCGCCGCCGACGGCATTGCCGATGGCGTTGGTCGCCGAGCCGAGCACGGCCGACGCGCTGGAAAAGGCCAGCACAGCGCCGACGAGGACGCCGAGGCCCCAGACCAAAAGGCCGTGCGAGCCGTCGCGGATGTCGGACTCGTCTTCGGTGGCATCGTAGTTGCGGCGGCGAAGGCGACCTGTCAGGTAGCCGCCCGCCATGAACGACGACACCTGTACCCAGAGCAGCCAAAGAGCAGCGGCGATGGCGAAGCCGACGAGCGACATGCCCGAGCCTTCATAGGCCGAGCTGAAAGTCAGGCCGAGCGCCGAACCGAATGCGAGGAGGACGAAGGAGATGGCGGAAGCCAGGACCGTGCCGCCGATGATGGCAGCCCAGTCGACATAGGACTTCTCGTCGCCGGTCGCGATTGCAGTCGCGCCGACGGGCGGCGTCGGGGCCGCGCCGTAATCTGGATTCATGATACGTCTCCGGGTGGGCGCTTAGCGCAGGCCGAGAAGGGACAGAAGGAACAGGACGACCACGACGAGGCCGACGAGATAGATGATGCCGTGCATATTGGGCTCCCAAGCGTTCAGTTGCTTCGGATCAACACGCGAATGTGACCTTCGTTCCCTTGCCGCCACAAAATCGCCACCTGGGCGCCAGGCTCAGGCGCCGACGGCCGATATGGGCTGGCGCTTGGTGATCGTCCCCTTGCTCTCGTCGAGATGAAGGTAGAGCGGATCGAACAGGGCAAAGGCCGCGAGCTGGTCGACGTCGAGGATCGTCAGCATCTGGCCGTCGAAGGTGATCAGGCGCCGCTTGCGCAGTTCCTGCAGCACGCGGTTGACGTGGACGACCGACAGGCCGGACATTTCCGCAAGATCCGTCTGGCGAAGCGGCAGCGGCACGCTGTTGCCTTCGACCAGCCCGACCGCCCGGGCCCGGTGATGGATTTCGCAGAAGATGTGCGCGATCCGCTCCGCAGCGGTGCGCTGGCCCATGCTGAGGAGCCACTCGCGGCTGATCGATTCCTCGACCAGCGTCGCCCACCACAGCGCCCGCATGATGCGCGGATAGCGGTCCGTCATGTCGAGGATGCGCTGCTCTGAAATGACGCGGACGGCAACTTGCGTCAGCGCGGCGATCGAATGATCCATTCGCTTGAGAACGAAGACGCGCAGGTCGCAGATGTCGCCGGCAACGAAATAGCCCAGGATTTGCCGTCGCCCGTCCGGTAGCGCCTTATAGCGGATGGCGTAGCCTTCGACGATCAGGTTGACGCCTGTCGGATTGTCGCCCTCCCGGATGATGTCCTGGCGCGGGCCGACCATCACCGGCAGGTCGGAAAGCGTGCCCAGCGCGCGTCGCTCCTCATCGGTGAATTGGCTGAAATGCTCCAGCTTGCGGATCAATGCGTCCATTGGCCCTCTCTCCGGTTTGCGCGTTTTTTATGAGTTGCTGAAACGACCTTACGCGCAAATGGTTCGAGCCCCAAATCCTCGGGAACAATTTCGAAGCCGCGCGGATTGCCCCTTGAGATCACCGGGAAGCCGAGGAGTGTCACATGCAACCCAATCACGCACGGACGAAGCGGGGCGCCGGACACGGCCGGGCGACGGCATCGTGACCGACCGCAGGACCGATGGGGACCGGCACCGGGTAAAGATCGAGCCCTACGACCAGCCCGCCGGCGGCTGGGGCTCGATGAAATCGCTTCTGCGTCATCTGAAGCGCAACGGCCGAATGATCGACGGTCCGGCAATTCTGGCGAAGCAGAACAAACCGGACGGTTTTTCCTGCGTCTCCTGCGCCTGGGCCAAGCCCGCCAAACCCCATGTCGCCGAGTTTTGCGAGAACGGCGCCAAGGCGACATTGTGGGAACTGACCGACAAGCGCACGACGCCGGAATTCTTCGCCCGCCACACGGTCTCCGAACTGCTTGGCTGGAGCGATTTCGATCTCGAGGCCGAGGGCCGGCTGACCCATCCGATGCGCTACGATGCGGCGACCGATCGCTATGTCGAGACTAACTGGCAAAGCGCCTTCTCCGCCATCGGCGCCGAACTCAGGCGCCTGCGCGCCGTCGATCCGAAATCGGTCGTCTTCTACGCCTCGGGTCGCGCGTCGCTCGAAACGTCCTACGCCTATTCGCTGCTTGCCCGCATGTTCGGCAACAACAACCTGCCCGACAGTTCCAACATGTGCCACGAAAGCACGTCCGTCGGCCTGAAAGCCGCGATCGGCGTTCCGGTCGGCACGGTCCTACTGGATGATTTCGAGCGGACCGACTGCATCTTCTTCTTTGGCCAGAACGTCGGCGCCAACAGCCCGCGCATGCTGCACAATCTGCAGGAAGCGTCGGAGCGCGGTGTGCCGATCGTCTCGTTCAACCCGCTGCGTGAGCGCGGGCTCGAAGCCTTCGTCAATCCGCAGCGCCCGTTGCAGCTTGCGACCAACCGTCCGACGCGCATCTCGTCGAATTACTATCAGCTCCGTGCCGGCGGTGACATCGCGGCGATCGCCGGCATGGCGAAGGCGCTCGTGGAGATGGATTGCGCCGACCCGTCGGCCGGCGTCATCGACCACGCCTTCCTCAAGGAGCACACCGCCGGCGCCGACGAGTGGCTTTCCTGGCTGGACGAGATCGACTGGACCGACATCGAAACCAACAGCGCGCTTTCCCGCGGCGACCTCACCGAGGCAGCCCGCATCTACGCATCTGCGCGGTCGGCCATCCTGATCTATGGCATGGGCCTGACCCAGCACCGGCTGGGCGTCGACAATGTCCGCATGATCGCCAATCTGGCGCTGATGCGCGGCAATATCGGCCGGCCGGGCGCCGGCCTTTGCCCGGTGCGCGGGCACTCCAACGTTCAAGGGCAGCGCACGGTCGGCATTGCCGACCGGCCGGACCTCGTTCCGCTCGACCGCCTTGCCGCACAATACGGCTTCGAGCCGCCGCGCGAGCGCGGGCTCGACACGGTTTCGGCCTGCGAGGGCGTGATCGACGGCTCGGTCAAAGCCTTCATCGGCCTCGGCGGCAATTTCGTCCGCGCCGTGCCCGATCGCAACCGCATCGAACCCGCCTGGCGCAATCTCGACCTGTCGGTGCAGATCGCGACCAAGCTGAACCGCGCACACCTCATCACCGGCCGCGCAAGCTATCTGCTGCCCTGCCTTGGCCGCACAGAGATCGACCGTCAGGCAACCGGCGAGCAGGTGGTGACCATCGAGGACAGCCTGACCTCGATCCATGCCTCGCGCGGGCAGGAAGAGCCGGCGAGCGAGCACCTGCTGGCCGAAATGAGCATCGTCGCCGGAATTGCCCGGGCGACGCTCGAGCCCAATCCCAAGCTCGACTGGGATGCCTGGGCGGCCGATTACGGCCTCGTGCGCGACGCTATCGAGGCAACCTACCCGGACCAGTTCGCCGACTACAACCGGCGCATGTTCACCCCCGGCGGCTTTCCCCGCCCCCTGTCTGCCCGAAAGCGCGAGTGGGACACCAAAACCGGCAAGGCGAATTTTGCCGTACCGTCGGCGCTCGATGCGAGTTTCGCCGCCGGTTCCGGCGACGACGTCTTCCGGCTGATGACCCTGCGGTCGAACGACCAGTTCAACACCACGGTCTATGGCTATCGCGACCGGTTCCGCGGCATTGAGGGCACACGTGACGTGGTCCTGATGAACAGCGCAGACATTGCGGCACTTGGCCTTGCGGCGGACGAGACCGTCGCCTTGGAGGCCGCTACCGGCGACGGCGTCGATCGGCAACTGCCGGGCCTGCGGGTCGTCGCCTACGACATCCCGCGCGGGTGCGTCGGTGCCTACTATCCCGAAGCCAACGTGCTGGTGCCACTTTCCCAGCGCGCCGAGGAAAGCCACGTTCCGGCCGCGAAATCTGTCCCGGTGCGCATTCGAAGCCTGCGGCAACACTGAACGACTTAGCTTATTGTTTGAGGAAGCGATTCAGGCGGCGAATAGTTGAGTATCGACTAACAAATGTAAAAGCCTGCTCATTCAGACTTCGCTAAAGCGAATAGCCTTCCTGCGCAATGGTGTCGCAGGAGCCTTGATTTGTGCGGCCAGGTCTCAATTTGCTCGATGTTCTTCTTCTGAAATTCGGCCGTCGGGGCCACGACTACGCACCCATCGCCGGTTTGGCGCAGTTCGGCTTGCGCGATCGCCAGTTCAGCCAGGATCAGGACCTGACCCGCGAGGGCGATCGTTCCGCCAACGTGATGCTTCTGACGGAGGGGTTGGCCGCGCGCTACAAGCTGCTGTCGAGCGGTCGCCGCCAGATCACGACGCTTCTCGTTCCCGGTGATTTCCTGGACCTCTCGAGCTTCCTCGTCCCGCGCCGCGATTTCGGCGTCGTCGCCGTCACGAATTGCCGGACCGTCGTGATCGAACACGACCAGTTGCGCCGCGTCTGCGAGGCCAATCCGGCAGCGACGCATCTGCTGTGGACCGAAACCTCCATCGAAGCCGCGATCCAGCGCGAATGGCTTGTATCGATGGGCCGGCGTTCGGCCAAGGGACAGATGGCGCATTTGTTTTGCGAACTGATGGTGCGCCTTGCCGCCGTCGGCCGCAGCGAGGCGGCGGCATTCCACCTGCCCCTGACCCAGAACGAACTGGCCGACGTGCTCGGCCTGTCCCCGGTTCACGTCAACCGCGTCCTCAAGGAATTGCGCCATGACGGCGTGATCGCCTGGACCAACTACTGGATCGAGATCCTCGATTGGCCGGGGCTGGCCGAGATCGCCGAGTTCAATCCGGCCTATCTCGGGCTCGAATCGCCGGTGCTCGCCCGCAGGAACGGCCCGGCACGCGCGCAGGACACAGCCACCACGACACCCGCCAAGTAACGGACGGACGGTTCAGCCGTAGGTCGGCGCCCTGACGGGGCTGGTCGACGGCAGATGCGCGTCCGCCTCGACCGAGGCGCGCGCGTCGATCTCGCCGATCTCGACGAGCAGCTTTGCCCGGGCGCGGTTGAGCCGGCTCTTGATCGTCCCCATCGCGCATCCGCAGATCTGCGCCGCCTCCTCATAGGAGACGCCGAGCACGCCGATCAGCATGATGACCTCGCGCTGCTGTTCGGGCAGCCGCTCGAGCGCACCGCGAATTTCATGTCCCCGCGCCGACCATTCCTGCGTGGCGAGCACGGCCGGGCGGCCGGCGGCGTCGTCGGCGAGCGCGGGCGCCTCGCGCCCGGTCTTGCGGATCTTGGTGTAGAAGCTGTTGCGCATGATCGTGAACAGCCACGATTTCATCGCCGTTCCCGGCTGGAACTGATGGATGTTGGCGATGGCCTTGGTCAGCGTTTCCTGCACCAGATCGTCGGCATCGCTGACATCGCGGTGGAAAGTGCGGGCAAATGCGCGCAGTGCGGGGATGAGTCCGACGACTTCGCGGCGCGACATTTCCGAGCTCGAAAGATCAGACGATCGGTCAAGTTCACCGGCCGCTGTCGGCATTCGCTGGCTCCGTCCCTGTCAATGCGCACGGGCACGATGCTCGTGCGAGCAAGCCCACGGGCAGAAATGTTCCACCGCCCAGATCGTTCCAGTCGCGGCAGACGATTTCGATGATTCCGACGCCCGTTCCTCTGGCAATATCCGCACGCCCTCCCTAATCTCCGGCACGATCAGGGAGGATCGCCGTGACTGCACCTTTTCGGCCGCTGATGGCCATCTATCGCGACTGGCTGGAGGAACGGCACGGCCTGTCCTTTGCCGACAATCAGGCCATGTGGGAATGGTCGACGACCGATCTCGACGCATTCTGGCAATCCATCTGGGATCATGACGGCGTTCATTCGCCGACACCGCACGCAGCCGTCCTGGCCGAGGACCGGATGCCGGGCGCGGTCTGGTTTCCCGGCGCGACGCTGAATTATGCCCATCAGGTGTTCCGACACTGCGAAGAGGCGGACGCGGCCGGCCAGCCGGCGATCGTCGCCGCCGACGAACGCGGCAACCGCACCGACTTGTCCTGGACCGAACTGAAGCGTCGCACGGCATCGCTTGCCGCCACCTTGCGAGACATGGGCGTCGGACGGGGCGATCGCGTGGCGGCCTATCTGCCCAATTTGCCCGAAACCGTCATCGCCTTCCTCGCCACCGCCTCCATCGGCGCGGTCTGGAGCGTCTGCGCACCCGACATGGGCACCCGCGCGGTCATCGACCGCTTCCAGCAGATCGAGCCCAAAGTGCTGATCGCGGCCGACGGTGTCTTCTATGCCGGCCGCGCGCTCGACCGGTCCGGCGAGATCGAGGAAATCCGCAACGCCCTGACAAGCCGTCCGAAACTGATCCTGAAGGAGAGCGGCTACGCTTCGGTGGAGCTTCCGCACGATCTGACGCTCAACGACGCCCTCGCCCGGGACGATGCGGCAACGCAGGCCTTCGCGCCCGATTTCGTGCCCTTCGACCACCCCCTCTGGATCGTCTATTCCTCCGGCACGACCGGCAAGCCCAAGGCGCTCGTCCACAGCCATGGCGGCATCATCCTCGCCGTCTATGCCGCGCTCAAGCATCTCGACATCGGTCCCAGCTACGCGCCCAATTCGCTCGGCGAGCGCTTCCACTGGTATTCGAGCACCGGCTGGATCATGTGGAACTGCCAGGTCAACGGCCTTCTGGGCGGCACCACGATCTGCCTTTTCGACGGTTCGCCGAGCGGACCCCGGGACGCGCCGGACTGGGGCACGCTCTGGCGTTTCGTCGCCGAGACGCGCGTGACGATGTTCGGCGCCGGCGCCGCCTATTTCGGCAATTGCATGAAAGCGGGGCTGGACCCGGCCGCCGCCGGCGACCTGTCTGCCGTGCGCGCGCTGGGCTCGACCGGCTCGCCGCTTCCCGAAGCCGTCCAGAACTGGGGCACCGAGGCGTTCGCGCGGATGGGAAGGCCCGACATCTGGTGGTCGAACATTTCCGGCGGCACCGACATTTGCGGACTCTGGATCGCCGGCAACCGCGAACTGCCGCTGGTGCCGGGCCGGATGCAGTGCCGCCAGCTTGGCGCGCGCGTCGAGGCCTGGAACGAAAACGGCGAGAGCCTCGTCGGTGAGGTCGGCGACCTCGTCTGCGCGCGCCCGTTTCCGTCCATGCCGGTGTTCCTCTGGGGCGACCCGGACGGCAAGCGCTATCTCGATTCCTATTTTGACATGTTCCCCGGCATCTGGCGGCACGGCGACTGGCTGTCGATCGGCGCGGACGGAAGCTGCGTGATCTATGGCCGTTCGGACGCGACGATCAACCGGCACGGCTTGCGGATCGGCACGAGCGAAATCTACTCCGCCGTCGAGGACGTGCCTGAAATCCTCGACTCCATGCTGATCGACCTTGAATATCTCGGACGTGAGAGCGAGATGCTGCTTTTCGTCATGCCCCGCCCGGGCGAGACGGTGGATGCCGCGCGGATCAAGGCGGCGATCCGGCAGGCGGTCTCGCCGCGTTTCGTGCCCGACCGGGTGATCGAGGCGCCGGCCGTACCACGCACCCTTTCGGGCAAGAAGCAGGAGGTCCCCATCCGCCGCCTCTTTCTGGGCCACCCGCTCGAAAAGATCATCTCGCGCGAGACGATGGCCAACCCCGAATGTTTGGATTTCTACGTAGCCGAAGCACAGGGCAGGCTCGAAGGCGAACGCAGGGCAGGCTGACCTCCGGACGAATCAATCGGAAACTCTTCGTGATTTCATTGGAACCGCGAGGGGGGCAGGACGTTTTCCCGGCCAGAAGACGACTGCTGCATGGCAGCCCCCGATTGGAAGGCCGAACAGATGATCCCGACGACCCGCACCGCCAAGCTCGCAGCACTCGCCCTGGCCTCGGCAATCGCCCTGCCGGCAGTCGCCGGCGCCGTCGTCCTTCCCGATCTCGGCCCGGTCCCGATGCCGCGCCCGGCGGTGGAGGCGAGTGCCCCCGTTGCCGCCGCGCCGCTCGCCCCGCGCGAAGTCGTCCGCATTTCCACCAATGCGCAGGAAATCCCCAATGCGCGGCGCGATGTCCGCGTCGTCGGCGCGAATTTCCTGCCGGACGCCAGCGAGGAAATCGACTTCTCGCGCTCCGGCGAGCAGAACTTGGCTGCCGTCGGCTATGCGGAATGGTTCGTCATGACGACGGTGCAGCGCATGTTCGAAACCCCGCAAGAAGACGAGACGCTTCAGGTCGCGTCGAACGAGCAGTAAGTCTTACAAGACTTCGAGCTTAACGCGGGCAACACCCTGGTTGATCATGCCGACCGCCTGCGCAGCGCCGCGCGACAGATCGATGACGCGCTTGCCGACGAACGGCCCGCGATCATTGATGCGCACCACGACGGCCTTGCCGTTGCGCTCGTTGATAACACGCACCTTGGTGCCGAAGGGCAGCGTCTTGTGAGCCGCCGTCAGTTCGTTCATGTCGTAGCGCTCGCCATTGGCCGTCGTCCGGCCGTGGAACTTACCGCCATACCAGGACGCCGACCCGGTGATCGTCTGCAGGACTTCGATCTTCTCGTCGGCTTTGGCAGCCACGCCCGAGAATCCGACAATCGATGCGATGAAGACGGCCCGCGCCGTCATGGACAAAACCCCGGCACGCGCAGTTCTGGAATGGAACATTTCTTGAAGACCCCGGTTAACTGGATGTTTACGGCTACGTTTCACGGGGGTGTGAACTGGCGGGCGGGTTTGACCAGAGCTTGAGACTCATGGGGCGATTCCAAGGCCATTTCCGGGCATCGATGCTGTGTGCAGGGCGCCTGCCCTTGCGGCAGGGCAGCGACGTTTCGGCATGACTACTTCCAGGCGCACCCATCCTGAAACGCCCGGCTTTCTGCGCGATGCAGGCCGCGCGATCGGCGGCGCGCTCGTCTTTTCGCTGCCGATGCTGATGACGATGGAAATGTGGCAGCTCGCCTACACGATGGATGCGTGGCGGCTGGCCGTGCTCGTCGCCGTCGCGGTGCCGCTGCTGGTCGGGTTGTCCCATGTCATCGGCATCGAGGATCGGCGCAACCTCACCGATACTGCCATGGACGCCTTTTTCGCGCTCGGCATCGCGGCCTTTACGAGCGCTGTCGTCCTGACGATGCTCGGCGTCCTTGCGCCCGGCATGTCGGCCGACGAGATCGCGGGCAAGATCGCCATCCAGTCCGTGCCGGCGGCGATCGGCGCGCTTCTGGCCCGCAGCCAGCTAGGTGACGCGGATGATGACGCGCTCGACGAGCGCGAGGAGACCTATGGCGGGGAACTCTTCCTGATGGCGGTGGGCGCACTCTTCCTCGGTTTCAACCTCGCGCCGACCGAGGAGATGATCCTTATTTCCTACCAGATGAGCGAATGGCACGCGATCGCGCTGATCGCCATCTCGGTCGCCGCCATGCACGGCTTCGTCTTCGCGGTCGAGTTCAAGGGCGGCAGCGAACTCTCCGAGGAGACGCCCTGGTGGAGCGCGCTGTTGCGGTTCACCCTTCCGGGCTACGCGATCGCCGCTTTGATTTCGCTGTTCCTGCTCTGGGTCTTCGGCCGCACAGACGGGCTCGGGCTTGAAATGATCGTCATGGCCGTGGTCGTCCTCGCTTTTCCCAGCGCCATCGGCGCGGCAGCCGCCCGCCTGATCCTGTGAGTTCCGCATGAACGACGAAACAGAGTCCCATCCCGTCAACCGTCCGCCGCATCCGGCGGAGTGGATCATCGGCGCGGCCTCGGCCCTCGGCGTCTTGGCGCTGATCGGTTATCTCTGCGTGACGGCGCTCACGGAGGCGGACGGCCCGCCGGTCTTCGAGGTCGCGGTCGACGAGGTGCTTGCCGGATCGAACGGCTGGCATGCGCGCATCAGCTTGCGCAATACCGGCGACAAGACCGCCGCCCACGTCGTGCTGCGCGGCGAGGACGGAGCGGGCGAGACGAGCGAGATCACCTTCGACTACGTCCCTGCCGGCTCGATGCGCCAGGGCGCTTTGCTCTTCGCCCGCGAGCCGGTCGGGCTGGAGCTGACGGTTCGCTCCTATACGGACCCCTGATCGGCACCGGCAGCGGAACAACTGGCCGGGTCTGGCGGTTGTCAGGCAGATCGCGCTCGACGCGCAGCCTGCCCCCGAAGGAGAGACTGTCCAGATGATCCGTTTGATGCTCATGGCGCTCGGCGCCTATACGCTCTACCGCATGTACGTGCCGCTTGAAGGCGAGACCGGTCCGCGTGCGCTCCTGTCCGACACACGCGGTCCAGACCGCGGAACCCGGCGCGTTCGGGCGGGTGGAAACCGGTCGTGACCAGGCTAGTCTACGAGGTGGTCGAGCATGATGGCGGCTGGGCCTACAAGCTCGGCGACGTCTTCTCCGAGCCTTATCCGACCCATGACGCCGCGAAAGCCGCAGCCGAGAGCGCCGCGGCCGAGCAGCAGCTCGGCGGCGACGACGAGGCCATCGAATACCAGGATCGCGACGGCGTCTGGCACGAAGAGCAGTCGAGCGGCGGCGACCGCCCCGAAGTCGACGTCAAGGACGGCGACTAGGCCTTCGCAAACGCCCGGCTGAGATAGGCCGAGCCGGCCGCGCCGAACCGCCATTCGAGATCGACGGCCTTCGAAATCCCGATCCGCCGGCCCGCAACCAGTGTGGGCCGGCGTTTTCGCGTCAGCATGTCGTGCAGCGACCGCCCGTTCCAGGCCATGTCGACACCAAGCGCCTGCGCGAGCCGTCCGGGACCGGCACAAAGAAGCCGATCGGCTTCGAGCCCACGCCGCTCTCGCATCGTTTCGAGCCCATGCGAAGGCTCGAGTGCCCGCAGGAGCACCGCGCTCCCCGGCATGCACACGATGTTGAGACACCAGTGCAGACCGTAGGAGCGGTAGACATAGGCGGTCCCAGCCGGGCCGAACATCGCCGCATTGCGCGGCGTCGGCCCGCGGAAACTGTGCGACGCCGCGTCGTCATGGGCATAGGCTTCGCTCTCGATGATCATCCCGCCCACACCGTCGGCGATGAGGCTCACGCCAATCAATTCGCGCGCGACCTCGACGGGATGCCGGTCGAAAAACGCCGCCTCCAGCCCCTCAGACATGAAGCGGCGGATCGTTCTGTTCGTCCGGATTGGGATTGGGCGTCTCGTCCGGCAGGTGATCCGGCTCCGGCTCCTCGATGGGCGGCGGCGATGGAACGGGCGGCAGGTCGGGACCGGGTTCGTTCGGCTGGCGCGGATCGGGCTGGTTCGGCATCTGGGACATCGGTCGCCTCCTTGCCGTTCCAACCGCCGGACGCGACAACCGTTCCCCGAATGCGTCACCCGATGGCGAAATCGTAGATGAGCTTGATCGCGAGAACGCTCAGGAGGGCGAGGATCGCGCGGTCGAAGGCCTCCTTCGAAAAGCGCCGCGCCAGCGCGGCACCGACCGGCATGAAGGCGAGGATCGGCAGCATCGCCAGGAAGGACAGCGCCAGCCCCTGCCAGGTCAAGAGCCCCAGCGCGCCCATCATCGGCAACTGCGCCAGGGTCATGACGGCGAAGAAGATCGAGACGGTGGAGATGAAATGCGTGCGCGTCAGGCCCATCGCGTTGAGAAAGGTCAGCGACACCGGCGCCGACAGGCCGCCCGAACCTTGCAGCACTCCGGCAACCGCGCCGGCCGGCACCGCAAGCCGGGTCGCCAGTTCGCGGCTCAGCAGGAGATCGGGCCGCGCCAGCCGCGCGGCGATGTAGAGCAGCACGGCGATCGCCACGATCAGGAGCAGCACGCGCGGCGAGAACGCCGCCAGCATCACCGTTCCGCCGACGACGCCGATCGCCCCGGCGAGCGAAAAGGCCAGGATGAAGCGGTTCGGCAGGCGGTCGCCGCGAAACTGCCAGGCCTGCCAGACATTGGTCAGGAGGTTCGGTACCAGCATCGTCACGACCGCGACGCGCACGTCGAACATCATCGCCAATGCAGGCACGGCCAGAACCGGCGCCCCGGCCCCGGTCGCGCCCTTGAGCACGCCGCCGGCGGCAAGGCACAGGAAGGCGATCAGGATTTCGGGCAGGAACTCGGACATCGTGCTCATCACGCCGTTGGCTACGCCTCGCGCGCGCCGACTGCAACGCAAATTCTTCTCATGTGAACGAAATCCCGTTGGACCAGACCTTTAATTCGGGAACAGTCGATCCATATATCGTGTGAACCCGAAATACGAACGCGATTGCCCGATGCCCGACGACGACCTGATCCTGAAAGCGCTCTCCCATCCCGTCCGGCGCGACATGCTGGCCTGGCTGAAGGAGCCGGAACGGCACTTCGCCGATCAGGAGCATCCGCTTGAAATGGGCGTCTGCGCGGGTCAGTTCGCGCGCTGCGGCCTGTCGCAATCCTCGGTGTCGGCCCACCTTGCGGCCCTTTCGGACGCCGGGCTCGTCACCCAGCGCCGCGTCGGCCAGTGGATTTTCTACAAGCGCGACGAAGACGCGATCGCCGCCTTCCGCGCCTCCCTTCAAACCCTCTGATTCCCCCCCAAGAAGAAAGAAGAACCCCATGTCCAAGCTCTTCGAACCCGTGCGCGTCGGTGACATCGACGTCGCCAACCGCATCGCCATGGCGCCGCTGACGCGCAACCGCTCGCCCAACGCCGTGCCGACGCAGATGGCGGTCGACTACTACCGCCAGCGCGCCTCGGCCGGCCTCCTGATCACCGAGGCCACCGCGATCACGCAGCAGGGCCAGGGCTATGCCGACGTTCCGGGCCTTTATGGCGCCGACCAGCTCGCGGCATGGAAGAAGGTGACCGACGCGGTCCACGCCGAGGGCGGCAGGATCGTCGTGCAGCTCTGGCATGTCGGCCGTATCAGCCACGAAACGCTCCAGCCGGAAGGCGCAAAGCCCGTCGCTCCCTCGGCCATCCGCGCCAACGCCAAGACCTATCTGGTCGACGAAGACGGCTCCGGCGGCTTCGCCGAGACGTCCGAGCCGCGCGCGCTGGAGACCGAGGAGCTGCCCGGCATCGTCGCCGCCTATGCGAAAGCGGCGAAGGCCGCCGTCGAGGAGGCCGGCTTCGACGGCGTCGAGGTCCACGCCGCCAATGGCTATCTGATCGACCAGTTTCTGCGCTCCGGCTCCAATAGGCGCACCGACGCCTATGGCGGCTCGATCGAAAACCGGTCCCGCCTTCTGTTCGAGGTCGTCGAGGCCATCACGGCGGCGATCGGCGGCGGGCGCACCGGCATCCGCCTGTCCCCGGTCACGCCCGCCAACGATGCGGCCGACCCGCAGCCGCAGCCGCTTTTCGACCATGTCGCCAGGGGCCTCGGCAAATACGGTCTCGCCTATGTTCACGTCATCGAAGGCGCGACCGGCGGCGCCCGCGACCACAACCAGGGCGAGACGCCCTTCGACTGGGCGCAGTTCAAGGCCGCCTACCGCGATGCGGGCGGCACCGGCGCCTGGATGGGCAACAATGGCTATGACCGCGAAATGGCGGAGAAGGCCGTGGCGGACGGCCGCGTCGACCTCGTCGCCTTCGGCCGCCTCTTCATCGCCAATCCCGATCTCGTCGAGCGCTTCGAGCAGGACGCGCCGTTGAACGAGCCCGACCGCAAGACCTTCTATGGCGGCGGCGCGAAGGGTTATGTCGACTATCCGTCGCTGAACTGACCGAAATCGAGGGCGGCCGAAAGGCCGCCCTCTTCATATCAGCGTGCGCCGAGCGCCCTGAGCACGAAATCCGAAACGCCCCGCGCATAGGTTTCGGCGCTTATGCCGCGCCGGGCATGTTTCGGCCGCTTCACATACCAGTCCTGGATGAGCGGCTTGATCAGCGCCGCCGCGAAATCGGGATCGTCGATCTTGAACACGCCGCGCGCCGCGCCTTCTGCAAGCACCTTGGCGAAGATCGCCTCCGTCGCCGCCTCGCTAGCGATGGCGCGCTTGCGTGCCGGCGCGGGAAACGACTTCGCCTCCATATAGGCGAAGACGAAAAAGGGCTGCATCGCCTCGCTCAGGAGCACATGCATCTCGATCAACCAGGCGAGATGCACCGCCGGGTCGTCCCGAACCTCGTCAGGCGCCGCGGCCAGAAGGCTCTCGGCAGCCGACGACACCTCGCCGAGGATCATGACGAGCAGCGTCTCCTTGCCGTCGAAATAGGAGTAGAGCCCACCCATCGACAATCCCGCCGCCTCGGCAAGGTCGCGCAGCGACATCGCCTGGAAACCCTGCCGGTTGGAAAGCTTCAGCGTCGCCTCGATGATCCGGGCGAGTTTCGCCACGGCGACATGCGGTTTTTGCGTACGGATGCGGTCGCGATGCCGCGCCAGGATGCGGCCGGCAGCGGCTTCGAGCGAGTAGTCGCCATAAGGGGCCAGTCGTTTTTCCGGCGGCAATGAACGGACCTTTCAACAACGCGCGAAAGCGACACGCGGCAGCCTTCGCCTTAACGCGGACGGGCCTCGATTGCCAATCTCGCACGGATGCGATAATAAATCGAGCGCTCGCTCGATTTTTTCATCGACACCGGAATATCGCTTCCGTTGTCTCGCTCCAAGGACCCAGCCCATGGACTTCACCATCCCGCCCCGCGTCGAGGATTACCGCCGTCGCATCGCCGCCTTCGTCGACGCGCACGTCCTGCCGCTCGAGGCGGACCGCGCGAATTACGATGCGCATGAGAACATCCGAATCGACGTGCTCGACGCCGTGCGCGAGAAGGCGAAGGCCGAGGGCCTCTGGTGTCTCCAGTTGAAGAAGGAGACGGGCGGGCAGGAGCTTGGCCGCATGGGCATGGCGGTCTGCTACGAGGCGATGAACCGCTCGCTCTTCGGCCCTGCCGTCTTCAATTCCGCCGCGCCGGACGACGGCAACATGATGGTGCTGGAAGCGGTCGGCACGCCCTATCAGAAGGAGCGCTGGCTGCAGCCCATCGTTGAGGGCAAGGTACGCTCGGCCTTCGCCATGACCGAACCTTCGCCGGGTTCCGGTTCCGATCCGTCGATGATGCAGACCAGGGCGGAAAGGCGGGGCGACACCTATGTCGTCTCGGGACGCAAATGGTTCATCACCGGCGCGGAGGAGGCGCAGCATTTCATCCTTCTCGCCCGCACCTCGGACGACCCGCGCAAGGGCCTCACCGCCTTCCTGTTCGACCGCGACCAGCCGGGTTGGAAGATCGACCGCCGCATCGAGATCATGGGGCCGGAAGAACATGGCGGCCATTGCGAACTCACCTTCGACGGTCTCGAAATCCCGGCCCGTGATGTGATGCTGAACGAGGGCGACGGCCTCAAGGTCACGCAGATCCGGCTCGGGCCGGCACGGCTGACGCACTGCATGCGGTGGCTGGGCCTCTCCAAGCGCTGCGTCGAGATCGCGACCGAATATGCAGCCCGCCGTGAAGGTTTCGGCCAGCGCCTCGCCGATCGCGAGAGCGTGCAGTTGATGCTTGGCGATCTTGCCATGAAGATCGAAATCGCCCGGCTTCTGGTGATGAAGGCCGCCTGGGCACTGGACCAGGGTTCGTTCGCCCGCAAGGAAGTGTCGATGGCCAAGATCCAGGTGGCGAACGTGCTGCATCAGGCCGCCGACACGGCGTTGCAGATCAACGGCGCCCGCGGCTATTCCAAGGACACGGCGATCGAGTGGATCTACCGCTACGCCCGTCAGGCCCGCCTCGTCGACGGCGCCGACGAGGTTCACAAGATGGTGCTGAACCGGCACCTGAACGAAGAGGGCCAGGATTTCTGGCGCTGGCCCGTCGAGGCCTGATCCGCCTGAGAAACGAAAAAGCCCGGCATCGCTGCCGGGCTTTTTCTTGGTTTATTCCGCCCGCGCGGCCCAGTCGGGGATCGACCCGACTTCGACGCCGAAGAACGTCGTCAGGACCGCATAGCCCAGCGTCGAGATGACGACCACGGCGGCGAGGTTGAGCCAGATGCCCTGCGTCGCCATCTGCGGGATCGTCACATGGCCCGAACCGAAGACGAGCGCGTTGGGCGGCGTCGCCACCGGCAGCATGAACGCCATCGAGGCCGCGAGCGCAGCCGGCACCGCCAGCATCAGCGGGTTTTCGCCGAGCGAGATGGCGAGCGCGGCCACCAGCGGCAGGAAGGTCGCCGCCGTCGCCGTGTTCGAGGTGAACTCCGTCAGGAGCAGGATCACCACCGAAACGAGGACGACGATGCCGATCAGCGGCAAAATGCCTGCGATCGTGCCGACCTGTCCGCCGATCCACTGGTCGAGGCCGGTCGACGTCACCGCCGCGGCAAGGCTCAGCCCCCCGCCGAACAGCACCAGCACGCCCCAGGGCAGACGCAGCGCGTGCTTCCACTCGATGAGCGCGCCGCCCTTGCCGTCGCCGGCCGGCAATACGAACAGCACCAGTGCGGCGAGGATGGCGATCGACGTGTCGTTGAGGCCGGGAATGTAGTCGTCGAGGATGGTGCGGAACACCCAGGCAAATGCGGTGACGACGAACACGATGGCGACGCGCTTTTCCGGCACCGACCAGGCGCCGAGCTTGGCGATCTCGGACCGGAAGAGCTCGGCCGCGCCTGCAACCTCGCCCTTGTCCAGCCGGATCGTCAGCTTGGTCAGGAACAGCCACGCGGCCAGGAGCATCACCACCGCGACGGGCACGCCGATGATCATCCAGCGGCCGAAACCGATGTCGTAGCCATAGGTCTGGTTGAGCGCGCCGGCCAGAAGCGCGTTGGGCGGCGTGCCGATCAGCGTCGCGACGCCGCCGATCGAGGCTGCGTAGGCGACGCCGAGCAGCAGCGCGAGCGGAAATTTCGACTTCGCTTCGCCGGTGTCGTCCTCCAGGAGGCCGACCACGGAAAGCGCGACGGGCAGCATCATGACGACGGTCGCCGTGTTCGACACCCACATGGACACGAAGGCGGTCGCGAGCATGAAGCCGGCGACGATGCGTCCCTGCTGGCTGCCGGTGCGTGCGACGATGTTGAGCGCGATGCGCCGGTGAAGGTTCCAGCGCTCCATGGCGAGCGCCAGGATGAAGCCGCCCATGAAGAGAAAGATGATCGGGTCGCCATAGGGCGACGTCGCCGCACCGCCCGTCGTCGCGCCGGTGATCGGAAACAGCGCGATCGGCGCCAGCGCCGTCGCCGGCACCGGGATCGCCTCGGTGATCCACCAGACGATCATCAGGCTCGCCACCGCGACCACGCGCCAGCCTTCGACCGAAAGGCCGTCGGGGGCGGGAAGAAAGAGAAGCAGGAAGAAGAGAAGAAGCCCGGCAGCGATCGGGATCGGCTTCAATGGAAATCGTTCGGTCTGGCTCGACGTGTCGCCCACGCTCGGTATCCTCGTAATGTTACAGTCCGCGCTCTATACAGGCCATGCCCCGTGGATCAACCCGCGCTCTGTCCCGTGATCCATCAGGCAGGCCCCGAACGCATGTTCCGCTAGGCCAAGAAAAATGGCGGCCCGCTCGCGCGGGGCCGCCATCCTTGTCGGTGTTCGGAAAGCTTAGAAGGGCGAATCCGGATAGTAGTACTGCTCGGCATTGTCGCCGGTGATCAGAACCGAGCCGATGATGAACTCGCCCGAAACCGGCGCGTTGCCGACGAAGTTGAGCGCGGTGAGCTCGATCGCCGTGCCGATCATCGCGGGCGGGTAGGTGACGTTGGCCGGAACCATCTCGTCGCCGTCCATCACGCGCTGGATCATCTCCTTCATGCCTGCGCCGCCGAGCACCCACATCTCGCCTTCGCGACCCGCCTGGTTGATCGCCTCGATGGCGCCGACCGCCATGTCGTCGTCCGAAGCCCAGACGGCAACGACGTCGGAATTGCGCGACAGCAGATCCTGCGTGACCTCGAAGGCGTCGTCGCGGTTCCAGTTGCCGTGCTCCATGCCGACGATCTCGATGCCCGAGCCCTCGATGGCGGCCTCGAAGGCCTCGACGCGCTCATTGTCGATCGTGGTCGGAATGCCGCGCAGGACGATGATGTTGCCGCCCTCCGGCAGGCGCTCCTTGAAGAATTCGCCCGCCACGCGGCCGAAGCCCGGATTGTCGCCGGCGACATAGAGATCTTCGATGTTCTCCTGGCTAAGGCCGCGATCGACGACCGTCACCCACTTGCCGGCTTCCTTGACGCGCGCGACAGGGCCGGTCAGCGGCTCGGATTCGAACGGCAGGACGACGAGCGCGTCGATGTTGCGCGTCGCCATCATGTCCTCGATGTCGGAAACCTGCTGGCCCGGATCGGACGCCGTCGAAAGGACGAAATCGAGATTCTCGTAGCGCTCTTCCAGCGCGTCGATGGTGGCCTGGGCGTGGAAGTTCATGCCGCCGGCCCAGCCATGCGTCGCCGCCGGGATCGAGACTCCGATCACGGCCGTCTCGGCGTCCTGCGCGTAGAGCGGGGTGGCAAATGCGACGCCGAGCGCCAATACGCCGGCCAATGCTTTCTGTTTCATGGTCTCTCTCCCTTGGTTAGCTCTGCTTTTCGAGCGCTTTTGCCCGTCACCGTTCCGCCTTGCGCTGGCGTTGCAGGACGACGGCCAAAATGATGATCACGCCCTGGATCGCCCCGTTGAGATAGGGGCTGACCAGGTTCGCGAGATTGAGGATGTTGCCGATCAGGCTGAGGATGAGGACGCCGACGACGGTGCCCCACACACGGCCGAAACCGCCCTTGAGCACCGTGCCGCCGATGATGACGGCGGCGATGGCCTCCAGTTCCCACAGGACACCGGTCGAGCTCGAGGCCGAGCCGAGGCGCGGCACGTACATGATGGTCGCGACGCCGACGAGGACGCCGAGCAGCACGTAGGTCATCAGCCGCACGCGGTCGACATGGACGGCCGAATAGCGCGCGACCTGCTCGTTGGAGCCGATCGCCGCGCAGTGCCGCCCGAACGGCGTCTTGCGCATGATGATCTCGCCCAGGATCGCGACCAGCGCGAAGACGATGATCGGCCAGGCGACGCCCAGGATGCCGCCATAATAGACCGGCCGGTAGACCTCGCGCACCGCATAGTCGAGCGACAGCGTGCCGCCATCTGCAAGCCAGGTGATCAGCGAGCGGAAAATGCCCATCGTGCCGAGCGTGACGATGAAGGCCTCGATCCGCGCCTGCGTGATCAGGAGGCCGTTGACGAGGCCCGCGACGAGCCCGACGACGAGCGCCGCGGCCATGCCGACGAGGATCACCCCCCAGCCGACGCCCATCGACGGCACCAGCGCGTTCATCACCAGGATCATCACCCCGGCGATGAAGGCCGCCATCGAGCCGACCGACAGATCGAGGCCGCCGGACGTGATGACGAAGGTCATCCCGACCGCGATGATGCCGATAAAGGCCGAGCGCGCGAGAACGTTGGTGACGTTGCCGTAGCTGAGGAAATTCGGGTTGAGGAATGCGCCGAGCGCGATCAGCGCCAGAAGCGCGATCACCGGTCCCCAGATGTGGAAGTCGATGCGCAGGCCCGACCGGGCGGGTGCGGCGGATGCGGTTTCGCTGGTCATGCTGCGGCCCTGCCTTCAAGTCCCATTGCGTGGCGCACGATCTGGTCCTCGTTGATTTCGTCAGCCTGAAGCACGCCGGTAATGCGGCCCGTGCGCATCACGACGACCCGGTGCGAGAGCCCGATGATTTCGGCCATCTCCGACGAGATGACGATCACGCTCTTGCCCGAGGCGGCGAGCTTCTGGATGAATTCGTAGATCTGCTGCTTGGTGCCGATGTCGATGCCGCGCGTCGGCTCGTCGATGATGACGATGTCGGGATCGGCCAGCATGGTTTTCGCCAGAAGCAGCTTCTGCTGGTTGCCGCCCGAAAGGTTGCCGACGCGGATGTCGCGGCTTGGCGCGCGCACGTCGAATTCGGAAATCGCCTTCGTCAGCGCCGCGTCTTCCGCCTTGGCGTCGATCGTATACCGGCCGAAGCGGTCGAGCGCGAGCAGCGTCAGGTTTTCGCGCATCCCCTGCGTCAGCACGAGGCCGCGCCCCTTGCGGTCCTCGGTCAGGTAGACGATGCCGGCCCGCCGCGCATCCTTAACCGAGCCGATCGCAATATCTTTGCCGCCGACCTCGACCCGGCCCTGCGCGTCCCGCACGCCGATCAGCCCTTCCATCAGTTCCGTGCGGCCGGCCCCCACGAGCCCGGCAAAGCCAAGGATCTCGCCGCGCTTCAGATCGAAGGAAGCGTCGTGGACGATATTCTCCACCGAAAAGTTCGTCACCGAAAGCACGGTGTCGCCATCCGCCGCAATGTGCTTCGGCGGAAACAGATTGGAGAGTTCGCGGCCCACCATGGCCTGCGCCATCTGGTCCTCGTTCATCTCGCCTGCGCCCGCCACCGCGACGCGTGCACCATCGCGGAAGACGGTGATCCGGTCGGCGATCTTCGCCACTTCATCGAGCTTGTGCGAGGTGTAGAGGATCGCCGTGCCCGTCGCCTTCAGCCGCTCGATCTGGCGGAACAGCACCGCCGCCTCGCGATTGGTCAGCACCGCCGTTGGCTCGTCCATGATGAGCACGCGCGCATTGCGCGACAGAGCCTTGGCGATCTCCACCATCTGCTTGTCCGAGACGGAGATGTCGGAGACGCGGGCATTGGGGCTCACCCGCGTCTCCAGTTCGGACAGAAGCCGTTCCGCCTCCGCCCGCATCGCCTTCTTGTCGAGAAAGAAGCCGCGCTTCAGTTCCCGACCGAGAAAGATGTTCTCCTCGACGCTCAATTGCTCGGCGAGGTTGAATTCCTGATGAATGAGGATGACGCCCTGGTCCTCGGCGTCTTCGGACGACGAAAAGGCGACCGGCTTGCCGTCGAGCAGCAATTCACCCTTCGTCGGCGCCAGATAGCCCGACAGGATCTTCATCATCGTCGACTTGCCAGCGCCGTTTTCGCCGATCAGCGCGTGAACCTCGCCCGCATGCAGCGCCAGCCCGACCTCGTGCAGCACCTCGATCGGCCCGAAGGACCGTGAAACGTCGCGCGCTTCGAGGATCGGAGTGCCGGTCACAGCTTGACGAAGCTCCCGTTCTTTGCCGACGAACGAACGCAGGCGTCGATGAATTTCAGCCCTTCGACGCCGTCCTCGACGGTCGGATAAACGACGTCGGCCGGCACGGCCTCGCCGGCCTGCTTCGCCCGGATCGCGCGGGCAGCCTCGGCATAGATATTGGCGAAGCCCTCGAGATAACCTTCAGGGTGCCCGGGCGGGATGCGGCTGACGCGCGCCGCTGCCGCGCCCGCGCCAGCGCCGTTGCGGGTGATGAGGCGCTTCGGCTCACCGAACGGCGTGAACCAGAGCTTGTTCGGCTCTTCCTGGCACCATTCGATGCCGCCCTTGTCGCCGAAGACGCGCAGCTTCAACCCGTTCTCGCAGCCGGGCGCGACCTGGCTCGACCACAGCATCCCGCGCGCGCCGCCGGAAAATCGCAGCAGGATATGCGCATTGTCGTCGACCCGCCGGCCCGGCACGAAGCGATGGAGCTCGGCTGCCAGTTCCTCGGTCTTCAGCCCGGTCACGAAGGACAGGAGATTGAACGCATGGGTGCCGATGTCGCCGATCGAGCCGCCGGCGCCCGATTGCGCCGGATCGGTGCGCCACGCCGCCTGCTTGGAGCCGGTCTCTTCGGCCGCTTCCGTCAGCCAGTCCTGCGCATATTCGGCCTGCACCACGCGGATCGCGCCGAGGTCCCCATTGGCGATCATCTCGCGCGCCTGCCGCACCATCGGATAGCCGGTATAGTTGTGCGTCAGCACGAACAGCGCGTCGCTCTCGCCGGCAAGTTTCGCGAGCTTCTTCGCATCCGCCAGCGTCGAGGTCAGTGGCTTGTCGCAGATGACGTGGATGCCGCGCTTCAGGAATTCTCGCGTGATCGGGAAATGCATGTGGTTCGGCGTGACGATGGCGACCGCCTCGATGCCGTCCTTGCGCCGTGCCTCGCGCGAAGCCATGTCGCGGAACGAGCCATAGATGCGCTTGTCGTCGAGGCCCAGCGCACGGCCGGATTCCAGCGCCCGCTGCGGCGTCGAGGAAAGCGCGCCGGCGACGAGCTGGAACTCGCCGTCGATGCGCGCGGCGATGCGATGCACCGCACCGATGAACGCGTCCTTGCCGCCACCCACCATGCCGAGCCGGATCGGGCCTGCGCGCTTTTCGGAGGTTCCGGTGATCGCCATTATGCGCCGAGCCCCAGCATGCGCCGATTGGCCGCCTCGTCGGTGCCGCCATCGGCAAAATCGTCGAACGCCTTTTCCGTCACGCGGATGATGTGGCTCTTGACGAACTCCGCGCCCTCGCGCGCGCCGTCCTCGGGATGTTTGAGGCAGCATTCCCATTCGACCACGGCCCAGCCGTCGAAATCGTTCGCCGTCAGCTTGGAGAACACCGCGCCGAAATCGACCTGTCCGTCGCCCAGCGAGCGGAAGCGGCCGGCGCGGTTCACCCAGGGCTGGAAGCCGGAATAGACGCCCTGCCGCCCGGTCGGATTGAACTCCGCATCCTTGACGTGGAACATGCGGATGCGCTCGGCATAGATGTCGATATTGTCGAGATAGTCGAGGCACTGAAGGACATAGTGCGACGGGTCGTAGAGCATGTTCGCGCGGGGGTGATTGCCGACGCGTTCGAGGAACATCTCAAAGGTCGTGCCGTCGAACAAATCTTCGCCCGGATGGATCTCATAGCAGATGTCGACGCCGCATTCGTCGGCATGGTCGAGGATCGGCTTCCAGCGCCGCGCGAGTTCGTCGAACGCCGTCTCGATCAGACCCGCCGGGCGCTGCGGCCACGGATACATGTAGGGCCAGGCGAGCGCGCCGGAGAAGGACGCCATCGCGCCGATGCCGAGGTGCTTTGACGCGGTTAGCGCCTTCTTCACCTGATCAACCGCCCATTCCTGCCGCGCCTTGGGGTTGCCGCGCATCGCGGGGACGGTGAAGCCATCGAAGCCTTCGTCATAGGCCGGGTGGACGGCGACGAGCTGGCCCTGCAGATGGGTCGAGAGTTCTGTCACCTCGACGCCGTTCTCGCGCGCCTTGCCCGCGAACTCGTCACAATAATCCTTGGAGGATGCGGCGTTGTCGAGATCGATCAGGCGCGCGTCCCAGCTTGGAACCTGCACGCCGGCATAGCCAGTGTCGGCCGCCCATTTGGTGATCGAATCCCAGGAATTGAACGGCGCTTCGTCGCCTGCGAACTGCGCCAGAAAGAGCGCTGGGCCCTTGATCGTCTTCATGCCTCTCCTCCCGGACGCCTCCACGCCCGTCTGCCGATTTTTCGCTCATGCAGCGTAAAAACTGCTGCATTGCAGCGATGTAATCGATTGCATGAAACTAAAACAGAGAATGTAATGGATTACAAGCGGCTTTCGTCGCGCCGCTGAAATCGCCGATTGCCAAGTGCGGCGAAGCCTTGCACAAGCCCTCTCATATGAGGGCGGGAGAGAAGATGAAGGGGTTTGCCCAGAACAGTCCGAGGATCAGGGACGTGGCGGATGCCGCGGGCGTCTCCACGGCCACCGTCAGCCGCGCGCTGTCCGCGCCGGATCGCGTCTCGGCCGATACGCGCGCCATCGTCCTGAAAGCGATCGAGGAAACCGGCTACCGGGTCAACCACGCCGCGCGCAATCTGCGCCGCCGTCAGGCGGGCGGCATTGTCGTGCTGGTGCCGAACCTTGCCAATCCGTTCTTCTCGCAGATTCTGTCGGGCATCACCTTCGCCATGGCGACGTCCGGCTACAACGTCCTCATCGCCGATACGCGACAGGCGCCGAATGCCGAACACCGCATTCTCGACTATCTCCACAACAACCGCGCCGACGGCCTGATCGTGCTCGACGCCAACCTGCCCGAAGACGTCCTGTCGGCCGGCGACACGCCGAACCACCACCCGCCCATCGTCTTCGCCTGCGAATGGCTCGACGCCGACCCGCGCCCGACCGTCACGATCGACAATGAGGAAGGCGCAAAGCTCGCCATCCGCCACCTGGCCGATCTCGGGCATACGCGCATCGGCCATCTACTGGGCCCGCCCGACAACATCCTGACCATCACGCGGGCGAAGGGCGCCCGTACCGCGCTCGCCGAACTCGACCTTGCGATCCGGCAGGACTGGTTCTTCGACGGCGACTTTTCGCTCGCCTCCGGCGCCGCCGCCGCCCATGCCTGGCTGGCCCTGAACGACCGCCCGACGGCTGTCTTCTGCGCCTCCGACGCGATGGCCTGCGGCTTCATCGGCGAACTGCACCACAAGGGCGTGCGCGTACCGGACGAAGTCTCGGTCGTCGGCTTTGACGACATCGAGATCGCCGCCCATTTCGTCCCCTCGCTCACCACCATCGCGCAGCCTCGCGCCCTGATCGGCGAGACGGCGGCGCGCAAGCTTCTGGCGCTCATCGCCGAAGGCCGCGAAAATGGCAGCGCCACCGGTGCATCCGATATCCTGCCCGTCCAGCTCGTCGCCCGCGAAAGCTCCGCTCCGCCGCGCTGAATCATCTGAGTTGGAAAACAATTTCCAAATCGAGCCGATAATCGGATCGAAATTCTCGGTGTCGCCGGCAGATTGAACGGCGCATACCCCTCTCCGCGCCGTTGCATCGCTTATATTGAGCCTGGAAATTCCACTTTTTCAGGAGAGACGGCAATGCGCATCGCAGCTCTGGCCATGACCCTTGCACTCGGCGCCGCCGCGCCCGCCTTCGCCCAAACCAACGATGTGACCCCGCTCGTCACCGCCGAATGGCTGAAGACCAATGCCGGCGGAGAGAACGTCGTCGTGCTCGACATCCGCGACGAGATCGAAGGCACCGACCTCGGCGAAACGCCCTATATCGAAAACGCCGTCGTCGCGCCCTATGCCTCGGCCGGCTGGCGCACCGAGCAGGAGGGCGTTCCCGGCCAGCTTCCGCCGCTGGACCAGATCACAGCGCTCATCGGCTCGCTCGGCATCGACAATGACGACCATGTCGTCATCGTGCCTTGGGGCACCGATTCGTCCGAGTTCGGCGGCGCGACGCGCGTCTACTGGACGTTCAAGCATCTCGGCCACGACGCCGTCTCGATCCTCGACGGCGGCTGGCGCCAGTATGACGCCGCCGGCCTGCCGCGCGTCGCCGAGGCGGCAACGCCGGAAGCGGCCGAGTTCACCGCCGAGATCAATGACGACATCCTCGCCACGACCGAGGAAGTCCAGGCCGCGCTTGACGCCGGCGTCACCCTCGTCGACGGCCGCCCGGCCGAGCAGTATGAAGGCAAGTCGAAGAGCCCGGTCGTGCGCACCGAAGGCACCATTCCCGGCGCGGTAAACATCGAGCACTCCAAGCTCTACAGCGCCGAATACGCGACCTTCGCCCGGCCCGAAACCGTCGAGGCCCTGTCGACCGCCGTCGGCCTCGCCAAGGATCAGGAAAACATCGCCTTCTGCAACACCGGCCACTGGGCCTCGATCGCCTGGTTCGGCCTCTCCGAAGTCCTCGGCAACAAGCAGACCGCCATGTATGACGGCTCGATGGCCGAATGGACCGTCGACGAAAGCCGCCCGGTCGAAAACAAGTCGGGCACGTAAGAGAGGCGGGCGACGCCCCATCCAACGGTCCTCCTCTCCCGCTTCGCAATGGAAGAGCCAAAGTCGAGGCCGCCCACGACCTGATCCTCCCCCGTTTGCGGGGGAGGGGGACCGCCGGAGGCGGTGGAGGGGGCGCCGCTGCGTTACCCCCCCCCCCCCCCCCAGAGCAAAACCCCCAAAAAAACCCCATTGGCCAAAAGAGCGGCCCCCCCGGGCATAGGGTTTTT